>NZ_JBGCBY010000022.1:0-146937 GCF_041262165.1 Streptacidiphilus sp. MAP12-16
GGCCTGGTCTCCGACCGCGCCGCCGAGAGGTGATCACCCACCGGACAACACGCCAGGCCAGCACGCCCGAGTCTCAATCGAGCACCACGCCGTTACCGGTAGAGGCGGGCGCAGATGGTCGCGGGCTCTGGCGATCATCGTGTTCCGAGCGATGGGAGGGCGGGCTGCATGCACCAGCCAACAGCACCACGAGCAGGACCGCCCCGGATTCGCGGCCTCTACCGAAGAGTCGACTCAAGGCTCCCCCAAGGTGAACTGTCCCCGCACAGCTGACCAGTTGCATCCTCCCACGGTCGGCGCCAACTGGCCGGGTCGGAAGCGTGGCGAATGGAGCCCACTGCACAGGAGGCCAAGGTCCGCGACTTTGGTCTGGTGAAACCAGGCCGGAGGAGCTCGTCGATGTCCTCCGGGGAAGTGGCGACCACGTCGGGCCGACCCCGGATACCGGGGGTGGCAACGGGGAAGTTCACGGCACAGGCCGATCGATCCCCGGAGGCGGGGCGCCTGGGGCGGGCCTAGCTTGAAAGCATGAACGATCAGTCCTCAACCGACGAATTGCGGGTCCTACGGGTCGTAGTCGAGTTCTTCCGCCGCGAAGGGCGCGGGTACTACCCGAACGTGGGGGACATAGCCCAGGCAACCGGAAGGTCGAATGAGGAAGTTGCGCGTCTCATCACCTCCCTGGAGGCCCAAAATCTGATCACTGCGCACCACCTGAAGCCGGGCAGATACATGATCACTGGGGTGACCCCAGAAGGTCTGGAGTCCGTGAACTCCTGACCCGCTCACCTGCGACCGGTCGGCGGGCCTGGGCGGCGATGGCGGTGGGGGTGATGCCGTTGGGTTCCAGGAGGTGGCGATGGGCTCCGGTGCCGGTCGCGACCAGGGTGACGTCACGGCCCCGGCGCAGGTCTGCGCCCCGGCCGATGCGCAGCGGCGGCAGATCGGGAAGCGGCGGCAGAGCGGGCGAGGTCGGCAACACGTCTGCCAGGTCGGGTGTGGCGCCGCGACCGAGCCGCAGTACACCGGGCCCGGCAGGTCGACGTCACCGGCGCCGCCGTGATCGGCTCGCTGCTCGGCGGCGCCATCGGCCTGCGGGCCACGCCCGTGATGGGCGACCTCGGCACACTCCTCACCCTGTGCTGCTTCATCGGCTCCCCCATTTCGCGGCTGCGGGATCTCCGCCGTGGAGCCGGGGGTCCGGGTCAGCGTGCCGCGGTGACCACGACGGTGACGGTGAAAGTCGCCTGGGCTGGGGTGCAGGCCATGGCCTCGCCGCAGCTGGTGCGGGACGAGGTGAGCCGGGCGGTCCCGGCTGTGCGGGCGACGAAGCGCGCGGTGACGGTGCCGCAGCCGCTGCCCGGGTGGCAGCCGGGTCCGCTCCCCGTGGCCGTCATGGGTCTCCCGACAGGCGAGAGGACGTTCGGCGCTGAGCTGATCGGCGGGGCCCAGTAGGTGCTGTTGAGCACCAGTCTGACCGTGTCGCCCACAGGGATGCTGACGGTGGTGCCGGTGGCGTGCTCGGTCAGGGTCAGCGTGGAGTACGGGCTCGGCGCGGGGCCGGTGGCTGGGCTGGTTGCGGCGGCGCTGGTGGGCGCGACCCCGGTGGATGTGGCTGGGCTCGCTGTGGCTGTGTTGGGCGTGGCTGTGCCGGCCGTGGTGTTGCCCGATGCGACGCCGGTGGCCGCCTGCGACGCGGGCGTGCCCTGCGCCCGGGCCGCGGTGGACGAGCAGGCCGCGAGCGACAGCAGTCCGGCCAGACCCAGAGCGCCGACGGCGGTGGCCATGCCGGCGGGGCGGCGGGAGGCGCGGGGGTGCGGCACCCCGGTCGTGCTGTGCGAGGTCATGCTCATCACTATCCTCCGGCGGCCAGGTCTCGTTGCCCGTATCCGGACCCGAGCCGATGGAACATCGGACCGGACAGGGAATCGCGAACGTATCCTCCTGCGAATGCGGAACTGGGCTTCGAGGGCGGAAAGCAATGCCAAATGCCGAGTTACTGACGATATCTGTCGAAGTGTAACCACGTCGCGTGGTGCCGGCTGTTGACGGTGGCGCTGCGTCCGTTTCGGTGACGCGAAATCCGAATGTCACGATTCGACCAATCCGCTGACATGGCCTCAACACAGCAGGTGACATGGAGACACCAACCGTCGAGGACGGGCCCTCCACACTCAAGGAGTCCCATGCGACGCACTCCCGCCACCCCGCGCGCACGTCGCGCAGGAACCGCGCGGATCCTGGCCGCAGCTCTGACCGCCGGGGCCACCGCCCTGGCCCTGGGCGCGGCCGTCACCCCATCCACCGTCGCGGCCGCCCCGGCGCCCGCCTCGATCAGGGCGAACGTCCACCCCGCGATAGCCGGGCCGCGCCTGGCGCGGACGCTCAGCGCGCCGATCTCCACGACCCAGTGCGTGGCGAAGTACGGGATCCACTGCTACTCCCCGGTCCAGTACCGGGCCGCCTACAACCTCAACTCGCTCTATTCGCACGGGATCACCGGGCGGGGGCGGACGATCGTGATCGTCGACTCCTACGGTTCCCCCACGATCCAGAACGACCTGCAGGTGTTTGACAAGCAGTGGGGCCTGCCCGACACCAAGGTCGACGTGGTGAAGTGGGGCAACGTTCCGCCCTTCAACCCGGGCAACCCGGACATGAGCGGCTGGGCCGGGGAGACCACCCTGGACGTGGAGTACGCCCACTCCATAGCCCCCGGCGCGAAGATCGTCCTGGTCGAGACCGCGGTCTCGGAGACCGAGGGCACGACCGGGCTTCCGGAGATGATGGACGCCGAGCGGGCCCTGATCAACCACGGTGTCGGAGACGTCATCTCGCAGAGCTTCGGCGCGACCGAGAACACCTTCCCCGGGTTTGACCAGGGGAACTACTCCTCGCTCACCAACCTGCGTTACGCCTTCCAGGACGCCGCCCGGCACGGCGTCACCGTCCTCGCGGCCTCCGGCGACAACGGCGCCACCGACGCCGAGACGAACGGCTCCGCCCTGTATCCGTACAAGGTCAACTCCTGGCCCTCCTCCGACCCATTGGTCACCTCGGTCGGCGGCAGCCAGTTGCTGCTGGACGACCAGGGCAAGCGGCTGGCCCCCGACGTGGTCTGGAACGACGGCTACGGCGCGGGCGGCGGCGGGGTCTCGGCCGTCTTCCCGCGGCCCTGGTACCAGGGCGGCGTACGCGGTGTGGTGGGTGCGCAGCGTGGAACGCCCGACATCAGCATGAGTGCGGCGGTGGACGGCGCGGCCTGGACCTACTCGTCCTACGACCCCAACCGGACCGGATGGGGTCTGGTCGGTGGTACGAGTGAGGCCACCCCGATCTTCTCCGGCGTGGTCGCGCTGGCCGACCAGGTGGCCGGGCACCGGCTCGGTCTGATCAACCCGGCCCTGTACGGACTGTCCCACCTGCCCTCGCGGTTCAGCGGCATCGTGGACATCAAGACCGGCGACAACTCCTTCGGTGGCGTCACCGGCTACTCCGCCGGGTCCGGCTACGACCTGGCCTCCGGGCTCGGTACGGTCGACGGCGCGGCGTTCGTCAGGGCGCTCGCCTACGCCGGCTGACGCACCCTCACAGCACGGGGCCACACGGCGCAGTACGGCACGGGTTCCCCGCTCCGCAGGTCGGGAGCGGGGAACCCGTCGTGCGTCCCGGTCCCGGCTTCAGCCGGTGGCGATCGCCGGGTCGCTGGTGCTGGGGCGGCCGGTCTCGACATGGCCGGCCAGGCGGCGCAGGAAGGCGCCGTCCCGGTCGGACACCACGCTCAGGTCGTACCAGCCGTGGTTGTCCTCGACGTGCGCCACGTGGGTGAGCTGCGCACCGGGGCGGAGCAGGTGCGTGACCGGGTGCTTCGCGTCGTAGGCGTCGGTGATGGTGAAACGGACGGACGTGCTGCCGTGGTTGCTGAGCACCAGCCGGACCTCCTCGCTGGTCCGGTCGTGGCGTGCGGCCACCTCGGCGCCGGCGCTGCCGACGGTCCCGCGGAACTGTCGCAGGAAGCCGTTCGGCCCGTACGCGGTGAAGTCGTAGGCGCCCCGGCTGTCCGAGCCGGCGGACCAGCTGCCGGACAGCTGCCGTCCCGCCTCGACGGTGTAGGTCCAGGGTCCGGCCGGGTGCGTCGAGGACGTCACGTAGAAGTTGGCGCCGACCCTGGCGTGGCTGGCGAAGTCGATCGTCAGGCTGCCGGCTGCGGTGTCGGTGCGGGCGTCGGCGGAGAGGTCGTAGGGGAGCGGGCGGGCCGGGCGAAGTCCGGGCTCCTGCTTGGGCAGCGCGGGGTTCGCCGGCGGGGTCGGCACGAAGTCGGGGTGCCGGTCGCGGTCGGGCGGGAAGTAGCCGGTGACGCCCGGCAGCGCCGGGACCTTGGGGTCGCTCCTGGAGAAGTCGAACGCGGCGGTCAGGTCGCCGGTGACGGCGCGGCGCCAGGGCGAGATGTTGGGCTCGTGGACGCCGAAGCGCTTCTCGATGAACTGGATGATCGAGGTGTGGTCGAAGACCTGGGAGCAGGTGTAGCCGCCCTTGCTCCAGGGCGACACGACGATCATGGGGACGCGCTGCCCCAGACCGTAGGGGCCTGCGGCGAACCCGCTGGAGGCCGGCGGGTTGAGGATCTCGCCGGTGACGTCCACGGTCGACCCGCCCTGGGCGGGCGAGGACGGTGCGAAGGGCGGAACGACGTGGTCGAAGAAGCCGTCGTTCTCGTCGTAGGTGATGAGCAGTGCGGTCCTGCTCCACACCTCGGGGTTCGCCGTCAGCGCGTCCAGGACCTGGGAGATGTACCAGGCGCCGTAGTTGACGGGCCAGTTGGGGTGCTCGGTGAACGCCTCGGGGGCGACGATCCAGGAGACCTGGGGGAGCTCGCCGGCCAGCACGTCGGCCTTGAGGATGTCGAAGTATCCCTGGCCGGCCTTGTTGTCGGTGCCGGTGCGGGCCTTGTCGTAGAGCGGGTCGCCGGGCTTGGCGTTGCGGTAGTTGTCGAAGTACAGAAGCGAGTTGTCGCCGTAGTTGCCGATGTAGGCGTCGTTGGTCCAGCCCCAGGAGCCGTTGGCGTCGAGGCCGTCGCCGACGTCCTGGTAGATCTTCCAGGACACCTTCGCCTGCTCCAGGCGCTCCGGGTAGGTGGTCCAGGAGTAGCCGGCCTCGGCGTTGGTGATGACCGGGCCGCCGCCGGTGCCGTCGTTGCCGGTGTAACCGGTCCACATGTAGTAGCGGTTGGGGTCCGTGGGCCCGATCAGCGAGCAGTGGTACGCGTCGCAGATGGTGAAGGTGTCGGCCAGGGCGTAGTGGAACGGTATGTCGTCGCGGGTGAGGTAGGCCATCGTGGTGCTGGACTTGGCCGGTACCCACTTGTCGTACGTGCCCTGGTTCCATGCGGCGTGGCTGCTGTTCCAGTCGTGCGGGAGGTCCTCGATGAACTGCAGGCCGAGGTTGTTCGCCTCCGGCCGGAACGGCAGCACGTCCTTGGCGCCGTCGGACTGGTACCAGACCGGCTTGCCGTTGGGGAGGACCACGGGGCGCGGGTCGCCGAAGCCGCGCACACCCCGCAGGGTCCCGAAGTAGTGGTCGAACGACCGGTTCTCCTGCATGAGGACGACGATGTGGTCCACGTCCCGCAGGCTGCCGGTACGGCGGTTCGCCGGGATCTCCGCGGCGCGGGCGATGCTGGTCGACAGTGCGGACATGGCGGCTGTGCCGCCGGCAAGTTGCATGAACCGTCGACGGTTGATGGCGCTCATGACAGGCATGTCTCCTGAGTCGTCAGGGTGGAGCGGGGTGCGCGGGACAGTGTCGTCAGCCGAGGGGGAACGTGCTGCGGCGGCCAGGGAAAGCGGCGGAGAAGCCTGCGCCAACCTTGGGGGCCGCCTGCTTCTCCTTGCGTGTCGTTCCCGCCTCGGCGGCCGTCTGGGCCGCTGGATCCACGAGGGAGGAGTGGTTGGGCGCTGACGGGTGATCGGCGTGGTGCTCAGGCCGATGAACCATCAGTTCTTCGGCGACGTCATCGAGTTCGTCGCGGTGGGCACGGCGGTGCGCGGCGCGCACCGACGCACGTGCCGCAAACCGGACGGCTGGTGCTGGGCACCTGCGTCTACCAAGTCGCCCACCAGAGCCTGCGTCAGACCCTGTCCCAATGACCCTACCGCTGAGCGGCTGACCCGGGGACAGGACTCCCCGGGCTCGGGCACACTGTGCGGTGCGCGTCGGGTGCCGACGACGGTCAGGACGATGTCCACCTGGGGGAATGCCGTGTTCTGGTTCGGGCTGCTGCTGTGCACCCTGGTGGGGGTGGAGATCGGCGGGACGGTCGCGGGAGGGCTGCACCTGGTGGACCCCGGCGCCGCCGGGGTGGGGCTCTTCGTGGTCGGGATCAACCTGATCCCGTGGACCGCGATCGCCGGCTTCGCGCTGCTGTTCGGCAGCGGGCGGAAGGCTGCCGGGATCGCAGAGGTGCGGACGATGCACCCTGCGCTCGCCAGGATCGAGTCCTCGCGGGCGGTCGGCGAGGGCCCGGACTTCGCGGTCCGGCTCGACCTGACGGTGGCTCCGGACGGTCGCCCCGGCTACCGGGTCTGGTCCACCACCACGGTCAACCTGATGGACATGGACGACTACCGGGCCGGGCGGATCGTCGTGGTGGACCATGATCCCGAGCAGCCCTGGCGAGTCCAGGTCCGTAAGCGCCCCACCAGCGAGTGGGCCGCCCGGGCGGCCCTGGCGAAGATCGACTCCGCTCCGGTGGAGACGATGGAGGTCGAGCCGAAGAAGGTCGCCACGGCTCGCCGGCGACGTGCCCGACCCGGCCTGCTGGCCATGGACGTAGGGCTGCTGCTCTCGGTGCTGCTGTTCTGGAGCCAGTTCAGCAGCGCCTTCTAGGGCCGGTCCGGCTACCCGGCCGGGACCGGCTTCAGCGGCCGATGCCCGCGAGCAGGGTGCGGGCCAGGGCGGTGGCGAAGGCGTCGGCAGGCTCGGGAGCCTCGCCGAGGAAGTGGCGCAGGAAGGCGCGCTGGAAGCAGGCACCAAGGAGTAGCGCGGCGGCGGCGTCCGGGTTGGCGTCGGGGTGGATCCGGCCGTGGGCGCGCTCCGTGCGCAGGTAGGCGGCCAGCTCGCGGAGCGGCTGGTGCGGGCCCGCGCCCATCGGGCGCAGCCCGTCGCGGTGGCGCCGGAGCAGCGCCGGATCGGCGAACAGCGAGGCGCCGATCGGCGTGCTGGCGTCGTAGAACAGTGCCGCGCTGCGGGCGATCTCGGTCAGGCACTCCTCGATACCCCGGTCGCCCGGGTCCGCCATCAAATCGCGGAGCAGCGGGCCCAGCGCGGGCAGGCGCTCCTGCAGGACGGCGACGAACAGCTCCTCCTTGCTGGAGAAGTGCTTGTAGAGGGCGGCCTCCGAGCAGCCCGCGGCGCGGGCGATCTCCTTGGTCGTCGCCCGCACCAGCCCGATGCTGCCCATCAGCTCCTCGGCGGCGTCGAGGATCCGCGTACGGGTGGGGGCGGCGGGACTGGACGGCGTCACATTGGTCCGATCGGTCGGCGTCAGGGCTTGACGCAAGGGTAAGTGAATACTCACTCTAGTAGGTGAGTGAACACTTACCCACCAAGGGAGACGCCATGGAACTCACCGTTCTCGGAGCCACGGGCGGGATCGGCGGGCAGATCGTCCGCCAGGCTCTGGAGGCCGGGCACACGGTCACCGCTGTGGTGCGCGACCCGTCCCGGCTGCAGGTCGAACATCCCGCGCTACAGGTCGTCACCGCCGACGTCACCGATGCCGAGGCGCTGGCTCCCGCCGTCGCCGGAAGGGACGCGGTGCTGTCCGGTCTCGGCCCGCGCGGCCGCAAGCTCGCCGGCGTCGCCACCGCCGGAACCCGGGCGGTTCTGAAGGCCATGGACGCGGGGGAGGTGCGCCGGCTGCTCGTGGTGAGCGCGGCCCCGCTGGGCGAGATTCCGGAGGGTGAGAACCTGCTCATGCGCGCCGTCGCCACCCCGATGATCCGGGTGCTGCTCCGTGACGTGTACGCGGATCTGGCAGGTATGGAGGAGAGCATGCGCCGCAGCGCCACCGAGTGGACCTCGGTGCGCCCGCCCCGGCTCACCGACAAGCCGCTCACCGGCGAGTACCGCAGGGCCGTCGGCGGCATCGTGCCCCGCGGCTGGTCCATCTCCCGCGCCGACGTCGCCCACGCCATGCTCGCGATGATCGACGACCCGGCGACGCTGAAGCAGACAGTAGGGCTCGCCTACTAACGACCTGGGGAGCGACGCGGCAAGCGGAGGTGCCGGGCGGTGGGCGCCCGAGCCCTGTCGCTCCCCACGTAAGCCAGCGGGTACACAGCAAGGGGCCCCACCGTACGGATACGGTGGGGCCCCTTGGCGCGCTTACGCGGGCGACGCTGTCGCGTCGGAGTCGCGTCAGACCGGGCGGATGTTCTCCGCCTGCGGGCCCTTGGGGCCCTGCGTGACGTCGAACTCGACCTTCTGGCCCTCAAGGAGCTCGCGGAAGCCCTGCGCGTTGATGTTCGAGTAGTGGGCGAAGACGTCAGCGCCGCCGCCGTCCTGCTCGATGAAGCCGAAACCCTTTTCGGCGTTGAACCACTTCACGGTGCCACTAGCCATGTCAATCTCCTTCAGGGGCTGAGATCGGGACCCGCACTGTGCGGGAACCCGAGTCGCCGCGATGATCGCCCCGCTCCGGACAAAGACCGGAAAAACAAAAGTGCGCCTGGGGTTACAACCCGGCAGGCGCACACAACGTTCATGGGAACCAAAACTGCAACAACACCCAAGCTAGCACACGCCGCGCCGGACGAGCTGTTCTTTCCGTCCGGGTCAGCCTGTGCGAGGCTGGCCGTACGGACGTCTCCCGTCCCTCTCCGCACTTCTCCCCGACTGCGAGGCACGATGCGCTTCACCATCGCCGGCTGCTCCTTCTACCTGCAGGCGAGCGAGGTAGTGGCCCTCATGAAGGACGTCAAGGCCGAGCCCGTCACTGGGGAGTCCGTCCGCATCGGGCGCCGTACCTACCCGATCAAGCAAGTCGGGGCCATCATCACCAAGCAGGACCGTCGCGACTTCTCCGCCGCCGACGTCATCCGTGCGATGCAGAACCTCGGCTTCACCTGCAACCCGGCTCCCGCGCCCGCTGCGCCGGAGTCCGCGCCGGTGCTGGAGGCGACGGACGCCGAGATCTGGCCCGCCACCACGCCCGAGCAGCAGTAGCCCGAGCAGCAGTAACTCGAGCAGCAGTCAGGGCGCGACGTCAGGTCGGAAGCGCGTCCAGGTAGACCCACGCGCCCCGCTCGCGGACGAACCGGCTGTTCTCGTGCAGCGCGTCCTGCCTTCCGTCCTCGCTGTAGTGCGCCCGGAACTCGACCGTCCCCTCGGGGTGGAACGGGCCGCCCTCGGTCGCGCCGAGGATCTCCAGGCGCAGCCACCGCTGGGCCGGGTCGAGGTCGAGCCGGGACGGCCGGGTGCTCGAGTGCCAGGTTCGCAGCAGGTAGCCGGCGTCGCGGACGGCGAAGGCGCTGAACCTGGAACGCATCAGCAGCTCAGCGGTCGGCGGCGTCGGCGAGGCGGCAGTTCCGCGAAGGAAGGTGCCGCGGTGGAAGGCGCCGCAGCATTCGCCGTAGGGCTTTCCGAGACCGCAGGGGCACGGGCTGTCGGAGCGGGGGCTGTCGGGGCGGGGACCGGGGGAGGTCGCCGCCCTGCGCGGACCCGTCTTGCGTCTGGACATCCTCTGATTGTGCCCGTTCAGGTGAAGCGGGTGAGCCTGCGCCGCCGGGCCTTCTTCCAGACGGCGGGCAGTTCCCGGTCGGCCTGGGCAATGGCGGCGCGTTCGCCCGCGTAGAGGACGCCGTAGCCGAAGCCGGGCTCGCCCGCCGAGTGCGCGGCGGCTGCCAGACCGGGCAGCTCCTGGCAGGCGAGCAGCGCGTCCTGGCGGGTGCCGAGCAGCTGCTGCACCGCCTTCATCCGCACTGCCAGGCGCGTGGCCGGCTTGCCCGCGGACGGAGCCGCGCCTTCTGCCGCGTACCTGGCCCGCTTGGCCGCCTTGCGGGCGCCGTGCAACGCCTGGTCCCGCGGCGGTCCGGCAGGGGCGGCCACTGCCTCGGCGAGGCGGCGGGCGACGCGACGTTGCTCGCGCCGCGCCGTGCGTTCGAACGCGGGGACGGCCTCACGGCGGGCCCGGGGGTGGGTCGGCCGGGCCGCCAGCGCCTCGGCTGCGTCCAGCAGGGCGAAGTAGCGCTCGCCGTCGAGGGTGGCGACGGCCCGCTTCCAGGACGACCGGTACTGCGCCGTCGCCCAGGCGTCCACGCGCTCCCGTACCGGCCCCGGGCACTCCTCGGCGGGCAGCCGCCCGATCTCCGCGCCGAGCCGGGCGCCCAGCACCTCGCGGTCGCGGGCCTCGCCCAGAACCGCGCCGAGCCAGCGCAGTTCCTCGGCGACGGCGTCGACGGAGTCACCGCTCAGCAGCCGCCGGTGGACCTTCAGTGTGCTCCGCAGCCGCCGCACCGCGACGCGCATCTGGTGGACTGCGTCCGGCTCGTCCGTCCGCACGGCGGGGTCGAGCGCGAGCAGATCCCCGGACTGCTCGCGCAGCAGCGCGGTGACGGCCGCCCCGATGGAGCCCGGGGGCGCGTCGGCCGAAGCTCCGGCCCTGCCCGCGCTCTTGCCGGCAGCCTTCCCCCCGCCTTTCGCCGCTGCCTTCCCCGCCTCCGCCGCGGGCTTTCCCGCGTCGAGCGCGCGGGCCAGTTTGGACGGGCTGGCGGAGCGCCGCAGCCCGGCCCGGCGCAGCAACTGCTCCACGGCGTCCAGCAGCTCCGGGCGGCCCTCGACGAGTTCGGCCTCGACCTCGGTCCAGGCCGACGCGCCCGCCCCGCTGTCCCTGCCGCCCGGGCCCGTGCCGAGGACCTGGGCGGACACCGCGTCCTGGGCGACCTCGGCCAGGGACCGCCGCTTGCCGTCCAGCAGCAGCGTCCGGCGGCGGTGGGTGCGCAGATGGACCAGCGGAGCGAGTTCCTCACCGCGCGTGTACGCCCTGGTGCGCAGCTTCAGTTCGCGCGGCACCTTCCCCGGCGCGCCGGCGCTCAGCGGAAGCTGTAGCTCGCGGCGCTCGTCGGGCCCGACCGGGAGTTTGAGGTGCCAGCCGGAGTCGTGGCCCCCGGTCCGGCGGCGCAGGGTGACGCCGTGGGCGAGCAGCCGCAGGTCGGCTGTGTCGTAGTAGACGGCGTCCAGTTCTTCGGTGTCCGCCGTGGAGACCTCGGCGACGCCGGGCAGCCCGTCGAGGGCCGGGAGGTCGGTCCCGGTCAGCCCGTCGAACTTGCGTTCCTTCTCCACGTGGATAGTCCTCATGAGGCATCTCCTGCCCAGGTGTGCGCACACCATGCCGTGTGTACCGGTTCCGTATCGACGGAAGATCACCGCGTTGGTGCAGTTTCAGCATGCCGCGAGTGGAGGAGAAGAACACCATGAACAAACTCGCGGAACGCCTGGAGGTACGGCGGGGCCTCCGTTACGGCCCGAGCGGGCAGCTGCTCGACGTGTACCGGCCCGCCGGGCCGCCGGACGAGCTGCTGCCCACCGTGCTGCTGTGGCACGGCCGCCCCGCCGACAACCGGGCCGTTCTGGCCTCGCTGGCCCGCTCGGCCGCCGGACGCGGCCTGCTCGTCCTGGTCCCCGACTGGCGCACGGACGCGCCGGACGGCGGCTGGACGCAGCTGCGCGAATCGCTCGCGTACGCGCGCACCCGGGGCGCCCACCACGGTGGTGACACCGGCCGCTTCGTCCTGGCCGGCTGGTCGCTGGGCGGGCGCGCGGCGCTGGCGACCGCGCTGCGGCCGTCCGCGGCGAGCGACGACGGCTGGCGTCCGTCGGCGGTGGTGGGACTCGGCAGCAACTACCGCTCCTCGGACGAGCTGATGCACCCGACGGTGATGGAGGACCTGGCCTGCTCCGTCGCCTCGCCGATCCCGGTCCGGCTGCACCACGGCACCGCCGACGCGGTCGTCGACGTCGCGCGCTCGCGGGAGTTCGCGATGGCGCTGAGGCGGCGCGGCTGGCCGGTGACGCTGACCGAGTCCGACTCGGACCACGCCGGTGTGGTCATGGCCGAGTACGACCGGGGGCTCCGGCGCTGCCGCGGCGCGACGGCGGAACACGCGCTGCGGGCAGGCGAGGTGACGGTCGGTCTGCTCGCCGAGGCGGCGGGACTCTCCGACTGATCCCGATCACCCCGGCGCGCCCGCGGCCTCCGCCGGCGGCCGGCCCCCGGCGTCGGGCGTTGCCGCGCCGCCGCCGGGCCGCCGCCGGTGGCCGAAGCGCAGGTAGAGCGAGGGGACCACGAACAGCGTCAGCAGCGTGGAGCTGACCAGGCCGCCGAGGATCACCACCGCGAGCGGGTACTCGATCTCGTGGCCCGGCTGGTTGCCGAGCGCCACCAGCGGGACCAGGGCGAGGCCGGTCGCCAGCGAGGTCATCAGGATCGGCGCGAGCCGCTCGCCCGCGCCCCTGACGACCAGGGCGGGGCCGAAGGTCTCGCCCTCGTACTCCTCCAGGTGCTGGCAGTGGTTGACCAGCAGGATGCCGTTGCGGGCGGCGATGCCGAAGACCGTGAAGAAGCCGACCAGGGCCCCGATGGTGACGACGCCGCCGCCGATCCAGATCGCGATCAGGCCGCCGACCAGGGCCATCGGCAGGGTGAGGAACACGAAGACGGCCAGCCGCCAGGAGCCGAAGGCGAGTTGCAGCAGGAGCAGTATCGCGACGGCGGCGAGCGCGGCCGTGGTGAGCAGGCTGTCCTGCGCGCTCTGCCGCTCCTGGTACTCGCCCAGCAGCGAGTAGTGCGAGCCCTGCGGGACGCTCAGGCCCTGCAGGTTGTGCTTGATGTCCCGGACCACGTCGGACAGGTCGCGCCCCTGCACGTTGGTGCCGACGTCGATGTAGCGGGAGTTGTCCTCACGGGTGATCAGGTACGGGTCGGGCCCGAGAGTCACGCCGGCCAGGTCGCCCAGCCTTACGGTGCCACCGCCCGGGGTGTCGAGGCGCATGTCGCTGATGGCCGTGGGGTTGGCCCGCGCGGCGGGGACGCTCCACACGTAGACCCCGTACACCTCGTTGCTCTTGAAGACGTTGCCCATCTCCTGCCCGGCCACCATCGCCGCCGCCTGGCGGCGGACGTCACCCGGTTTCAGGCCGTACTTGGCCGCCTTGGCCAGGTCCACCTGGACCTGGATCTGCGGGGTGTCCACGGAGAGGTCGACATGTGGGTCGATGACGCCGGGGACGGACTGGATCCGGGCCAGGACGGCGTCGGCGGTGCCGCGCATCCGGGACAGGTCCTGGCCGTAGACGCGGACCGTGACGGCCTGTTTGGAGCCGGAGAGGACCTCCTCGATGCGCTCGTTCAGGTAGGTCTCCACGTCGCGGTAGAGGCCGGGGTAGCTGTTCACGACGGTGCGGACGGCGGCCACGGTCCGGTCGTAGTCCACCGTGGGCGAGATGCTGATCCAGACCTCGGCGGCGTTGATGCCGACGACCTCCTCGCCCTGCTTGGCGCGACCGATGTGCGCACCGAAGTCGGTGACGCCGGGGATGGCCCGCAGCTCGCTGTCGAGCTGCGTGGTGGTGCGGACCACCTCGGCGTCCGAGGTGCCGGGGATGGCATCCCAGTGGATCAGCAGGTCGCGCTGCTTGAAGGTGGGGAAGAGGGACTGGCCGAGCTGGGGGGCGACCAGGGCGCCCAGTATCACCACTACGCCGAAGACGGCGTAGGCCGCGCGCGGCCTGGCGACGATGCGGGTGAGCCCCGCGCCGTACCAGCGCTTCAGAACCGCCACCAGCGGCGACTGCAGGCGCTTCAGCGGTGCCCGCCTCAGCATGATCAGGGTCAGCGCCGGGGTGACCGTCAGGGCCACCGCCATCGAGGCCACGATGGCGAGGGTGTAGGCGAGGGCGAGGGGTCGGAAGAACGCGGCGGTGAGGCCGTGCAACAGGAACACCGGCACGGCGGCGGCGACGATGATGAGCGTCGCGTAGACGATCGGGCTGCGCACCTCGAGCGAGGCGTTGAGGATGATCCGGGCCGTGGAGCTCTCCGTGGCCGACGCCGGGTCCGCCTGCCGGGCCGCGCGCAGCCGCCGCAGGATGTTCTCGACGTCGATGATGGCGTCGTCCACGACCGCGCCCAGGGCGATGATCAGCCCGGCCAGGACCATGGTGTTGAGGGTCGCCCCGACCGCGCGCAGCACCAGCAGCGCGGCCGTCAGCGACAGCGGGATGCTGATCAGGCTGATCAGGGCGACCCGCCACTCGAACAGGAACAGCACCAGGATCACCACCACCAGCAGGAAGCCCAGCAGTAGCGCGTCGGCGAGGTTGTGCAGGGAATCCTGGATGAAGTTGGCCGGGCGGAAGATGTGGGTGTCGAACTGGATGCCGGGCAGGCCGGGTTGGAGTTCCCTGAGGATCTGCTCGACGCGGTCGGTCACCTGGAGGGTGTTGCCCCAGGGCAGCTTCTCCACGACCAGCAGCAGTCCGGGTTTCCCGTTGATGACGGCGTCGCCGATGATCGGCGTGTAGTCCTGCACCACCTGGCCCACGCTGCCGAGCGGGACCTGCTTGCCCTGGGCGGCCGGGTCCTCCAGCGGGACCTTGGCCAGGTCGGCGGGGGTCTGGATGGACAGCTGGTGGGCGACCTGGAGCCGGCCCGACGGGGTGTCCAGGAAGCCGCCCGCTCCGACGACGGAGCCTGTGGAGAACTGCAGGGCGCCGGAGTCGAGGGCGTCGGAGGTGGTGCGTTCGACGTCGTCCAGGGTGGTGTGACTGGCCGCCAGTTTCGCCGGGTCCACCTGGACCTGGAAGGTCGGCTGGCGCTCGTTCCAGATGGAGACGTCGGCGACCCCGTCCACGCGCAGCAGTCGGGCCTTGACGTTCCAGTAGGCCAGCTGCGAGAGCTGCGAGACCGAGTACCTGTCGGAGGTCATGCCGATCTGCAGCACCCGGCCCGTCGCCGAGACCGGCGGGAGCATCACTGGCGGGCTGGCCCACTTGGGCAGCGTCGGCCGGACCGTGGCCAGCCGCTCCTGCACGAGCTGGCGGGCGTGCAGCAGGTCGGTGCCGGGCTTGAAGATCATCACGATCGAGGAGAGCTGGGGCACGGAGGTGGAGCGGAGCGTGTCCAGACCCGCCATACCGTTCATCGCCAGTTCCAGTGGGACCGTGACCAGGTTCTCCACGTCGGACGTGGACAGGCCCAGGCTCTCGGTCTGGATCTGCACCTGCGGCGGTGCGAACTCGGGGAAGACGTCCAGCGGGGTCTGCGGGACGGTGGTGATCCCGATCGTCACTATCGCGACGGCCGCGGCGACCACCAGGAACCGGAAGCGGAGGCTCCAGGAGACGATCGCGCGCATGGCGGTGACGCGTTCGTTCCGAGGACTCTGCGGGTCGGCCATGGTCACTCCTCTCCCACTCCGTACTCGACGCCCAGCAGTTCGGGCGCGGCGACGTCCACCACGGGGGTGCCGGGCGGGGGCCCCGAGCGCAGCAGGACGGTGTCGCCGACGACCCGGTCGACGGTGACGGCCACGCGGGTGTAGGTGCGCGGCGCAGGGACGGTGTACGTCCACGGCCTGCCCTCGGGGTCGTAGATGAGGGCGGTCAGCGGGATCTGGAGCAGCCCCGGCCCTCCGGCCGCGCGGACCGGTGCGGTGGCGATGCCCAGGCGCTGGACGGCGATCGCGGTCAGCAGCACCCGGTGCAGCGAGCTGCCGGGGATCGGCTGCATCGTCGCGGGCTGCACGCTGTGCGCGGAGACGGTCCTCGGACCGCAGGCCGTGAGCGCCGCGAGCGCGGCCAGGGTGGTGAGACCGGCGGACAGGGCGGTGGCGGGCACCAGGAACGGATGACGGCGGCGCATCAGTTCCCTGCCTCCCCGGCCGGTCCGGCCGCCGCTCCCGGCCCCGCTCCCGGTCCCTGGGCATGGGCCCCCTCGGCGGAGTCGCGCCTCGCCCCGGGCAGCCACAACTGCAGCGCGGGCAGCAGGAACAGCGTCACCAGCGTGGTGCTGACCAGCCCGCCGAGGACCACCAGGGCCAGCGGCCGGGCCAGTTCCATCCCCGCGATGTCCCCCCGGAGAGTGAAGGGGACGAGCAGCAGGGCGAGCCCGACGGCGGTCGCCAGCGTGGGCAGGACCGATACCCTCGCGGCCGCCAGGACGGATTCGCGCTGGGTGAGCCCGCCCTCCAACTGCAACACCTGGGTGCGTCGCACCAGCGTCAGGCCGCCGCGTACGGCGACGCCGAGCAGGGCCAGGAAGCCGGCCAGGGCACCCGTGGTCATGTGCGGGCCGTTGACCATCGCCGTCAGCGCGCCGCCGGCGAGCGCCAGCGGGACCGTCAGCAGCAGCATCAGCGCCCGGGTCCAGCTCCGCATGGCCGCCTGGAACAGCAGGAACACCCCGGCGGTGCAGCCCAGTACGTACAGCACCAGCCGCAGGTCGGCGCCCTGCGTCTGCTGCAGGCCGCTGCTGATCTCGGCGTGGTAGCCGAGCGGCAGCTCGACCGTGCGCACGGCGGATCGGACCCGGCTCAGCGTGCCGGACAGGTCCTGGCCGCGGACACCGGCGGTGACGTCGAGGAAGCGCGACGCCTGGTCGTGGTCGATCTCGGCGGCTGCGGGCTGGATGGACACGGTGGCGATGTCCTTGAGCTTGACCTGGTCGCCGCTCGGCGTGTCCAGCAGCAGGTTCTGGAGGTCGTCGAGGTTCTGCCGGACGGCGGGGGTGCTCCACACGGCCACGTCGAAGATCTGCTGCTGCTGGTAGTAGCTGCCGACGGCGATCCCCGCGATCAGCACGGCCGTCGCGCGTCGCACGTCGCCGGGTTTGAGGCCGTGCGCGGCGGCCCTGTCCACGTCGGTGGCGATCTGGATCGAGGGCTCGGTGACGGTCTGCTGGATCGTCGGGTCGCTGACTCCCGGCACTCCCGCGATGGCCTGCCGGATCCGGTCGGCCTGCGCCGCGAGTGCCTGCGGGTCGGTTCCGTAGAGGCGCACCCGCACGGCTCCGTCGCCGTCCGTGGTGTCCGCCCGGCCGGTCTCCAGCGCGAGTTGGGGGTAGGTCAGCAGCGTGTGCCGAACCGTCGGGTACTGGTCGAGTGCCCGGCGAACGGCGGCGGTCGCGCGGCCGTAGTCGGCGCCGGGGGCGAGGGTGATCCAGGTCTGGGCCGAGTCCACGCTGACGACCTGGTCGCCCATCAGCGACTGGCCGACGTCGCTGGCCACGTCCCGGACGCCGGAGATCGCGCGCAGGCTGTCGCCGGCCGCCGTCGCCGTCTGCTCCATCGCCGGCAGCGAGGTACCGGGCGGTGCCTGCCACTGGACCACCAGGTCGCGGTCCTGCGGCACGGGGATCATCCCGTGCGAGCCGCTGAGCTGCGGAACCAGCGTCAGCGCGACCAGGGTCAGCAGGAGGGCCAGCCCGCCCGCGAACGCGGGGCGGAGCAGTCCGGGGGCGACCCGGTCGTACGCCCGCTCGGCCCAGCGGGCGACCGGCAGGCGACGGCGCCGGAAGTGCTCGTAACGCTCGGGCTCGGGGCGCCCGGAGTGCCCGCCGCGCAGCAGCAGGAACGCCAGCGCGGGGGTGACGGTGAGGGCGACGATCGTCGCGGCGAGGAGAGCGAGGAGGTATGCGACCACTATCGGCCGGGCGAGCGAGCCGCCGAGCCCGGGGATCAGCAGCAGCGGCACGGCGGCCAGCAGCACGACCGCGAGGGCGAAGCCGAGCGGGCGGCGGGCCTCGACGAAGGCGTCCGTGAGCAGCTCGGTGAAGGGCACGGCCCGGGACGCGCCGCTGGGCGTGGCACCGTGGAGAGGTGACGGCTCGCCGGATTCGGGGACGGCCTTCCTTCGCTCGACGACCTTCCTCCGCTCCCAGGCCCTCCTGCGGTCTCCGGACCTCCTCCGCTCCCAGGTCCACGCTTCCTGCTTCTGGACGTTCCCGTCTGCGTCGGCCGGCTCGAGCTGTCGCGCACGCAGCGCGGCGACTCCCATCACCGCGTCGTCCACGATCACGCCCAGTGCGGCGAGCAGGCCCGCCAGCGTCAGACCGGTGAAGGTGATCCCCTGCAGGTACAGCAGGTACGCAGCCGCGACCAGCGGCAGTGCCACGGCGACCAGCCCGAGCAGCGCGACCCGCCAGGAGCGCCAGCAGGCCCCGAGCCAGGCGGTGAGCAGCAGCAGGCCCGCCAGCGCCGCCCAGCCGAGGTTGTGCAGGGCCGACTCCACGAAGGTCGCCGGGCGGAACACCGAGGTGTCGACGGTGATCCCGGTCAGTCCGGGCTTGAGGTCGGCCATCGCCGCCTCGACGCCCCTGGCGACGGCGAGGGTGTTCGCTCCCGGCAACTTCTCCACGACCAGCAGGAAGCCGGGGCCGCTGGACAGTATGGCGTCGCCGCGCATCGCCGGATGGTCCTCGACCACGGTGGTGACGTCGCCCAGCTTGACCGGCGGCTTGCTGCCGGTGATGTCCTCCAGCGGGACCTTGGCCAGATCCTCCGGTTTGGTGATCGGCAGGATGTGCTGGACCGAGAGACGCTGGTTGGGAGTGTCGATGAAGCCGTCGGCGCCGGGCGAGGACGCCTCGACGAAGGTGAGCGGGGAGGTCCACATCGCGTCGCCGGTGGTGTTGATGACCTGGGACAGGGTGA
Organism: Streptacidiphilus sp. MAP12-16; assembly: GCF_041262165.1. Lineage (NCBI taxonomy): Bacteria > Bacillati > Actinomycetota > Actinomycetes > Kitasatosporales > Streptomycetaceae > Streptacidiphilus > Streptacidiphilus sp. MAP12-16. The sequence continues at coordinate 18,708 of NZ_JBGCBY010000022.1, forward strand.
CGCCCCTGGCGTGCAGCTTCGCCGGGTCGACCAGGACCTGCAGCTGCTGGTCGCGCTGCCCCCAGATGGTGACGTTGGCGACGCCGGGAACGGCCAGCAGCCGTGGCCGGATCCGCCAGCGGGCCAGCGTGGACAGGTCGATCAGCGAGGTCGTCCGCGAGGAGAGGCCGACCATCATGGTTCGGCTCTCCGACGACTGCGGCTGGATCATCACCGGCGGCGTGCCGACGTTGACCACGGCCGGGCCCTGCGCGACGCGTTCGGTGACCAGCTGCCGCGCCTTGTAGATGTCCGTGCCGGGTTTGAAGGTCAGCTCGATGGACGAGAGCCCGGGCACCGACTGCGAGCGCAGGTGGTCCAGGAAGGCCAGCCCGTTGAACTCGTCCTCCAGCGGAACGGTGACCAGCTGCTCGACCTCGTTGACGGACAGGCCGAGGGCCTCGGTCTGCACCTGGACCTGGGGCGGCAGGAACTCCGGCAGGGTGTCCACGGCGGCGTGCCGCAGGGAACCGAACCCGACCGCCAGCAGCACGATCGCGGCGGCCACGAGCGCAGCCGCCAACCGCAGACTTGAACCGATGATCCAGCGCATGGCTTTACCCCCCGACAATCCGTCCTCCCCGGACGGCCGCGCACCGCCCTGGAGATGTCCCCCACACGAGGGATACTCACACCCAGTACTTACAATTCAGGCACATGTTGTCATCGGATCGTCACCAGGCGTGGCATTGATCGTCTCGTGTCGCGGAGGCGGCCTGCCGCGAACTGTGCCGCCTGTGGCAGGGTTGAGCTGCTCGTACTCCGTCCGGGCTCGGAGCCCGTCCAGGCTCGTGGCCATCTCAGGAACCAGATCGAGGACCCGCGCCGTCATGACCGACCGCCGACCGTACGTTCTCCTCAGCGTCGCCGCCTCCGTCGACGGGCACATCGACGACAGCACCTCCGAGCGGCTACTGCTGTCCACGCCGGAGGACTTCGACCGGGTCGACCAGCTCCGGGCCGACAGCGACGCGGTGCTCGTCGGCGCCGGCACGCTGCGCCGCGACAATCCGCGACTGCTCGTCAACTCGCCCGAGCGGCGCGCCCAGCGGCAGGCGAAGGGCTTTCCCGCGTACCCGCTGAAGGTCGCGCTGACCGGGAGCGGGGACCTGGACCCCGGACTGCGTTTCTGGCACCACGGCGACGGCAAGGTCGTCTACGCGCCCTCCGCCGCGGTCCCGCAGATCCGGGCCCGGCTCGGCGTGCTCGCCGACGTCGTCGGCACCGGCGCGCGGCTGGATCCGGGGGCGGTGCTGGACGACCTCGGCGAACGAGGGGTGCGGCGACTGATGGTCGAGGGCGGGGGAGCGATGCACACCCTGTTCCTGACGGCCGGTCTGGTGGACGAGATCCAGCTCGCCGTGGCCCCGTTCTTCGTCGGCGAGGACTCCGCGCCGCGCTTCGTCCGGGCGGGGCACTTCCCCCAGGACGCGCTGCACCGGATGACCCTCGCCGAGACCCGCGCCATCGGCGACATCGCGCTGCTGCGCTACCTCGTCGCGCGGCCCCCGCTCACCGCCGCCGACCGCCGCTGGCTGGCTTTCGCGATCCAGGAGTCCCGGCTGTGCCCGCCGTCCAGCACCGCCTACTCGGTGGGCGCCGTGATCGTCGCCGAGGACGGCACGGAGATCGCCCGCGGGCACTCCCGGGAGTCCGACCCGCAGGTGCACGCGGAGGAGGCCGCCCTGGCCAAACTCGCCCCGGACGACCCCCGGCTGCGCGGCGCGACGCTCTACACCACGTTGGAACCCTGCAGCCGACGGGCCTCCCGCCCGGTGCCCTGCGCCCAGCTCGTCCTCGCGTCCGGCATCCGCCGCGTCGTTCTCGCCTGGCGCGAGCCTGCTCTCTTCGTCGCCGACTGCCAGGGCGTCGAACTACTGGAACAGGCCGGCATCAGCGTCCTCGAATGCCCCGAACTCGCCGCTGAGGCCCGCGAGGTGAACGCCCACCTCGCCTGAGGCGGCTGCGCCCGAGCCCTGTCGCTCCCCAGGCTGTCAGCCGGTGACGGTCACGTCGACGGTGTAGGAGCGCTGGTCGGGGGCGCAGGCGCGGGCCTCGCCGCAACTGGTGCGGGCGGCGCTGAGCTTCGCGGTGCCGGCGGCGGCGGCGTGCAGAACGACCTGAACGGTGCCGCAACCCCCGCCAGGGGGACAGGTGTGCCCCGGGCTGACCTGGGGCGAGCCGGAGGCTGCGAGTACGCCGGGGGCACTGCTGGCGAATCCCGACCAGTAGGTGCTGCCCAGGGTCAGCACCACCGTCGAGCCGACCGGGACCGACACCGCGGTGCGGTTGGCGTGCTCGTCGAGGTGGAGGGTGGCGGGTGTGGGCGCGCTCGCGCTCACGCCGGTGCTGGTCTGCGAGGCGCAGGCGGCGGTGGTCGCCGCGGAGAGGAGCCCGCAGAGGAGCAGGAGCGCCGCGGGTCGAGTGCGGTGGATTGCCATCGAGAGGATTTCCCTTCCGGTCGATCGTGCCGATGGGACGGATCCGCCCCGGAAGTGGTTCCCTCCCGGGGTGGAGCCTGGCGGATCGGATCGGTCGGACTCGTGCTACTCCGGCGTATTGACCATGGAGGCGGCGGCGTAGACCAGGTAGTCCCAGAGCTGCCGCTCGTGGTCCTCGTTCAGCTCCAGTTCGCGCACCGCCGCCCGCATGTGGCCCAGCCACGCGTCGTGCGCGGCGCGGTCCACCGTGAACGGGGCGTGCCGCATCCGCAGCCGGGGATGGCCGCGCTCGTCGCTGTAGGTGCGCGGGCCACCCCAGTACTGCATCAGGAACAGCGTCAGCCGCTCCTCGGCGGGGCCGAGGTCCTCCTCCGGGTACATCGGCCGCAGCACCGGATCGCCGGCGACACCCTGGTAGAAGGAGTGCACCAGGCGTCGGAACGTCGGCTCGCCGCCGACCTGCTCGAAGAAGGTCTCGGTCTGGAGGGTGCCTCGCCTGATCTGGTCCACCCGACCATGGTCTCAGACGCGGACCGCCCGCTACGCGTCGTCCCAGCGAAAGAGTCGTACCGAGGCCAGCGAGAGCACGGCGGTGAACAGCAGCAGGCCGCCGATCGTGGGCAGCGCGGCCCCCCAGCCCTTCCCCCGGGTCAGCACGTCCTCCATCGCCACCGACAGGTGGTGCAGTGGTAGCACCGTCGAGACCCCCTTCAACCAGCCGGGGGCGTTGTCCAGCGGGAAGAACGAGCCGGACAGAAACGCCATCGGCAGCACGATCAGCTGCGCCGCCGCGGTCGCCGTCTGCTCCGTCTTCGCCCAGGAGCCGACCAGCAGCCCGATCGACATGAACGCCAGCGACCCCGACAGCACCAGCGGCACCGCGATCCACCACTCGCCGGTGAGCTTCAACCCGTAGTAGGGGAGGGTCGCCACCCCCAGGAACACCGCCGACTGCACCAGCGCCACCAGCAGGGTCACCACAACCGGGGCCGCCACCACGGCGGGCAGCCGCACCGGGGCCAGCCGCAGCCTGCGCAGGATGAACTTCCTGCGCCACGCCACCAGCGTCAGCGCCGCGGTGAAGGTGCCGGAGGTCGCGATGGCCCAGCCCAGCAGTCCGGGGGTGAGGTACTGGATCGGCTTGGTCGACAGGTCCTCGACCTGCGCGGTCTGCAGCGTGAACGCCGGCGGCCGGCCGCCGGCCGCCTGGTTGGCGGCCTGGTTCGCCTGTTGGACGATGCCGTTGAGCACGCCCTGGACGGTCGCCGCCCGGGTCGCGTCGGCGGCGGAGTAGTGCAGCACCAGCTGACCGCCGCCGGACTGGCTGACCGAGCCGTCGTCGGTGCCGTCCTTCACCTTGCGCAGCGCGTCCGCCTGGTCGTCGTCCCTGATCAGGGTCAACACCTGGCCGAGCTGCGCACGCTGATCGGCCGTCATCGAGTCGAACAGCACCACCGGACCGGACTGCAGCAGCTTGATGTGCGGCGCGGAGGCCCCCTTGAACAGCGAGCCGAAGAGGAGCAGGAACAGCAGCGGGAACAGCACCGTGAAGAAGACGGCGGCGCGGTCCCGGCTCCAGCCGAGCAGTTGCGCCCTGGCGAGGGAGCGGAAGGCGTTCATTCGCGGTACTCCCGTCCCGTGAGCTGCAGGAACACGTCCTCCAGGGTGGCCCCGCGGACCTCGAGGCCGCGCAGTGCGTCCTGCTCGGCGAGCAGCGTCAGCACCGGCCCTGGCGTGCGGGTGGCGATCGCCAGCGACACGCCGTCGTCCTGGACCTCGGCCTCGGTGCCGGTCGCTGCCAGCAACTCGCGCGCGTGCTCGGCGGTCAGCGCCCCGGACTCCACGGTCAGCCGCGTCGGCGCGTCCAACTCCCGGATCAGGGTGGCCGGTGGGTCGGTCTTCAGGATGCGTCCGTGGTCCATCACCGCGACCCGGTCGCAGAGGATCTCGGCCTCGTCCAGGTAGTGCGTGGTCAGCACGACGGTCCGGCCCTCGGCGTTGATCTCCCGGAGCAGGTCCCAGAGATTGCGGCGGGCCTGCGGGTCGAGGCCGGTGGTCGGCTCGTCCAGGAACAGCAGTTCCGGGTCGTGGACCAGGGCGCAGGCGATGGACAGGCGCTGCGCCTGACCGCCGGACAGCTTCTCCGCGCGGGTGCCTGCGAACTCGGCGAGGCCGACCCGGTCCAGCATCGCCACCGCCTGCGCGCTGCTCACCCCGTACAGGGAACCGAAGGTGACGATCTGTTCGCCGGCGGTCAGCCGCTCGAAGAAGGCGGACGCCTGCAACTGCACACCGATCCGGGGCAGGAGCGCGGGATTGCGCGGCCACGGGCTGAGCCCGAAGATCTCCGCGCTGCCCGCGTCCGGCCGCCGCAGCCCCTCCAGAATCTCCAACGTCGTGGTCTTGCCGGCCCCGTTGGGACCGAGCACCCCGAAGAACTCCCCCGCCTCCACCTCCAGCGACACCCCGTCGACGGCCTGAATCTCCCCGTACCGCTTCCGCAGCCCTTCGGCCGCGATCGCTGCAGTCATGCCCGAGAGGCTAGGGCGGGGGTCCGTCCAGGCACAAGGGTGGGCCGGTGCCCCGGCCGTGGGGGGGACTTACGACCGGGGGGCTCAGCAGCGGGCGCCGCTGTGGGCCGCGGCGAGCGCCAGGTCGAGGTCCTCGAAGAGGTCCTCGACGTCCTCCAGGCCGACCGAGACGCGCAGCAGCGAGGGGTGCGGCCGGGCGTCGGCGGCGACCGGGCGGTGGGTGAGCGAGGCCGGGTGCTGAATGAGGGTGTCGACTCCGCCCAGGGAGACGGCGTGGGTGATCAGCCGGCAGTCCTCGGCGACCCGCGCCGCGGCGTCGTACCCGCCGCGCAGCGAGAAGGCCAGCACGGAGCCCGCGCCCCGCATCTGGCGGCCGACCAGGCCGGCCGGGTCGCAGTCGGGAAGGCCCGGGTAGTAGACCCGCTCTATCTCCGGCCGCCCGCCCAGCCAGGCGGCCAGCTTGGCGGCGCCCACGGCTTGGTGGCGCACCCGGAGCGGCAGCGTCTGCAGGCCGCGGTGCAGCAGGTAGGCGGCGAGCGGGTGCAGGATGCCGCCGGTCACCGCGCGCACCCGGCGCAGCCGCTCGGCCCACTCGGCGCTGGTGGCGACCGCGCCGGCGAGCACGTCGCCGTGGCCGCCGAGGTACTTGGTGGCGCTGTGCAGGATCAGCGTCGCCCCCTGGAGCACCGGCCGCTGCAGCACCGGAGTGGCGAAGGTGTTGTCGACCAGCAGCGGGACCTCGCCGCACTGCGCTGCCAGGGCCTCCAGGTCGACGAGTTCCAGGGTGGGGTTGGCCGGAGTCTCGACGACGACCAGGCCGGTGTCGGGCCGCAGCGCGGCGGCCACCTCGTCGGCCTTCGCCCAGGTCACCTCGGTGCCGAGCAGCCCCGTCGCGAGGATGTGGTCGGTGCCCCCGTACAGCGGCCGCACCGCCACCACATGCCCATGCCCCTCGGCGCGGGCGGCCAGCAGGCAGGCGGTCAGCGCGGCCATGCCGGAGCTGAACGCCACCGCCTGCTCGCAGCCCTCCAGTTCGGCCAGGGCCTCCTCGAAGCGCGCGGTGGTCGGGTTCCAGAGCCGCTGGTAGACGGCGCTGCCGCCCTCCGGCAGCAGGCCGCCGCAGGCCAGTGCCTCATAGCTGTCCCCGCCTGTCCCGACACCGGGGAGGGGGTTGGTCGTGGACAGGTCGATCGGCGGGACGTGCACGCCGAGGGCGCGCAGATCGGCTCGACCGGCGTGGACCGCGCGGGTGTCGGTGCTGGCCATGGGGGGAGGGCCTCCTCGTTGAGGGCTGGGACGTCCCACATCATGAAGAGAGTTCCGCCGAATGGCTACGATGCCGAATATTATTTCGATACAGCCGCATCGATCGCGCTTGTGTTCCACTTCCTGAGTAAGGGCCGACCTCGTGCCGAAGAATCCTCAACCCGAGCTCGCACCCGTCGACCGCGCCATCCTGCGGTTGCTGGTCGCGGACGCCCGGATGCCCAACAACGCCATCGCGGAGGCGGTCGGCATCGCCCCGTCGACCTGCTTGTCACGGATCCGGGCGTTGCGCGAGCGCGGGGTGATCCGGGGCTTCCACGCCGAGGTCGATCCGGCCTCGGTGGGCCTCGGGATCCAGGCGATGATCGCGGTGCGGTTGCACGCCCACACCAAGGAGCAGATCAGGAGCTTCAGCGGAGGGATCCCCCGGCTGCCGGGCGTCGTCGCGGCCTACCACCTCGCGGGCGCGGACGACTACCTGCTACACGTCGCCGTGGCCGACACGGACGCGCTGCGCGACTTCGTGCTGGACCATCTGACCGCCCATCCGGCGGTCGCCCACACCGAGACCAGCCTGATCTTCGGTCACCTCCGGGGCGCCGCCCCCGCCACCGGCGCCCCGTGAGGCTCAGGCGCGGTGGACGGTGATCGTGGTCCAGGCGCCGACGTGGATGCGGTCGCCGTCCTTCAGCGGGAACGGGGTGTTGGCGGGGAGAGAGTCGGGAGCGCCGTTGAGCGTGGTGCCGTTGGTGGAGTCCTGGTCGATGACGACCCAGCCCCCGTCCGGCTGCTCCTGCAGCAGCGCATGCTGGTGCGAGGCGCCCGGGTCCTCGGGAGCCGTCGACAGGTCGATCTCCGGAACGGTGCCGCGCTGGTTGCTGCGACGCCCGATCCGGAGCTGCCCGCGCCCCGTCATCGGCACCCGGCGCTCCTGCGAGTACGGCGGGAAGTACAGGCCTGCGGCGTCCGGGCCGCTGCGGGCCATCATGTCGTTGAAGTAGTCGCGGTCGGCGGCGACCACGGCGACCCAGGTGCCGCGGCTGGACGACGGGGGCTGCTCCTGCTGGACCTCCGCCGGGGGCTGGAGCATGAAATCGGTGTTGAAGCCGCCGCTGGTGTCACCGGTGGAGTACTGGACCCCGCCGTAGGTGCCCGCGGGGACGCCGTACGGGGGCGAGGCCGAGGGCGGCGCGGGCTGCTGCTGGGGCGGCCGCTGCTGCGGGTAGCCGTAGTCCGGAGCGGGCGCCGGGCCGGGAGCCGGGTAGCCCTGGGCGGGTTGCTCGTAGCCCCGGTAGGGCGACTGCCCCGGCGCCTGGGACGCCGGGGGCGCCTGGGATGCCGGCGGACCCTGGTAGGCAGGGGGCGGCGGAGGCACCGAGGGGCGGACCCGGCGCGAGGGCGAGGCGAGGTCGTAGTCGTAACCGCACTCCTCGCAGTAGCGCCCGGTCTGCGGGGTGCTGCAGATCGGGCACATCTCCAGCCCGGTCGTGCTCGGTGAGGCGGACGAGGCAGGCGGGGCCGACGAGGCCGGTGCGGCCCCCCACTGCTGCTGGTGCTGCTGCGGAGCCTGCTGACCCGGGCCGGTCATGAGCGCACCGCAGTAGTCGCAGTAGTCGGTGGTCGGCGAATCGTGGCCGTTCGGGCAGATCGGCATGAGGAGCCCCCCTCTGGCTCGTGGGTGCAGCGCCCGGCCGGCCGGCCTGCGGCTCCTGCTGGACGCTACGTCTGGTGGTGCTTTCCGTACTTTTCTACGGATTTCCTACGGAGTCTTCTTGACGCGCACGGTCTTCGTCGATCGTGTCTCAAGCGTCATCGAGTCGGCCTCGCTGACGTTCTTACGGAATCGAACGGTACCTTCCTTGGCGTCGACCACGTCCACCACCTTCGCCAGCAGCCGGAAGGTGTCCTCATTGCCCGATTCGTGCGCCAGCTGGACGGCCTTGCCGAGCTTGGACGTGGCGTTGTCGACATCCCCGCGGCGGTGCGCCTCCATACCCTCCTGGATCGCGTTCGCCAGGTCCGCCTGGCCGGTGTAGTGCGCGACCTGGGGGCTGATCTTGGTGGATGCGGCGATGTCGTCCGTCCACACGGCCTTGACCAGGCCCTGCGACAGCACCTCGCTGGTCCCGTCGGGCTGCGGTACCACCAGGCTGATCCGGCCGGCCAGCATCTCGCTGCCCACCGACGCCGCGGGCACCTCGATGCACACGTGGTAGTCGCGGCTCTCGTCGCCCCAGGCGCCGGTGGGGTAGTCCCCGGCGCGCGGCCCCGACTCCTTGCGGCGGTCCGTCAGGTCGGTGACGGCGGGGGCGACCTGCTTCACGAACTTCACGGTCGCGTTGGCCGGCGTCCAGACCCGCAGCGCCACGTCCGCGACCTCCTTGCCCATGGCGTTCTCCATCATGGAGCGGAAGTCCTCGGCGAGCTCCGACGGGTCGGCCGCGATGTCCACGGTGCCGAGCAGCGCGGAGGAGATCCGGCGCAGCTCCTGGATCTCCCAGTCGGTGCCGACGCCCCGGCAGTCCGCGGTGAAGTGGCCCTGCACCCGGTCCAGGGTGCGCTGCAGGTCGGCCGGCTTCTCGTGCTCGTTGCGGCCGTCGGTGAGCAGGATGCCGTGCCGGATCGAGATGTCCCGGCGGGACAGGAACAGCTGGTCGGCCTTGCTGAGCCAGGTGCCGATGGCGGTGCCGCCGCCGGGGGTGAGCCGGCGCAGCGACTGCTTTGCCTCCTCGCGGCTGCCCGCGTGCGACACGGCGAGCTGCCCGCCGCCGGGGTAGACCTCCTTGGCCTCGTGGGTTCCCGCGATCACGGCGAAGGCCACGCCGTCGCGCACGGCGTCGATCGCGACGGCGGTCGCCTCGCGAGCGGCGCGGATCTTCGCCGGCGGGTAGTCCATGGACCCCGAGCAGTCGATCATGATGACGACGGCCGCGTCCGGGCCGTCGTTGACGCCGCCCAGCTGGGCACTCGTGCCCCCGCTGGTTCCGCCGCCGGTCGCGGTGACCGTGACGATCGCGTTGACCTCGCGGGCGCCTTCCGCCAGGTACTCGTTCTGGAAGATGTCGACGGCGAACTGGGGCAGGTTGGACTTGGTGAGCCTGGCCATGTGTCAGCTCTCCCGCTTCTCTCCCGCGCCCATGACGGGAAGCGAGAGCTCGGTCGGTGTGTAAGGGGCGGGGGTCGATGCGGTGGTGACGGGGAGGCAGGGCAGGACAGCCACGGTGATGTTGTCGTGCCCGCCGCGCTCGCAGGCCAGCCTGACCAGCTCCTGCGCCGCCTCCAGCGGCCGGGTACGGGCGTCCGCCGGAACGACCGCGGCGAGGTCGGCCGCGGCCTCCCAGTAGTTCCACAGGCCGTCCGTGCAGATCAGCACGACGCCTGGGACGGGGGGCGAGAACACGACGGTGTGCGGCTCGACCTCGATGGCGTCCGCCCCCAGCCAGCCGGTGATGGCGTGGGCGCGGGGGTCCGCGTAGGCCTCGGCCTCCTCCATCAGGTGCGCCTCGACCATCCGGGCCGCCCAGGAGTCGTCCACGGTGAGCCGTTCGGAGCCGGGCCGCTCGTCCGGGAACCAGTAGGCGCGGCTGTCGCCGACCCAGCCGATGGTCACCTCGCCCTCGACGGCGACGGCACTGACGATGGTGCAGGCGGGGGAGTTGCGACTGGGCTCCAACGGTCCCTCGGACGCCAGCTCCTCGACCCGCTGCGCGGCCGCCATGATCGCCTCGTGGGTCGCCGACTTGGGGTCGGCCCCGGATTCCAGGGACTCCAGCAGGTGCTCGCTCGCCGTGTCGGCGGCCGCCTGTGACGCCTCGTCGGGACGGGTCGCCGAGGACACGCCGTCGCAGACCACCGCGACCACGGCGGGGGAACCGCCGGGGCGTGAGGTGGCGGCGACCGCGAACGCGTCCTCGTTGCGGTGGTGCCGGTGGCCCCGGTCGCTGACCCCGGTGACGCCCGCGAGAGCGCGCTCCTGATGGTCCCTCGGACGCGGCTGCGCCCGCCCGCAGACCTCGCAGTAGCCGTCCACGTCGATCCGCTGGGCCCCGCAGCCGACGCAGACCGGCCCAGTGCCGGGGGCGACCGCGGTCACGACTGGAACGGGTTCAGTAGGGTCGTGGTCCGGCTCGCCCTCGGGCTCGCTGACCAGCAGCCGGGCCGGTGCGGCCAGCAGGAAGTCGCCGGTCGCCCCCGGGGGCGTGGCCGCCGGCGCGGAGGCCGCGGCGGGTTGGCCGGACGGCTGCGCGGCGTCCTGCCCGAGCACGCCCGCGCGCGGGTCAGCCGCGGCCGGCTGCGACGGGATCCCGGCCCCGGGCGGTGGAGGAGGTTGCAGCGGAGGCCCGGGCGGCAGCGGCGGCACACCGGGTTGCCGCGCCGCGCCGGACGACTCGCCGACGCCGCCGGGCAACCCGCCGGCAGGCGCATCCGCGCCTGCGGCGAGCCCGGGTGCCCCTGCCCCTGCCGCCGGCAATCCGCGCTCCCCGCCGCCGGCCGTCCGGGGGACGCTCAGGTCGATGCCGCACTCCTCGCAGAAGCGGTCGCTCTCACCCACCGGTTGTGCGCAGTTCGGGCAGGAAAGGGTCAACTGGTCCATGCGCGTTTACACCCACGTCCTGGGCCGGGTGCGGTTGGCCCGCTCCACCCACTCGATCCGCTTCTCCGGCTGCTCCGCGAGACGCGCCAGTACCCGGTACGACTGCTCAAGCGCGAAGCGCAGTTCCCGCTCCTGCGCCGGGTGTCCGAGCAGCAGCACCGGCCCTGCCCCCGCCTGGCCGTCGGGCCGGCCCGCCAGCACCCAGCCCAGGGCCTTGCCGAGCACCTCGACGGAGAGCTCCTCGCGCCTGCGGGCGTCCAGGCCGAGACCTGTGAGCTGTGTGGAGCAGGCGTCCAGGTCGGCGCGCAGCGGCTCGGCGGGCGACCGCTCGCGCAGCCGCGCCCGAACCGCCGCGACCCGCGCCGCCACGTAGTGGTTGGAGGTCTCGGGGACGGAGTCCAGCGCGTGCACCGCGCCCACCCGGTCGCCCGAGGCGAGCCGTACCCGGGCCAGGCCGAACGCGGCGCTGACGTACGCCCGGTCGGTGGTCCACACCAGCCGGTAGAACTCGGCGGCGTCCTCGCGCTCGCCCAGCGCCTCGGCGCAGATGCCCAGCGCCAGCTTCGGCGCGGCCTCGCCGGGGAACGCGTCGTAGATGGCGTCGAAGGCGTCGGCCGCGGCCCTCGCCGCGGCGAGCGGTTCGGCGCCGCCCGGGGTACCGGAGGCGACCAGCGAGGCCAGGCCCCGGTACCAGACGACGCGCCAGTCGTCGGGGTGGTCGGTGGAGAGGCCGGCCAGGGCGGCGTCGACCGCGGCCAGGTCGGCCAGCTCGATCAGCGCCCGCAGCTCGCGCAGCCGCAGCTCGACCGAGTTGACCGGCGCGGAGCGCAGTGCGGCGATGACGTCCGCGGGTCCGGTGGCCATCAGCGCGGCCAGGAAACCCGCGTTGGGGTCCGCGGTGTCGATCCGGGGCACCGGCAGGGCAAGCGCCGCCGGACGCGGGTCCAGCGGCAGGACCTGCGGCGCGGCCTGGGCCAGGGCGGTCGGCGAGATCGCCGGGACGCCGGAGAGGGTCGCGGGGTGGCCGGTGGCCGCCACCGCGAGCGCTGCCGCCGGCGTCGCCACGGGCGCGGAGCGGGGTACGGCGACGGGCGCGCCAACGGGCGCGCCAACGGGCGCCGCCTGGACGGGTATCGCCACCCGCAGCGCGGCCGGGGGCCTGGCCGGTGCCGCCTTCCGCCCGCGCTTGGCCGCGGTCTCGCGGCCGGGCGCGTCGAAGCCCGCCGGGCCGACCAGTTCCGTGTCCACGACCCGCAGTTCGGGGCCGAACAGGGTGGACAGCGCCGGGCGCGGACGTTCGTCCTGCAGCGCCAGGATCTCCCGGAGCACACCGGTGAGCTGCTCCGCCATCTCCTGGGCGGAGGAGAAGCGCTTGTCCGGGTCCGGGTCGGTGGCCCGCACCAGCAGCCGGTAGAAGGACTCGTACTGGGCGAAGACCTCGACGTCCTCGGGGCCCGGCAGGGTGTCCCGGTAGACCGTCGAGTAGCCCTGGAAGTCGAAGGTCAGCACGGCCAGCGAGCGGGCCACGGTGTAGAGGTCGGACGCGGGGGAGACGCCGTCGGTGGCGATCTCGGGCGCCTGGTAGCCGACGGTGCCGTAGATCGCGCCGTCATCGTCCTGGCGGCGCACCGCACCCATGTCGATGATCTTCAGCTGGTCCTCGGACTGGATCACGTTGTCCAGCTTGAAGTCGCAGTAGATCAGGCCCCGGCTGTGCAGGTACCCGAGCGCGGGCAGCGCCTCCAGGGCGTACGCGATGGCTTGCTCCACCGGCAGCGGAGTACGCCGCCCGTCGGCGGTGCGGCGGGCGTCGGCGAGGTCCTTGAGGGACTTGCCGCCGACGTACTCCATCACGATGTAGCCGTCGATGGAGCCCTTGCGCAGGTCGGGGTGCTCGACGAAGTTGATGATGCGGACGATGTTGGGGTGGTCCACCTCGGCCAGGTATCGGCGCTCGGCGATGGCGACCGCCAGGGCCTCCTCGTCGCCGGTGTCCAGCAGGCCCTTGAGTACGACCCACTTGTCGTTGACCCGGCGGTCGATGCCGAGGTAGATCCAGCCCAGGCCGCCGTGCGCGAGGCAGCCGACGACCTCGTACTGGCCGCCGACGAGGTCACCGGCGAACAGCTTCGGCGTGAACGAGTACTCGGTCCCGCACTTGGTGCAGAAGCCCTCTGGGCGGCCGACGTTGCCGTTGCGGGAACGACCGACCGGGGACTCGCACTTGCTGCAGAAGCGCTTGCGCTCCGGCACCTCGGGGTTCACCAGGACCATGCTGCGCGGATCGGGGCGCGGCACCGGAGGGACCGTCACCAGACCGGCGCCGAGCGCGCCGCGGCTGGACTGCGAGGTGCTGCTGCGGGTGCTGCGCACGGACACGGACGAGCGCGAGGAGCCGCTGCGGGCGGAGCGCGACCGTCCCGACAGCGAGCGGGAGGAGCCCCGCGAGGTGCTGGTGGAGCTGCGCGAGCTGTACGTCGACGGCGTCGTCCCCTGCGCGGGCACCGCGGCCCGGGCGGCCACCGGGAGCGGTGCGAGGCCGCACTCGTTGCAGTAGCCGTCGGCGTCGATCACCCCGCCGGTGCAGTCGGGCCGGGTGCACGGCGATCCCGGACCGGCCTGCGCCGGAGCCGGCACGGCCGCTGCCGCGGGTGTCACCGTCACCGGAAGGGGAGCGAGGCCGCACTCGTCGCAGTAGCCGTCGGCGTCGATCACCCCGCCGGTGCAGTCGGGCCGCGTGCACGGTGTGCCTGTCGTCGACGTCATCCCCGCCATCCCCCTGTCGAATCTGTTTCCCACACCATGGTCAACCCCCGTACGGGCGGCCGTCCACCGGCCCGCCCGCCTGCCCCTCAGGGCCGCCCGATCCGTTGCCGCTGCCCTGCCCCGCAGCCGGGCGAAGCGCCTGCTGGTAGCGCTGGACCGCGTACTCGGCGGCGCGCAGATCGCAGGGTGCGCTCCACAGCATCCGCCGGGCCTGGTCGTAACGCTCGATCAGTTCCGGGTCCTCGGCGACGCCGAGGCGTGCCGCCATCGCCTTGTACGCGTCCAGCCGCCCGCGCAGCTCGGCTCGTATCGCGAGCGGCGCGGTCACCGAGGTCAACGACTCGCGGGCGCGTTGGAGTTCGCGCTGCGCGGCGCCCTCAAGGGTGTCGAGCAGCGGGCCGAGCCGGTGCCACTGGCCGTGCCGCCGCAGCTGGTCGGCCTGGGCCAGCCGTTCGCGCATGGCACTGGCCGGTCCCGGCACGGCCGGGACCTCGGTCGCCGCGATCTTCGCCAGCACCTCGCCGCGCGCCCGCCTGGCCTCCGCCAGGGTGGCGTCCGCCCGGGCGAGGGTCTCGCCGACGCCCTCCAGGCGTTCGTCCGCGTCGTCCCGCAGCCGCAGCAGGTCCTCCAGCTCGAGCCGGATGTCGTCCACGGCGCGGGCGGCGCGGTCATAGCGGCTGGTGTCCACGCTGCCGGCCACGTTCGACCCGCGTGCGCCCTCGCCCCGTGCGCCCTCGTTGAGGGAGGCTCCCGGGCGGGGCGTCCAGAACGCCAGCGGGTCGGCGACGACCTCGCCGCGAAGCGCGGCCAGCTCCTTCGCCATCTCCTCCAGAGCGTCCCCGGCCGGGTGCTCCCCGACGTGCACGCCGACCGAGCGCGCCAGCGCCCGTACCCGTCCGAGCTCCGCTGTGAGCAGGTCTATCCGGGCGGGCAGCGCCGACCAGACCGCGTCGGCGGCCGAGGCCACCTCGATGATCCGGCTGTACCAGGTGTTCATCCGGTCGACCAGCTCGGTCAGGCTGACCTGCTCGCTCAGCCGGGCGCCGCCGGTGAGGGTGGGGCCGCCCTGCGGCAGCTGCCCGGCCGAGACGGTGACGCCCCGTCCGCGCAGCAGCTCGGTCAGCTCGTAGAGCTCGGCCTGCCCGGGGCGGGCCCGGCGGGAGCGAACGGCGCGGGCGGCGGCCAGCGCCTCCGAGTAGGTGTCGAACATCGACCAGAGCAGTCCCTGCCCCGGTTCGGCCTGCGACCAGCGCTCCCGGGTGCGACCGGCCAGCTCGGCGCCCTCGAGCAGGCGGCGGCCCGGGTGGTCCTGCAGCGCGAGCAGCGACGACTCTACGGCGTCCCGCTCCGCGCCGAGGCGCGTCAGGGTACGGTCCACCTCCTCCCGGGTCATCACCGGACCGTTCGGTCCCGACAGCGCCATCCGTCCGCCATTCCTGTTCGTTCTTCGCCCGATCGCACTGCTCGTCATGGTCGTAGGGCTCGTCGTGCTCGTCGTGCTCGTGCTAGCCGTCAGACTGTCAGATCGCTCCTAGCCCGCGTAGTGCACCCTCGGTGCTCCGGGGGACTTGCCCAGCGGCTTGAGCCACAGGTTGTACTCGGTGTCCCACTGGTTGGCGAGGAAGTCCTGCAGCACCGCGTTGACGCGGCGCACCAGGTCGCTCGCGCCGAGCTTCATCGCCACGCCGTACAGCTCCTGGTCCAGGGTCCCGCCGACCAGGTGGATCGTCGGGTCCTGCGCGACCTGTCCGGCGCCCAGCGCGTTGTCCGTGATCGTCGCGTCCACGTTGCCCAACTGCATCTGGACCAGGCAGTCCAGCTGGTTGGCCACCGGTACCACGGTCGCCCCGTGACTGGTCTGCTTGAGCAGGTCGGCCGCGGTGGAACCGGTCGCCGCGCAGACCCGCTTTCCCTTGAGGCTGTCGTCGAAACCGGTGATCGGCGAGGACTTGGGCGCCACGACCTCCTGTCCCGCCACGAAGTACGGGGAGGAGAAGGACACCTGCAGCAAGCGGGCGCAGGTGATCGTCATGGTCCGCACCACGACGTCCACCTGGTCGTTCTTGAGCGCCGAGATCCGGTTGGCGGTCGGCACGGCCAGGAACTCCACGGCGTTGGAGTCACCCAGGATGGACTTGGCGAGCGCGTGCACCAGGTCGATGTCAAACCCCTGCAGGTTTCCGGTCGCCGGGTCGCGGAAGCCCCACAGGTAGCTGTTGGTGTCGATGCCGGCGATCAGCTTCCCGCGCTGCTTGATCCGCTGCACGCCCGGGCCCGAGTCGGACGTGCTCGGCTGCAGGCTCGCCCCGGTGTCGCAGGTGGTCGCTGCCGGAGCGAGGTCCGGCGCGCTCGCCGTGGTGGCCCGCAGCGTCGGCGGCTCGGCCGCCGAGCTCCCCGGCAGGGCCACCGTTGCCAGCAGCAGCGCTGCTGCCGCCAGCACCACCGCGCGAGTCTTCTTGCCGCTCATAACCGTCCGTCCCCTCACCGGTACTCCGCCACGCGGCGGTTGATTCCCAACAGGGCCCCTGCCGCCGCCAGCGCGGCGAGCACGCCCGCGCCCTCCGCCAGCAGCGCGGTGTCCCCGCGCCCGGCGTCGGCCAGCGAGTGGAAGTTCGCCCGCTCGCGGCTTATGGCCGTGTTCAGGCTGTCGTCGAGCTGAGTGAAGGCAGCGCTGGTGGTCTGCGTCGAGGTCGCCCCCGCCACGCCGATGGTGTCGTTCACCGCGGTTGTGTAGTCACCGTGGTCGTTCGCGGACTTCGCCGTGTCGTGGCGCTGCTGCCAGGTCGTGAACGCCGCCGCGGCGACCCGGATCGGATTCTGCGCCGTGGGGTCGGAGGCGGTCATCCCGTTCGCGTCCGACAGGTAGCCGTTCTTGCCCGCGAGTTGGGCGCTGACCTTGGCCCAGGCGGTCTCGTAGGTGTCGGTCGAGCCACGTGCCACCAGGTTGAGGTTCTCCGCGCCCCGGCACTGCAGGGCCGTGATTCGTGCCTCGTTCAGCACCTGCAGCGGAGCCGCCCCGCGGGTGTTGCTCGCGTTCAGGTCGGAGGCGGCGATGCTCTGCGCTGCGGTCAGCCAGATCACGGCGACCGCGGTGGCGGCGGTCGCGACCACCATTCCGACGTTGAACACCCGGTTGGTCCGCCGGAACAGGCGTATCTGCGCCCAGACCAACGCGCCCAGCGTCACCAGGCCCAGGCCGATCGCCGCCCACGGCAGCGCCTCGGCGTTCGCGTAGTCCTGGTGCAGCCGGGCCGTCTCGGCCGCGTAGAGGGTCTGGGCCTCGGGCAGCATCACGTTCTGCAACTGCCCGGAGGCGTAGCGCAGGTAGGCCCCGCCCAGCGGCAGCCCCTGCCGGTCGTCCGCCCGCGCCGTGTCGACCAGGCCGGTGTAGACCGGGAGTTGCGAGTTGAGCTGCTGGATCTGCTGCTGCCCGGGGTCGGACGCGGAGGTGCTCGCGGCAGCCTGGGCCAGCAACGTGGACGCCGTCTGTATGTCGTTGTTGTACTGCTTCCGCACGGCGTCGGTCTCGTTGCCCGCCTGCAGGAAGCCGGTGGCCGCCGTGGTGTCGGCGTCCGCCAGCGAGTGGAAGATCTGCGCGGCGTCGTCGCTCAGCGGCTGGCTGTGGGTGACCACGCTGGACGCGGCGTTGGAGCTCTGCACGACCTGGGTGACCGTCAGCGCGCCGAACAGTACGGCGAGCAGGGCGAGCACGGATCCGAGCGTCCACAGCCGTCGCGGCGGCGTGCTGCGCAGGCGCGCCGAGGGGCGCCTCGGCGCGGGCGCGTCGGCGCCCGGCCGGGGGGGCAGTGCGACCGCACTCCCGGCCACGGTCCCGCCCGCAGCCCCGCCGGCTCCGCCCACACCGCTGCCCACGCCGTAGTTCTGTCCCGGCGTCGTCATCAGTCGCGCCCCCTTCCCCCGTCGTGCCCCCGATGCCGCCGACAGGCGGTCTGCGGCCCGTCCAAGTCCTTCGGGAGCAGTATGGCCAACGCCTGTGACATCCACACGATACTTGCGTGGATCTTGAGCTTTCGTCGCCCAGCTGTGACGCAGCGCCCGGGGCGGAAGCCGCTACGGTCACCAGCTCGGCCGGATCGGCCCCTTCGGAGCGAGCCTGGCGAGGTCGGCGACCAGCGCGTGGAAGCGGGCCGGGCCGAGGGCGGCGATCCACGGCTGGACGGTGTCGGCGGCGGCCGCGTCCGCCGCGCGGGTGCAGGCCCAGCCGCGTTCAGTCAGCACGACCAGGCGGGCCCGGGCGTCGGTGGGATGGGGACGGCGTTCCACGTAGCCCTTCCGTACCAGCTCGTCGACCAGCTGGCTCGCCGCTTGCTTGGTGACGCCCAGGTGCTCGGCGAGCTCGCCGATGGTGGCGCCGTCCGGCGCGAGGCGGACGAAGGCGTAGCCGTGGGCGGGGCGGACGTCGTCGAATCCGCGCGCGGCGCCCCCGGCCTGGATGCCCGCGACGAGTTCGCCGGAGAGCGCGAGGAGCAGCGCGGGCAGGGCCCGCGCGTCTGCGGAGGTGTCCATGGGGTCCATGGGTCCAGTGTTCCATGAAAGACAAGGGGCTTGACTATAAATGGACAAGCTGCTTGACTATCGGGCAGTAGTCAAGCAGCTTGTCCATTTATGGAGGTCGTCATGCCGTTCGTCCGCAGCGCCCAGGCCGCCGTCCACGAGATCCACAACGTCCGCTTCACGGCCTACGCCAACCCCGGCTCCGGCAGCAAGGAAGTCTGCGCCTGGCACGCCGAGGTTCCCGCCGGAACCGCGGGCGTGCCGCACACCATCAACCGCGAGGAGGTGCTCTACCTCCTCAGCGGCACCCTGCGCCTCAGCATCGACGGCGAGGTCGCCGAACTGGTCGCGGGCGACGTCGCGATCGCCCCGCCGGGAGCCCTGCTCGGTGTCGACAACCTCGGCGGCGAGCCCGCGACCATGTGGGTCTGCACCAGCGTCGGCCTGGAGGCGACTCTCGCCGACGGCAGCAGGATCACTCCGCCGTGGGCCAACTGACGCCGGTTGGGAGCGGCGCATGCGAAGCGGCCCGGCGGGTGGACTCCACCGCCGGGCCGCTTCCGGCTGCGTGCGACCGCCCCCTCAGACGGTGCGCCCAGCCCGTCTGAGTGCATAGGTGGCGCGCAGCCGCTCCTGCGCGCCCGGCGCGCCGCCGAGGCCGGCCGCGGCCAGGTGGTCCAGGCCCAGCAGCGCCGCGCCCACCACCGGCGGGGTGGTCACGATCCGCGGCATCGCATACGGGGCGTCCGCCGCCAGCCGCGCGTTCACGCCGTCCAGCAGCAGCGGCTGCCGCGAGGCCAGCACCCCGCCGCCCAGCACCACGTCCGCCGGGGAGTCCAGCAGGTCCAGGCGGCGCAGCGCGACCACCGCGAGCCTGACGATCTCGTCCGCCTGACGGTCGACCAGCTCCAGCGCCGTCGTGTCCCCGGCCTCGGCGGTGGCGAACAGCACCGGTACCAGCTCGTGCAGCCGGTCCTCGGCGATGGCACCGAGGTGCACCGCCTCGGCCACCGCGCCCACCGAGGGCAGGCCGAAGTGCGCTGCGGCGGCGGAGGCGAGCGCGGTGTGCGGACCGCGCCCGTCCTCCGCCCGGGCGGCGGCCCACATGACCTCGTTGGCCAGGCCGCCGCCACCCCCCCAGTCCCCGGTGATCATGCCGAGGGCGGGGAAGCGTGCGGTGCGTCCGTCCGGCAGCAGGCCGACGCAGTTGATACCCGCGCCGCAGACCACGGCGACCCCGCGCGGGGCGTCCGTGCCGGCCCGGAGCAGTGCGAACGTGTCGTTGGCGACGACCGCGGTCCTGGCCCAGCCGTGGGCGGCGATGGCCTCCTGCAGGCGCTGCTCCTCGATCGGCAGGTCGGCGTTCGCCAGGCAGGCCGAGACATGACTGACCAGCGGGCCGCGATCCGCCGTGAGGTCGAATCCGGCCTCGGCCGCGGCCCTGGCCACCAGCGGTGCGAGGGCTGCCACGGCGGCGTCCGCGCCGCTGAGGTGGGGGACGAAGCCGCCGCCGCGGGCGGTGCCGAGCACCTGTCCCTCGGCGCTGACCAGGGCCACATCGGTCTTGCTGTTCCCCGCGTCGATGGCGAGGACACCCAGCACCAGCTCCGGTCCGACGGCCCCGAGGCTGCCGGAGCCGATCGGGTTGCCGAGGGTGGCGCTCGGCGCCGTGCCCGGCGCTCTGCCGGAAGCCGGGTCAGGCGCGGTGCCCTTCGCAGTGTCCATGGCCGTGCTGTCGTGTTTGTGCGTCACTGCGCATCCGCTCTCGCTGCCGGGACCCCGTTCACTGATCGTCGTCACGCCCAGGCCAGATGCTCGTGGTTGTGCGCGATCAGACGGTCCGTCAGCTGGTCCGCGAGGTCGATCTGGCCGACCAGCGGATGGGCCAGGAGGGCCTGGAACACCCGGTCCCGGCCACCGCGCAGCGCGGCGTCCAGAGCGAGCTGCTCGTACGCCGTCACATGGGAGATCAGCCCGGCGTACAGCGGCTCGACGGGCGGGACCGGCAGCGGCTTCGCACCGGTCGCGTCCACCACGGCGGGCACCTCGATGACGGCGTCGTCGGGGAGGAACGGCAGGGTGCCGCTGTTGCTGACATTGACCACCTGGATCGCGCCTGCCGCCGACCCGGTGCCCAGCAGCGAGGCGACCAGGTTCACCGCGGCCTCGGAGTAGAACGCCCCGCCGCGCTTGGCCAGCAGGGCCGGCTTCTCGTCCAGGGCCGGGTCGCCGTACATCTCCAGCAGCTGCCGTTCGATGGCGGCGACCTCGGACGCCCGCGAGCCCTTGACCCTGAGCTCCTCGACGACCCGGTCGTGCTCGTAGAAGTAGCGCAGGTAGTAGGAGGGGACCACGCCCAACTGCCGTACCAGCGACAGCGGTAGCTCCAGGTCCGCAGCGATGGCCGGGCCGAAGTTCTCGATCAGCTCGGGCAGCACGTCCCGGCCGTCGAGCCGGACGCCGCGCTCCCAGGTGAGGTGGTTCAGCCCGACGTGGTCCAGCTGGATCCGCTCCGGGACGACGCCGAGCAGCCCGGCGAACTTGCGCTGGAAGCCGATGGCGACGTTACAGAGCCCGACGGCCTTGTGGCCTGCGGTCTGCAGGGCGCGGGTGACGATGCCGACCGGGTTGGTGAAGTCGACGATCCAGGCGTCGGGGTTGGCCCGGCGGACCCGCTCGGCGATGTCCAGGACGACCGGGACGGTGCGCAGCGCCTTGGCGAGACCGCCGGCGCCGGTGGTCTCCTGGCCGACGCAGCCGCACTCCAGCGGCCAGGTCTCGTCCTGGTTCCGGGCGGCCTGACCGCCGACGCGCAGCTGCAGCAGCACCGCGTCGGCGTTCTGGACGGCGGAGTCCAGGTCGGAGCTGGTGCTGATGGTGCCGGGGTGGCCCTGCTTGGCGAAGATCCGGCGGGCCAGCCCGCCGACCAGGTCAAGGCGGTCGGCGGCGGGGTCGACCAGGACCAGCTCGCCGATCGGCAGGGTGTCCCTGAGGCGGGCGAAACCGTCGATCAGCTCGGGGGTGTAGGTCGATCCGCCGCCGACGACGACAAGCTTCAGGGCATGTGGTGTGGTGGTGCGGCTCATCAGCCCTTGACCCCTGTCAGTGTCACGCCTTCGATGAAGGCCTTCTGTGCGAAGAAGAAGATGATGATGACGGGTGCCATCACCAGCAGCGTGGCGGCCATGGTGAGGTTCCAGTCGGTGTGGTGCGCACCGTGGAAGGACTGCAGGCCGTAGGACACGGTCCAGGCCGCCGGGTTGGACGCGGTGTAGATCTGCGGTCCGAAGAAGTCGTTCCAGCAGTAGAAGAACTGGAACAGCGCTACCGCCGAGATGGCCGGCTTGACCATGGGCAGCACCACGCGCAGCAGGGTGCGGAGTTCGCCGCAGCCGTCCACCTTGGCCGCGTCGAGGTACTCCTTGGGAATGGTCAGCAGGAACTGGCGGAGCAGGAAGATGGAGTAGGCGTCGCCGAAGGCCATCGGGATGATCAGCGGCCACAGGGTGCCGGTGAGGTGCAGCTGGTTGGTCCACACCAGGTACATCGGCACGATCACGACCTGCGGCGGCAGCATCATCATCGAGATGACCGCCATCAGCGCGAAGCGGCGTCCGGGGAAGCGGAACTTGGCCAGGGCGTAGGCCACCGGGACGGAGGACACCACGGTGAGCACGGTGCCGATGACGGCGTACTCCAGGCTGTTCTTCCACCAGGTGGTGAAGCCCGGGACGTGGAACACCCTGGTGTAGTTGCTCCAGACCCACTGGTGCGGCCAGAGGTCGGTGCTCAGCGCCTGGTTGTCCGTCATCACCGAGGTGAGGAAGAGGAAGACGAACGGGAGGATGAAGAACAGCGCGGCGGCGATGCCCAGCGAGTGCACCGCGATCCAGTTCAGTCGCCGGTTGCGGGCGGCCCTTCTGGACTCGGCGGAGCGGGGGCTCCGGGCGCGGGCGGTACTCGACGTCACCGGGAGCTCCGTGGAGGAGAGAGTATTGCTCATGGGATCAACAGCCTTCTTTCCGGTTCGCCGGTCCTAGTCATCGCCCATGAGGCCGGAGCGCCGGCGCATCAGCAGGGAGGTGAAGGCCATGGCGATCACGAAGAGGATGATGGAGACCACGCAGGCCGAGCCGATGTCGTCGTTGTTCTGGAAGCCCAGGTTGTAGATCAGTTGGGGCAGGGTCCAGGTCGAGTTGTCGGGGTAGCCGGGGATGTAGTTCTGACCCGAGCCGCTGATCACTCCGCTGGCGACCTGACCGGCGACGATCGCCTGGGTGTAGTACTGCAGCATGTTGATGACGCCGGTGACGACGGCGAACATGATGATCGGCTGGATGTTCGGCAGGGTGACGTAGCGGAACCGCTGGAACGGGCCGGCGCCGTCCAGCGAGGCGGCCTCGTACTGCTCCGTGGGCACGTCGAGCAGCGACGCCATGAAGATGACCATCAGGTCGCCGATGCCCCAGAGGCCCAGCAGCACCAGCGAAGGCTTCGACCAGCTGGGGTCGGTGAACCAGCCGGGCTGGGGCAGCCCCAGGGTGTGCAGGATCTGGTTGACCGGTCCGGTGCCGGGGTTGAGCAGGAACGCGAAGCCGATGGTGGCGGCGACCGGCGGGGCCAGGTACGGCAGGTAGAAGGCGGTGCGGAAGAAGCCCGAACCGGTCTTGATCTTGGTGATCAGCATGCCGATGCCGAGGCCGAAGACGGTCCGCAGGGTCACCATCGCCACGACCAGCCACAGCGTGTTGCGCACGGCGGGCCAGAAGTACGGGAACTCCGTGAACACGTAGCGCCAGTTCTTGATCCCCACGAAGTTCGGCGGGTTGTACCCGTCGTAGTGCATGAAGGAGAAGTAGAGCGTGGAGACCAGCGGGTAGAGGAAGAAGACCGCGAAGCCGATCAGCCAGGGCGAGAGGAAGGCCAGCGCGACCCGCAGCTCCCGCCGGCGTCGCAGCCGCAGCGCCCTCGGCACCGGCAGCCTGCTCGGTTGCCTGCTCTTGGATCGACCGGTCTTCTTCGTCCTGGCCGGCTTCAGGCCGACGTCGGCCGCACTGCTCATCTCGTTCACCGCCGCGTGGGAGGGGTCAGTCAGGTCTGGTGGGGCGGGCCCGGCCGGGGGCGCCAAGCGGTTGCGGGCGCTCCCGGCCGAGGACCTGGGGTTCCGCTACTTCGCCTGGGCCATGGCGTTGTTGACGGTGGTGTCGGTGGCCTTGAGCCCCGCCGTGAGGTCGGTCTGCTTGCCGGACTGGAAGGCCAGGCCGAACTGCTGGAACGTGGTGACGTAGCCGTCACCGTCGGCGGTCGCCGGCTGGGTGTTGGAGTTCGGGTTGTTGGCCACGTCGAGGAAGGTCTTGAAGGTGGCCGGCAGCTTCAGGTTCGGCGACTGCAGCGCGGCGAAGGTGCTGGGCACGTTGTCGATCGCGTTCGCGAAGCTGACCACGGCGTCCGTGTTGGTGGTCATGTACTTCACGAACTCCCAGGCAGCGGACTGCTGCTGGCTGTTGCGGTTGATGCCGATGACGGTGCCGGTCTGGTAGCCGCGGCCGTAGTTGGCGACCTGGTCGTCCGGCACCGGGAACGGCGCGGTGGCCCACTGGAACTTCACCGCGTCCTGGGTGAGGTTGGCGATCCGCCACTCACCGTCCATCTGCATCGCGACCTTGCCCTTGTCGAACGCGTTGGAGGTGAACTCGTCGCCGTAGGTGGTGCGCAGCTTCTCCAGGTGGGCGTAGCCGCCGAGCTTGTCGACCAGGCCCTTGTTCCAGGCCATCATGGCCGCGAAGGAGGGGTCGCCGGCCAGGTTGGACTTGTTGCTCGCGTCGAAGTACTTCGGGCCCCACTGGGCGGCCAGGTAGCCGGTGTTCTGCTCGTAGTAGTCGTACAGCGGCACGTAGCCGATCTGCTGCGAGCCGTCGCCCTTGGTCAGCTTGACCGCGTCCGCGGCCAGCTCGGAGAGGGTCTTCGGCGGGCTGCTGATGCCCGCCGCCGCGAACATGTCCTTGTTGTAGTACAGCCCGTAGGCGTCGCCGAGGAACGGCAGGGTGCACTGCTTGCCGTTGTACTGGGTGTAGTCGAGCATCGCCTTGGGGAAGGTCTTGCCCGCGTCTATGCCGTCCTTCGTCAGCATCGGGCCCAGGTCGATGAAGGAGCCGGTGCCGCAGAACTTGCCCACGTCGGTGGTGCTGAAGTCGGAGATCACGTCCGGGGCCGCCGCGCCGGTGGCGCGCATGCCCTGGGTGATGGTGTCGGCGGAGACGTTGGAGACGGCCTTCACATGGATGTTGGGGTGGGCCTTCTCGAAGCCGGCGATGTTGTCGTTGATCGCCTTCAGCTCGTTGGGCTGGCTCCAGCCGTGCCAGAAGGTGATGGTGACCGGCTTGTCCGCACTGCCCACGGTTCCCTGGGAGCCGCTGTTGGCGCTGCCGGTGCAGGCGGCGGCGGTCAGCGCGAGGGCGGCGGTACAGGCGAGCGTCGCAGTGGCGCGAACGAGGCGCGGGTTGCGGATTCTCCGGGAGGGAGAGGTCGTCACGGGATTCCTCCGGTGCGGTAGTGAGGACGAGCCGGGCGCGGCGGGGCGGGTGTCGTGCTTCGGGGTGTGCTGATCCACGGCTCCGGCGCGGGGCGCCGGTCCGGGGAGGTATGGGGTTGTGGTGCGGTTCTGGCTCAGCAGGTGGACTCGGCGGGTGGACTGAGCGAGTGGACTCAGTGGGTGGAGAAGACGCTCTCCCTGGCGGTGGCCAGCGCCGCCTGCAGGGCGCCGACGACCACCGGTGAGCCTTCGACGGTGCTGATGAGCAGGCGCGGCCGGGGCACGGCAAGCCCGGTCAGTTCCTCCTGGACGAGGGCGCGCAACGGCTCGCCGCCCGCCTGGGGGATGTCGCCGCTGAGCAGGACCAGCTCCGGGTCGACCACCGCGACAATCGCGGCGAGCCCGGTCGCGAGCCGTCGCGCCAGCGCGGTCAGGACGGCGTCGTCGCCCCGTCCAGCTGCCTCGACAGCCCTGGTCACGGCCTCGGGCGCGGTCCTCGCGCCGATACCGTGCTCCTTGGCCAGAGCCAGCACGGCGGGGGCGCCGGCCAGCTCCTGGAACCCGCCGGAGTTCTCCCGGCGGACGTTGCGTACCAGCGGGGCCCCGGGCAGCGGCATGTAGCCGACCTCGCCCGCGCCCCCGGTGTGGCCCCGGTGCAGCTTCCCGGCGAGCACGATGGCCGCGCCGATGCCGTCCTCGACCCAGAGCAGGACGAAGTTGTCCACGCCGCGGGCCTGGCCGACGCGCTGCTCGGCGATCGCCGCCAGATTCACGTCGTTCTCCAGGGCCACCGGGACGCCGAGCCCCTCGGTCAGCTCCTCCAGCAGCCGGGGCGAGTGCCAGCCCGGCAGGTGGGGGGCGTAGCGGAGCTTGCCGGAGTTGGAGTCCATGGCGCCCGGAGTGCCGATCACGACCTGGCGCAGGACCCTCCGGTCGAGACCGGCGGCGTTGGCGGCGGCGTCCACGGCCTCGCGGACCCGCTCGACGGTCCCCGTGGCCTGGCGGCCGGGGGTGGCGTGCCGGTACTCGGCGACGACCTGGCCGGTGATGTCCGCGATGGCGACGCGGATCCGGGCCGGGTTGACGTCGAGTCCGGCGACGAAGGCGGCTTCGGGGTTGATCTCGTACAGCTGTGCACCGGGACCGGGGCGGCCGGCGGTGGTGCCCACGGGAACCACCAGACCGGCGCTCTCCAGCCGCGCCAGCAGTTGCGACGCCGTCGGCTTGGACAGGCCGGTGAGCCCGCCGAGCTGGCTGCGGGACAGCGGGCCCTGCTCCAGCAGCAGCTCCAGCGCGGCCCGGTCGTTGATGGCGCGCAGGAGGCTGGGGGTGCCAGGCTGTGCGGGATTTCCGTTGCCTGCGGCGGTCATCGCCCTCAACTCCTCACGCCGGACTCTCGATGTCGGGGGATATCATCCAGCAGTCCCGCATCTGAACTAATAGGAAACTTTCCTAACGGTGAGCAGGAACGTACGGCCTCGGGGAAGAGGCTGTCAATGGCCTGTCGGCGCTCGGCGGAGTCGGCAACCGAAGCGTTACCTCCCGGGAACGAGGCCGCCCCCGCCCGGGGATCCGGGCAGGGGCGGCTGTGGGTGTTCTGGGGGCAGTTTTTCGGGAGGCGGAGGCCTACTTGTTCATCCCGTGGTCCTGCTCGTGATCGGGCTGCGGCAGTTGCTGCGCTAGCGGTATCGGCGCGGCCGAACGCGACTGCGCCGACATGGGGTCACCCAGCGCCGAGGGGGCGGCGACGTCGACCGACGCTGTGGAGTCCGCCGTCCGGGCCGCGGGCAGGGCCGCTACCGGGCCGATCCTGACGCCGCCCTCGTCCAGCACCGCCTTGATCCGCCGCCGCAGCTCGCGGGCGACCGGCAGCGCCTTGCCGGGCATGGTCTTCGCGGCGACCTGCACCACCACCGAGTCCACGCCCAGCGAGTCCACGCCGAGCACCTTCACCGGCTCCCAGAGCAGCTCGCTCCACGGCTCGTCCTTGGCCATCTCCTCGGCCGCGCCGAGGATCAGCTCCTCCACCAGCGCCAGGTTCTCGTGGTAGCCCACCGGGATCTCCACGGTGGCCGTCGACCAGCCCTGGCTCATGTTGGCGATCCGCTTCACCTCGCCGTTGCGGATGTACCAGATCTCGCCGCTCGCCCCGCGCAGCTTGGTCACCCGCAGGCCGACCTCCAGCACCGTGCCCGAGGCCACTCCGGTGTCGATCTGGTCGCCGACGCCGTACTGGTCCTCAAGGATCATGAAGACGCCGGAGAGGAAGTCGGTGACCAGGTTGCGCGCGCCGAAGCCGATGGCCACCCCCGCCACACCGGCGCTGGCGAGCAGCGGCGCGAGGTTGATGCCCAGCACCGAGAGCGCGGTCAGCGCTGCCGTGCCCATGACCATGAACGAGGCGACGCTGCGCAGCACCGAGCCCATCGCCTGGGAGCGCTGCTTGCGCCGCTCGGCGTTCTCGAGCAGGCCCGCGATCAGCGCCGGCTGGTGGTGGTCCCCGCGGCCGTGGGCCATCCGGGTCACCATCTTGCTGATCATGGTGCGGATCACGGCGCGCACCACCAGTGCGATCGCCATGATGAAGAGGATCTTCACCGTGCCGGTGACCCAGGCTTCCCAGTGGCTGCTCAGGTAACCGACGGCCTGACCTGCACTGTTCGTGGCCGCGGTCAGCGACGGGCTGGGGGTGGGAGTCTGCGTAGCCATCAGCACACCCTACCGAGACCTGATGCCGTCTCGGACGCACCGAGCCCCAAGCGCGCCGCATCCGAGGGTCGCTCAGGTGTACGAAGAACCCTCGCCCGTCAGGCCGGAAGTGCAACAGCGGAAGATCCGGGGCAATAAGGATGTGGGGCAGGACACACCGGCCCTGTTCTCCTGGATTGCTGGCGCAGCGGGGAAGCCTGCGGCGACACTGTGAGGAGATCGCCAAGCGATTCATGTGTGACCGGCACGAAGTCCACCCGGACTGCGTGCTCGTCCCGGCGCGAGCCACGCGCCGTCGGCGTATAGGGAGGCCTTCGTGCCGCATGTCCTGGTCCTCAACGCATCGTACGAGCCACTCGGTGTCGTATCGATGCGCCGCGCCCTCGTTCTCGTCCTCGACAAGAAGGCAGTCAGCCTTGAGGACTCCGGGGTACTCATGCACAGCGCAACCAGCGCCCTCGCGGCGCCGTCCGTCGTCCGACTGACCCGTTTCGTGCGGGTCCCTTTTCGTGGTCCCGTTCCGCTGACCCGCCGCGCGCTGTTCGCTCGCGACGGGGGCCGGTGCGTGTACTGCGGTGGCGTCGCAACCAGCGTCGACCACGTGGTGCCGCGCAGCCGGGGCGGCCAGCACCAGTGGGACAACGTCGTGGCGGCCTGCCGCCGCTGCAACCACGTCAAGGCCGACCGCCACCTCGCAGACCTCGGCTGGCGCATGAAGCGCCCGCCCGCCCCACCGACCGGCCTGGCCTGGCGGATCATCGGGACCGGCCACCGCGACCCCCGCTGGCGCCCCTACCTGGAGCCCTACGGCTCCCGGGAGGAGGTCTCCCACGTCGCCCCCGACGTCCCTCCAAGGGAGGCCCCGGCCGAACAGCTCTCCGCCTAGGTCGCCCTAGGATGCTCGGCCCGGGCCCAGCACGCGGCAGCGAACATCGCCCTCCGACCCGCCCCAGCGGGAACCGGGGGGTGCTGTCGTTTCCGGCGGCGTTCCGGCGGCGTTCCGGCGCTCACCTGACCAGGCCAGGCGGGGGAGTGGTCGCCGAGGCCGGCGGCGGGGACGAGGCGCCGGGTGCGGCCGTGCCGGTGGGCGCGGGCGTCGCCGAGGGGATGCCGGTCGGCCCGGGTGCCGGTGTGGTGACCGGCGAGCCGCCCGCGGGCGGGGGAGTGCTCGTCGTGCCGGGGGAACCCGCCGTGCCCGCTGGTCCAGCGACGGCGTAGAGCTCGACGCCGAACAGCGAGTAGCCGAAGCGGGTCGCCCGTTGGACGCCCTGTATCCGGACGAAGCGCACGTTCGTCGCGCTGAAGTGCACGGTCTCGTCGCCGCCCTGGCCGTTCAGCACCGTCGTCGCCGTGGTCCAGCTCACGCCGTCCGCCGAGGTCTCGATGCGGTACTGCGCCGCGTACGCGTCCTGCCAGTGCAGCACCGCCTCGCCGAGCGTCGCGGGCTGGGCCAGCTGAAGCTGCACCCAGGCGTCGTCCTTCGCCGGCGAGGACCAGCGGGTCGCCGGGTCGCCGTCGTTGATGTTCGACGCCGGGAAGGCGGAGGTCTCGTCGCCCGAGGAGGTCGCCGTCGCGGCCGGCGCCAGGTCCGGACCCGCCGTGCGTGGATAGACGTGCACCTGCACCGTCTGGCTGACGGCGTGACCGCTGGCGGTGAAGCTGATCGGCACGATGTACGACCCGGGGACGGTCCCAGCCGCCGCCGTGAAGCTCAGCGGCACCGCGAGCCGGCCACCGCGAGGGAGGGTCACCGCGCCGGGCGTCGTGATCGCCAACCTCTTGAGCCCGGGCGGCAGTTCTGCCTTCAGCGTGCCGGACGCGCCGGTCACCCCGAGCGCCTGCAGCACCCCGGACAGTGTGGTCGGCGCGCCGCCGATCTCGACGTCCAGCTCCTGCCGGGGCAGTTGCAGCGCGGCCACCGGAGCGTCCGCGTACCAGGGCACGACCTGGTAGACCACAGGCGGTGGGCCGCCCGCCGCCCAGACCAGCCGGATCTGGTCCACCGGGACCTTCGCGTCGGTGGGCAGCTCGGTGTAGCCGTCCCGCAGCGCCCCGAGCCTCACCCAGCCCTTCCCGGCCTGGAACACCTCCACCCAGCCCGCCGAGGGAACGGTCGGGTCGGTGAGCACCACCACGCGGTTCAGCGGGCGCGCCGCGCCCAGCGCCACCGTCAGCGCGTCGCCCGCCTGCGGCGGGGCGACCGCCCGGTAGGCGGTGTTGAGGTCGCCGTCGGTCACGTTGGAGGCGGGAAAGCCCGGCTGTCCGACCGGGCCGCCGCTGACGGTCGCGCTGGTCGCGCTCGGAGCGGTGACGGTGAACTCGCGCACCGCCACCGCGCTGGTCTGGGTCGCGGTCGCGCGCAGCCGCAGATAGCGGGCGACGGTGCCTGCCGGGAGCATCGCGTCGACGGTCTTCTGGCCGTGGTACGCCGCGATCCGGTGCCAGCCGCCGTCGCCCGTCGAGTACTCGAGCACGGCGTCATGAAGGTAGTCGTCGGCGGCGGTGGGCGAGTCCGGGCCCGCCCCCATCTCCACCCTGACCTCGCCCACGGGCTGCGCGCTGCCCAGGTCCAGACCCACGCTGTCGTCGACCTGCGGCGGCGCGCCGCTCCAGTAGAACGTGCTCTCGGCACCGTCGACCATCAGCGAGGGGTCGTGGTCCTGGGCGGTGGTCATGGTCGTGGTCGGAGTGACCGGGGTGTCGCCGATACCGGCCCAGCTGTTCGACGCGGCGAGTGCGCGCTTGAGGAACCCGTCGAGCACGCCCGCACCGACGCTCACCTGCGACTGGGCCAACTGCTGGACCAGCCCGCGCAGCCGCACCCGGTCGTTCCAGGCCGCCGCACTCGAGCCCGCGCGCTGCGCCGTGAGCATGTCCACGGCCGCCTGACCGGCCTGACCGTAGGCCGAGAGCTGCGCCAGCCAGGAGGCGTCCTCGCCGCTCAGCGCCCCGCCGTCGGCCGCGGGCAGCGCGGCCGAGGCGAGCGTGGTGGGTGCCTGCGCCATGGTGGTGAACGCGGCGCGCAGCGCGGCGGCGGCGTCGGGCCGTCCGAGGGTCGACCAGAAGTCGGCGATGAGCGGACGCAGGTACGCGGACTCCGGCTGGCCGCTCGCTCCGGACTGCGCCGACTGTCCGGACTGCGGCGTCGACTGCCCCGATTGCGCTGACTGCCCCGATTGATCCGACTGCCCCGACTGTGCGCTCTGCCCCGACTGTGCGCCCTGCGCCGGGGAGGCGCTGTTCCCCGCCAGCGCCGCGAGCGCCGCCGCCGCCTCGGGCTGCCCGGACGCCAGGTTACGGGTGGCGGCCTGCCAGGATGCCTGCGGATCGTACGCGTTCGGATTCCACGCGAAGTCGGCCGAGGTGAACAGCGGGATCCGGGAAGCGATCGGCTGCTGCATGGCGTTGACGACCAGTGCCGCGGAGCCGGTCGCCACGGTCGCGTCCCGGCCCTGGTAGGGGCCGAGATAGAGGCGGCCCGGGGCGGAGTCGTTCACCGCGGAGTTGTCCTGGGTGACCAGGGGATGCCCGAACGCCTGCTCCGCGGCGGTCACCTGAGCCGCCGTGATGGCGGAGGGCTGCACGCCGACGCCGGTCCAGGCGACCTGCACGGAAGGGGACAGTGCCTTCGCCAGCGCCGTGCGGTACGGAGTCGCTCCGTCCTGGTAGTACTCGGTGGGCAGCAGCGTCAGCGGGGCCGCGCCGGGGTGCGTGTCGAGAAAGCGACTGATGACCATGTCGACCAGGTCGCTCTGGGCCCGGGCCATCGCGGCAGGCCCCTTTCCGTACTTGCGGAAGTCGGCCATGCAGTGCCAGTGCGCGAAGCTGCTGTCCTGGAACTGCAGCTGGAAGGAGCGCACGCCCAGGCCCCACAGCGACTCCAGCTTGGCGACCAGCGCGTCCTGGTCCTTCAGTGAGGTGAAGCAGACGGACCCGCCGAGCGTCAGGGCGTATCCAAGCGTCACATGGTTGAGCGCCGCTTCCTGGGCCAGGGCCCGCAGCTGCGCCTGCTGGTCGGCGGGGTACTGGTCACGCCAGCGGGAGCTGCGGTAGGGGTCATCGCCCGGGGCGTAGAGGAAGTAGTTCTGCTTGGTGCGACCGAGGAAGTCCACCTCGGAGAGGGTCTGCTGAGCGGTCCACGGTGTGCCGTAGAAACCTTCCTCGGTTCCGCGCACCGCGGTCGTCGGC
This sequence comes from Streptacidiphilus sp. MAP12-16, assembly GCF_041262165.1. Lineage (NCBI taxonomy): Bacteria > Bacillati > Actinomycetota > Actinomycetes > Kitasatosporales > Streptomycetaceae > Streptacidiphilus > Streptacidiphilus sp. MAP12-16. The sequence continues at coordinate 50,289 of NZ_JBGCBY010000022.1, forward strand.
CAGTCCGTCACCCGTACGCCCGGCAGTACTCCGCCGTGCGGCCCGCCGACGACCAGCTGCCGCAGCGACTGCGCGGCGTTGAACGTGCCGTCCGCGTCCACCCCGGCGAGCACCACCGCACCGGAGGATCCGCCGGTCACCGGAATCCGACCGGCCGCGAGGACGTAGCCGCCCGCGGGCAACCCGGCCGGGCTGAGCGGAGGTTCCGTCCCCCCGGCGGCGGCCAGCCCGCGCAGCGCGCGGTCCGCCGCACCTCCCGCGCCCTCGGCCAGCCCGCCGACGTAGACGGTGAGCCCGCCCGGCGCGGCCGTCGGCTCCACCGGTGACACGTCGACCTGCTGCGCACCGGCTGCCCTCAGCGCCTCGCGCACGGCCAGGACGGCTCCGGCGTCGGCCTTCGGCGCGGTGACCAGGGTCACCAGCGCGGGTACGGTCACGTCCTGCCCGTACCCCTCCTCGGTCTGAGGGCGGGGAAAGATCTGAGGCAGGGTCACCTTGCCCGCCGCCGCGCCGGTCCCGCCCGCCGCTCCCGTCGCCTTGGCGGTTGCGGCGGCGCCCGGTTTGCCCGTCGCCCCGGCCGTGGCCTGCCCCTGCCGGGGCGCGGCCGCCCACGCTCCCTGCGTCCCGGTCACCATCCCGCCGACCACCGCCGCTACCGTCAGCGCCGCGCTGGCGCGAAGCGCCGCCCCACGGCGGTGCGTACGCGCGGCCGACAGGCGTACCCGCGCGAGCAGCGGTTCGGTGCCCTTGAACTCGGCGATCAGCCGGTCCGCCGTCTCCGGCGCCAGCCGTCGCACGGTACGGGCAGCCGTGCGGCGCGCGCTGAGCGCGGGGCCGGAGTAGATCACTGAATGCAGTGCGGAGCGGTGCTCCAACTGCCGTCGAAGGCCGCTGCCGACGGTGGCGGGGAGGGAAGGCCGGTGGTCCACGCGGTCTCCTGGTGCCTGTGATCAGTCAAAAGATGAGCCGAGGCGCTAAGACCATCAGAGAGGCGTGTTCACTGTCAACGAGCCGGTATGCACAGGGCGTTATGTCCGATGAGTCCAGGTATCGCCGATGTGTTCCGCGGCGCCCGATCGGCCACGGTGCTCCCCTCCGCAGTCGGTCCGGGCTACCCGCGACCACCCCATCGGGCGGTGTCGGCACACTCCACCCGGGGGTAGGAGGAACGGCGGCGGGGGCAACTCGGCCTGTTCGACCGCGAAACCGTCGAACCGTGTGCGAACGTCGATCCCGTCGAACAGAGCGACCGTGCGACCGTCCCGCTATCCACGTTGCGTCGAAGCGCCGAGGAGCCCCTGTGGCCACTGCTTCCCATCCGTCCGCCGGCCCCTCCATGTCGCCGGAGGGACAGGCACCGCCGCCCGTGCTGGTCGAACTCGCCCGGGCCTACGGCGTCGACACCGTCTTCGAGGCCCATGACGGGCCCGTCGCGATCCGCGCCGACACTTTGGTAGCGGTGCTCGCGGCCCTCGACATCGACGCCTCCACCCCGCAGAGCGCCGCCGACGCGCTCGACAGGTTGCACCACCGCACGGCCGCCCGCCTCCTCCCGCGCTGCGTCGTCACCCGCGCCGGGCAGAGCCGCGACCTGACCGTCCCGGCCGAGGCGGAGGTCTGGATCGAACTCGAGGCGGCGCCCGCGCGCACGGCGGACCACGGGCGCACGCGGGACCACGGGCGCACGCGGGACTACGGGCGCACGGCAGACCACGGGCGCAGTCTCGACCACTCCCGCACGCTGGACCGCGGGCGCATCCCGGCCGACCTGCCGACGGGGCGGCACACCCTCTGCGCCCGCCTCGGCGACCGCGCCTCCGCCGTCCCGCTCGTGGTCGCCCCGGCCCGCCTCGCGGACGTGCCGTCCCGAAGCTGGGGCTTCCTGGCCCAGCTCTACTCGGTCCTCTCCCAGCGCTCCTGGGGCATGGGCGACCTCGCCGACCTCGGCGACCTCGCGCAATGGGCAGGCCACACCCACGGCGCCGGGTTCGTCCAGGTCAACCCGCTCCACGCAGGCCTCCCGGCGACACCGGGCCACGCCAGCGACCCCTCCCCCTACCGGCCCTCCTCCCGCCGCTTCGCCGACCCTGTCCACCTCCGCGTCGAGGCCGTCCCCGAGTACCCGTACCTGGACCCCGCCGACCGCGACCGGGTCGTCGCCCTCGCCCAGCGCGGTGCCGCCCTGCGCGACGCCGTGCTGCTCAACGACGGACTGATCGACCGCGACGCCACCTGGGCGCTCAAGCACGAGGCGCTGACGATCCTTCATGCCGTACCGCGCAGCCCCGGCCGCGAGGCCGCCTACCGCGCCTTCGTCCGCCGCGAGGGCCGGACCCTGGACGCCTACGCCACCTGGTGCGCCCTCGCCGAGGTCCACGGCACCGCCTGGCGCTCCTGGCCGGCCGGGCTGCGCGACCCCGGCAGCGCCGCCGTCCGCCGCGCCGCCGCCGAGCTCGCCGTCCGGGTCGACTTCCACCGCTGGCTGTCCTGGCTGGTCGACGAGCAACTCGCCGGCGCCCAGTCCGCCGCGCGCGACGCGGGCATGACGGTTGGCCTGATCCACGACCTCGCCGTCGGCTGCCACCCCGAGGGCGCCGACGCCTGGGCCCTGCAGAACGTCCTCGCCACCGGGATCTCCGTCGGCGCCCCGCCGGATGCCTTCAACGCCCACGGCCAGGACTGGGGCCTGCCGCCCTGGCGTCCCGACGCCCTCGCCGACGCCGGGTACGCCCCGTACGCCGGGCTGCTCCGCGGCGTCGTCCGGCACGCGGGCGCGCTGCGCATCGACCACGTCATGGGCCTGTTCCGGCTCTGGTGGGTGCCCGAGGGCCGCCCGCCCACGGAGGGCACCTACGTCCGCTACGACCACGAGGCGATGCTCGGCGTCCTGGCCCTGGAGGCGGACCGGGCCGGGGCGGTCGTCATCGGCGAGGACCTGGGCACCGTCGAGGCGGGCGTGCGCGAGGAACTCGCCGACCGCGGCATCCTCGGCACCTCCGTGCTGTGGTTTGAACGCGACTACAGCGACGACGCGAAGGGGACGCCGCTGCCGCCCGACCGCTGGCGCGAGCAGTGCCTCGCCACCCTCACCACCCACGACCTGCCCAGCACTGCCGCTCGCCTCAGCGGCGAGTACGTCGAACTGCGCGACCGGCTCGGCCTGCTCGCCCGTCCGCTGGCCGAGGAGCAGGCCGAGGCTCAGGCGGACTGCGAGGAGTGGCTGGGCGAACTCGCCCGCGAGGGACTGCTGTCGGTGTCGCCGTACGGGGAGGGTCCGGCCGCGGACCTCGCCGGGCCGGTCGAGGGGGACGATCGGCCCGAGGTCCTCCCCGAGGCCGTCGCCGCCCTGCACCGCTACCTGCTCCGCACCCCGGCCAGACTCGTCGGAGTCTGGCTGCCCGACACGCTGGGGGACCCCCGGCCGCAGAACCTCCCGGGCACCTCCAGCGAATACCCCAACTGGCGCCTCCCGGTCGCGGACGCCGAAGGCAGACCGGTCGGCCTGGAACAGCTGACGCAGTCCCCGCGCACGGCGGCCCTGGCGGCGGTGATGAACGAGCCGGACGACGGGACGGCCCCCGCCGCCCCGTCGAGGTGACGGAGCGGCAGGGGCCGAAAGCGAGACAGACCGGTCGGTCTGGACGTCAGCGCGTCGCTGCCGCCCGGTCGGCCGCCTGGGCGCGCAGCGCCCGCTCCACGCCCGAGCGGGACTCGACGACCATCCGGCGCAGCGCCGGGGCCGGTTCGGCCTCGGCCAGCCAGGCGTCCGTCGCGTCCAACGTCGCCTGCTCGACCTGGATCGAGGGGTAGAGGCCGACGATGATCTGCTGGCCCATCTCGTGCGACCGCTGCTCGAAGATGCCCTTGACCGCGGCGAAGTACTTCGCGGTATAGGGGGCCAGGAGCTCCCGCTGGTCCGTCTGGACGAAGCCGGAGACGACCGCCTCCTGGACGGTGTTGGTCAGCGTCTCCGCCTCCACGACCGAGGCCCAGGCATCGGCCTTGGCCTGCTCGGTCGGACGGGCGGCGAGGCAGGCCGCGGCGTGCTGCTGGCCCGCGGCGGTGTTGTCGCGTACCAGCTCGGCCTCCACGGCGGCCGCGTCGGCGCGACCGGTCGCGGCGAGCCGCTCCAGCAGCGTCCAGCGCAACTCGTCGTCGATGGCGAGCCCCTCGATGGTGACGCTGCCGTCGAGCAGCCCCGCCAGCACGGAGAGGTGCTCGTCGGTGCGGGCCACGGAGGCGAACGCCCGTGCCCACGCCAGTTGGTGGTCGCCGCCGGGCGCGGCGGCCCGCAGCAGCTCCAGCGCCGCGTCGGCGTACCGGGCGAGGCCCTCGCCCCGCCACGCCGGATCGGCGTACATGTCGAGCGCCGCCTTCAGCTGGCGCTGCAGCGACTGGACCACGCCGATGTCGGACTCGCGTCCGATGCCGCTGAGCACCAGCGCCAGGTAGTCGCGGGCGGCCATCTCGCCGTCGCGGGTCATGTCCCAGGCGGAGGCCCAGCAGAGGGCGCGCGGCAGCGAGTCGGTGAAGTCGGCGATGTGCGCGGTGACGTTCGCCAGCGACTCGGAGTCCAGGCGGACCTTGGCGTACGACAGGTCGTCGTCGTTGAGCAGCACGACCGCCGGGCGCTTGCGACCCGCCTGCACCGGCATCGACGTCAGTTCGCCGTCGACGTCCAGCTCGATCCGCTCCCTGCGCACCAGCGCGCCGCTCTCGTCCAGGTCGTACATGCCGACCGCGATGCGGTGCGGGCGCAGCACAGCCGCGCCCTTGGCGCCGGCGGGCAGCGCGGGAGCCTCCTGGCGGATGGCGAGTGAGGTCATCACACCGTCGGCGTCCACCTCGATCTCCGGCCGCAGGACGTTGATCCCGGCCGTCTCCAGCCATGCCTTCGACCACGCCTTGAGGTCACGGCCGGAGGTCTCCTCCAGCGCGCCCAGCAGGTCGGACAGGCGGCTGTTGCCCCACGCGTGGCGCTTCATGTACGCCTGCACGCCGGCGAAGAACGCGTCCTGGCCGACGTACGCCACCAGCTGCTTCAGCACCGAAGCGCCCTTGGCGTAGGTGATGCCGTCGAAGTTGACCTGCACGTCCTCCAGGTCGTTGATCTCCGCCATGATCGGGTGCGTCGAGGGCAGCTGGTCCTGCCGGTACGCCCAGGTCTTCATGGAGTTGGCGAAGGTCGTCCACGCCTGCGGCCAGCGGCTGCCGGGCGCGTCGGCCTGGCAGAGGATGCTGGTGAAGGTGGCGAACGACTCGTTCAGCCAGAGGTCGTTCCACCACTCCATGGTGACCAGGTCGCCGAACCACATGTGCGCCAGCTCGTGCAGGATCGTCTCGGCGCGGCCCTCGTACGCGGCGTCCGTCACCTTCGACCGGAACACGTACTGGTCCCGGATGGTCACCGCGCCGGCGTTCTCCATCGCGCCCGCGTTGAACTCGGGGACGAAGAGCTGGTCGTACTTGCTGAAGGGGTAGCGGGTGTCGAACTTCTCCTGGAAGTAGTCGAAGCCCTGCTTGGTGACCTCGAAGATCGCCTCGGCGTCCAGGTACTGCGCAAGCGAGGGGCGGCAGTAGATGCCGAGCGGCACCCGCTGCTCGCCGTCCGGCCCGACGTACTCGTCGGACACGCCGACGTACGGGCCCGCGATCAGCGCGGTGATGTAGCTGGAGATCCGCGGCGTCGCCGCGAAGCGGTGCAGCTCGGTTCCCTCGGCCTCGCCCTTCTCCGGCTCGGGCGAGATCTCGTTGCTGATCACCTTCCACCCGGTGGGGGCGGTGACGGTGAACCGGAACGTCCCCTTGAGGTCCGGCTGCTCGAACGACGCGAACACCCGCCGGGCGTCCGGGACCTCGAACTGGGTGTAGAGGTACGTCTGCTGGTCGACCGGGTCGACAAAGCGGTGCAGGCCCTCACCGGTGTTGGTATAGGCGCAGTCCGCGACCACGCGCAGCTCGTTCTCGGCCGCCAGCGAGGGCAGTTCGATCCGGCTGTCGGCGAAGACGGCGGCGGCGTCGAGCGCGGTGCCGTTGAGGACGACCTCGTGCACGGTCGGGGCGACCAAGTCGATGAAGCTGGACGCGCCTGGAGAGGAGGCCGTGAAGCGGACCACGGTAGTGGACCGGAACGTACCCCCCTCGCGGGCGGTGCTCAGGTCGAGCTCGATGTCGTACGCGTCCACGTGGAGGAGCTCAGCCCGGGTACGGGCCTCCTCACGGGTCAGGTTGGTGCCAGGCACGCTGCGTGACTCCTTCGTCGGGTTCTCTCAGCGGTGATCAGCGGTGATCAGCGGTGATCGCTCTGCTCGCTATCTCGGCATCCTCCCACGTCGGACGACTGCACGAGGCGGCTACCGACGAGGCGCGGGCGGCCTCCGTCGAAGGTGGGCACCGGCGGCCTATCGTCGTGTTCATGCACACGCTCGTCAGTACCCCCGCGGGGGACGCCCGGATCACCTCCTACCCGGTTGCGGGCAGGTCCGGGCCCGCCAAGGCGCTGCTCGCCCTGGGCCACGGCGCGGGCGGCGGCATCGAGGTCCCCGACCTGCAGGCACTCGCCGCTGCCCTGCCGCCGCTCGGGATCGAGGTCGCCCTGGTCGAGCAGCCCTGGCGGGTGGCCGGAAAGCGCATCGCGCCCGCTCCGAAGACGCTCGACGTGGGCTGGCTGCCGGTCGCGGCGCGGCTGCGCGAATCGGGCGCGCCGCTGGTCGTCGGCGGACGCAGCGCCGGCGCGCGGGTGGCCTGCCGCACGGCGGCGGAGACCGGCGCGGTCGGCGTCCTCGCGCTGGCGTTCCCGCTGCACCCACCGGGCAAGCCGGAGCGCAGCCGCGCCGACGAGCTCCTCGCCTGCCCGGTGCCGACCCTCGTCGTCCAGGGCGCCACCGACCCCTTCGGCAGCGGCGCGGAGTTCCCCGAGCTGCCGCAGCACCAACGCCTGCTCGCGCTCCCGTACGGCAACCACGGGTTCGCCGTCCTCAAGTCGGCGCCGATCGACGCGGCCGCGCTGCTGGCCCAGATCACGGAGGCTGTGGGGGAGTGGGTGCTCGGGCTGCTCTGAGCGGGGGCCGTCCGGCTGGTGGGGGGTGCCGTGTTGCCAGTCAGCGTGGTGAGGCTAACCTAACCCCGCCGCACTTCTCCTGGGCGGAACCACCGACCATCTGACTCAAGGGACGCCCCGTGTCGTCTGCCGAGATCGCGCTGCTGGGCGCCATCGCCGGGTTCACCATCTTCCTCGGCCTCCCCCTGGGCCGCCTGAAGAAGCCCATGCCCAGGCTGCGCGCCATGCTCAACGCCACCGCCATCGGCATCCTGGTGTTCCTGCTCTGGGACGTGCTCGACCACGCCTGGGCCCCGATCGACGTGGCGCTCAGCGGTCACCACTACGCGACGGCGTTCGGCAACGGCGGCGTGTTCTTCCTCTGCTTCGCCGTGGGCCTGGTCGGCCTGGTCTACTTCGACGCATGGATGGCCCGCCGCACGGCGGCCGTCACCGAGCTCGGCGAGGCCCAGCGGACCGGATCGCGCTTCCGCACCCTGTCGATGATGATCGCGGTGGGCATCGGGCTGCACAACTTCGCCGAGGGCCTGGCCATCGGCAGCTCCGCCGCCTCCGGCGAGCTCCAGCTCGCCGTCCTGCTCATCATCGGCTTCGGCCTGCACAACGCGACCGAGGGCTTCGGCATCGTCGCCCCCCTCGCCGCCGAGGGCACCCGCCCCTCCTGGGGCCGCCTCGCCCTCCTCGGCCTGATCGGCGGCGGCCCGACCTTCCTGGGCACGGTCGTCGGCGAGCACGTCACCAACGACACCCTCTCCATCGGCTTCCTCACCCTCGCGGCGGGCTCGATCCTCTACGTCGTCATCGAGTTGCTCGCGGTCGCCCGCAGGAGTGCCATGAAGGAACTGGTCACCTGGGGCATCCTGCTCGGCGTGGCCCTGGGCTTCGTCACCGACGCGGTAGTGACCGCCGCCGGCGCCTGACCGCTCGGCCGCGGCGACACGGCTGCACCCCCTCTGTCCCTCTGCAACTGACCTGCGGATCCAGCGAATGGTGCACCGAGGCCGGTAGGGGGGTCTACGGAAGACTTGTTGTGTTCCTTATGATGTCAACTGCTTGTGCGCCTCTCGGGGCGGCGTCGGCACTGTAGGCGAAGGAACGGGGAGCGGACGATGAGCGGGTACGAGGTAGACCTCGGTTACTTGAAGGCGACGGTCAGCAAGCTGCAGGGGGTCGTCGACGGCATGAACGACACCCACAACAAGGCCAACTACGAAACCATTCTGACGCGGACGCAGGTGGGCTCCGAGGCGTTCGGCGAGGCCGGCACGCTCCACGCAGCGCACGACACCATGCAGACGTCGCTGACTGCGATGATCAAGACGCTGCAGACCATGATCCAAGAGTTCGCGGACAAGACGAACCACGTGCACAACACCTATTCGCAGAACGAAACCAACACCGCTGGCAACTTCGGCAAGTAGTGACGACGGCGACGGACGCTAGGGGGAGGGGTCGGATGTGACCGACTACGGGTACGGCGAGGCGCAGTTGCAGGCTTCCCTCGCGCAGCAGCAGGCGGACGCTGACGCTGAGTGGAAGAAAGCGATGGCCGCCAACGCCGGAGGGCATTCCGGTGCGGGCGGGTTCTCCACGGACTTCGAGACGGCCGGCGGACTTGTTGGCCTCCGCAAAATGATCACGGATGCGGATCCGAACGCGATGCACACGGTGTCCGGCCGCTGGACCAACGTCCACCAGGCCTTGCAGGCCACCGCCGACGAGCTCGGCACGCATGTCAGCAGTTGTCTGCAGAACTGGACCGGCCCGACTGCAGACGCTTTCCAGAAGAACGCACAGGATCTGCACACGAGCCTGACCAACGGTGCGCAGTACGCAAGCGGTACGTCGTCGGCACTTTCGGATGCGGCAATCGCGCTAGCGACGGCACAAACGAAGATGCCGCATGAGCCGAGTACGTGGGCGAAGATGTCTCGTGCCCTGACGAGTGAGCGCCAGGACTGGCAGTTCAAACAGGATGCGGCGCAGCACGGGTTGGACTGGGCGGTTCAGCACGACGGATCGCAGTTGTCCGCGTTGGAGCAGGCGCATCAGCAGGCAGTCGTGGTGATGGAGGAGTTGGGGACCAAGTACAACAATGCTGCGGCGCAGATGCAGCCGCCGCAGCAAGGCGGGGGAAACGGCGGAGTCTGGCCGCCTCCTCAGCCACCGCCACCGCCACCGCCCGTGCGACAGCCCAAGGGGACTGTCCCGGCATCCCCCGGACATGCGGGCCTGTCTGGCGGCGCTGGTAGCGGTAGTGGCACGGTGAAGCCGATTCACGGCGGCTACATGCCAGAGTCGCCGATTAAGACGACTCCGATCACTGTTCCCCCACCCGGCGGTGGACTTGGTGGAGGAGGGGGCGCTTCACCTGTCCCGCCCCCCGGCAGCACGATCGACGGGCACGGTGGTCCGACCACTGGTGTCGGCGGAGGTGCCAGCGGCGGCTACGGCAGTGGCGGCGGCTATGGCGGCGCTGGCGGCGTTGGGTCCGGTGGCCTCGGCCATGGTGGCGGCATGTTCGGCGGTGCAGGTGGCATGGGTCTTGGGGGTGGAGGTCGGCTGAGCGCCAACGCTCGCAGTCTTTCCGGCGGACTCGCTGGCGAGGGCCTCGCGGGCGGTGCGGCTGGGGAGGCTGGCCTGGTTGGCGGCGCTGCAGGGAGTACCGAATCTGCCAGCGAGATGGCCGCGAATGAGGCGAAGCTCGCCGCTGGCGAAGGTGCTGGCAAGGGCGCCGGTGCGGGCATGGGCATGGGTGGCATGGGCGGCGCCGGGCGCGGCAACAACAAGAAGAAGCGCAAGGGTCGTGCGGCGTACCTCCTTGAGGATGAGGAGACCTGGGAGCAGGACGCCACGCCGAACCCGCCGGTGATCGGCTAGCGGCCGCCAGCAAGAGACGATGGAAGACCGAGTAGTGTCCTGATGGCCCTGCAGGGGTGACCTGTGGGGCCATCAGTATTGAGCGAGCGAGGTGGATTGCATGGGCTTCACGCAAGCATTGCGTGCGGTGGGCGGGGCGGTGCTGGCGGGGGCCTTGGTCATGTCGGCCGCGCCTGCGGCGAGTGCGAACGATGGAGCCCGGGCGGCGGAATGGCCGTTGACCGAGTACGGCGCCACGAAGGACGTCTGGACTCACTCGACGGGCAAGGGTGTCACTGTCGCGGTCATCGACTCCGGCGTTCGCGCGACTCATGTTGATTTGACCGGACAGGTGCTCCAGGGGACCGACTACGTCCACGGAGGAAATGGTCAAACTGACTATGCTGCCGATGGGCACGGAACTGGCCTCGCAAGCCTAATTGCCGGGCATGGACACGGCTCCAATGGTGATGACGGAATCATGGGCCTTGCTCCTGGCGCAAAGATTCTCCCCGTGGGAGTCGGGACAGACGCGGATCACGCTAAGGACCACACTTCACTAGCCATCAGGTATGCAGTGGATCACGGTGCTTCCGTCATCAATATGTCCTTCGGCTCGGTCTATTCGAAGTCCGATGACGTTCAGGCGGCGGTCGCCTACGCCGAAGCGCACAACGTTGTGTTGGTGGCAGCAGCTGGAAATTCCGGAATGGAAGAGGATGATTATCCTGCTTCCTATCCCGGGGTTATCTCTGTTGGAGCTGTCGACCAAAATGCAAGCTTGTGGGGTCGGTCCGCATACGGCTCGCATCTCACGGTCGTCGCGCCCGGTGTCGGCATCGTTCGAGACGGTTCCGGCAGCGATGCTCAGATGTACAAAGACGATGGCACCAGCTACGCAACGGCGTACGTCTCCGCCATCGCTACCCTGATCCGTTCCGCGTACCCGCATCTGACGCAGGGCCAGGTCGTCAACTACATCATCAAGGGTGCCAAGCTCCCGGCCGGGGTCGCGCAGCATGACCCGCACTGGGGGTACGGCATCGCGCGGCCGAACCAGTTCGACAAGTGGGCGACGATGGACCCCGGGCCTGCGGCGGGGCCGTTGCCGCAGGCGACGGGGGCGGCGGCCGCTGCGCCGACGCAGGGAGGGACGCAGCCCGCGACCGGGCTGGCGAGTGGCAGCGCGAAGTCGTCGTCCGGGACGATCGTGTTCGCGGCGGTCGGGGGCGTGGTGCTGATCGTTCTCCTCGTCGTGATCGTTCTGATCGTGTGGAGGAAGAACAAGAACACGCGCGGTCCTGGTGGGCCAACCGGTCCTGGAGGCTATGCCCCGCAGCCGCCGCTGGGCGCGGGCGCGCAGGGACAGGCCTACCAGCCTCCGTACCAGCCGCAGCAACCCTTCCAGCAGCAGCCTTATCAGCCGCCGTACCAGCAGCCCCAGCAGTCGGTCTACCAGAACAACCCGTACGCACAGCCGCCTCAGCCCCCGCAGCCTCCCTACGGGGGCGGCAATCCGCAGGGCTGACCGCCGGCGGTTGGTCCAGGTGGCGCGGAGAGCGTGCGAACTGCTCTGCGCCACCTGCCCGGAGTCCGCTCCTGCAAAGGCGTCGCACCTGGTCAGAGCTGGTAGATCAGCAGTGGCTGCAAGGGGATTCGTCTGCCACCGTGGGCTCATGGAGCAGCAGCCGCACACCCACGATCACGGCCACGACCACGAGCACGACCACCCCCACGACCACCCGCACCCCCGCCGCCGTTTCCCCCGGCTCCGCCTCCCGCACGTCCTCGCCCCGCACAGCCATGACTCCGCCGACAAGGTCGACCGCGCCCTCGCCACCTCCGCCGACGGCCTCCGTACCCTGTGGCTGTCCCTCGCCGTGCTCGCGGCCACCGCTGCCGTGCAGCTCGCGGTCGCCTCGGTCAGCCACTCCGTGGCGCTCCTCGGTGACGCCGTGCACAACGTCGCGGACGCGCTCACCGCGCTTCCCCTCGCCGTAGCGTTCCTGGTCGGCCGTCGCGCGCCCACCCGTCGGTACACCTACGGCTACGGGCGCGCAGAGGACCTGGCCGGGCTGGCCGTGCTGGCGGTCATCGCGGCCTCGGCCGGCTTTGCCGCGTACACCGCGGTCGAGCGGCTGCTGCACCCGCGCCTCGCCACCGACCTCCCCGCCGTCGCGGCTGCGGCGCTGGTGGGGTTCGTCGGGAACGAGTTGGTCGCGCGCTACCGCATCCGTACCGGGCGGCGGATCGGGTCGGCGGCGCTGGTCGCGGACGGGTTGCACGCACGGACCGACGGGTTCACCTCGCTCGCGGTGCTGCTGGGCGCGGGCGGTACGGCGCTCGGCTGGGGTCAGGCGGACCCCGTGGTCGGACTGCTGATCACCGTCGCTGTGCTCCTGGTGCTGCGGGATGCCGCTCGCGAGGTGTTCCGACGGCTGATGGACGCGGTCGACCCGGCGCTGGTGGATGCCGCGGAGGGAGCGCTCGGCGCGGTCGGCGGGGTGCGCGCGGTCGGGTCGGTGCGGCTGCGCTGGGTGGGGCACGGGTTGCGCGCCGAGACGGAGATCGCCGTCGCGCCCGAGCTGACCGTCGTCGCCGCCCACGCCGTCGCCGTCGAGGCCGAGCACACGCTGCTGCACGCCGTTCCCCGGCTCACGGCCGCGACAGTGCACATCGACACCGTGACTGTCGACACGGTGCAGAAGGGCCACGCCGAGGCGACCGCACCCGGCCACCCCGGCCACCCCGGAGACGCCCGCACCGGCGACCCGCACGCCGTGCTGGCGCACCACGCATCCGCCTGAGCCGCAGTCAGGATCCCTCTCTGTCTACGGGGCTTGACCTGGAGTCGACTCGTGCCGCCCGGGACCAACCTCTACCGGCCGGACGGCGCCTGGCGCCCGCCGGTGCTGGCCGACACCGCGCGACGTCGGCGGCCGCTCGCGGATCGCGCCGCGGGCTAGTCGGGGCAGGGCGGCCGGGCGCCGCTCGACTGGGCGCCCGGTGCTCCGCGACGGTGGGCGACTACTTGTAGACGTCCACCGAGTCGCCGCCGGTGTACTCGCTCAGTGAGATCAGCGCGCCGTCCGGGGTGGTGTAGAGCGCGCCGCCGGAAAAGGTCCAGCCGTTGGTACCGGACGGCAGCGCGCCCAGGACCGTCGACTTGCCCGTCGTCGGGTCCAGCGACACGAAGTGCGGTGAGCCGCTGAAGCTGCCCGTGGACAGGGCGTAGAGCTTGCCGTCCGCCGCTGCGTTCACGAGGACCGCGCCGTGCTGGCTCTCGCCGTTGTACGTCCACAGCGGGTCGCCGGTGGAGAGGTCGTAGGCGACGACCTTTCCTGCCGTGCTGCCCGAGCTGGAGCTGAGGTCGTCAGCACTCTGCACCACCATGGTCTGCCCGGAGAGCGAGATGGCGTTGGTACTCCAGACGGAGCTCGTGTCCAGGCGGACACCCGAGACATTGAGCGGCTTGGGGTTGCCGCTGCCGTCGTACACGTTGACGGTCTCGTTGCCGCTGCTCGACACCGCGGCCACAAGCGGGTTGGCGCCAAGGACGGTGTCGACGTTGACGTGGTCGGTCTCGGTCTTGCGCCACAGCACCTTGCCCGTGGCACCATCTACTGCGCTCAGGGTGTAGGCGGGGCTGGCGTCGGCGCAGTAGTCGTCGACCAGGATGGCTCCCGTCGTCCCCTTGTTCGTCTCATTGCAGTACTGCCCGCGTGGCTGGTAGAGCCAGACCCGCTTGCCCGTCGTGGTGTCGAAGCCCCCGGCCTCGCCGCCGCTCACGACCGTCGCCACCGAGCCCTGGATGTACGTCTGGGCGCTCATCGCCACGGTGTGGCCCGCGCCGGTCAGCGGGATCGTCCAGAGGATCCTGCCGGTCGAGGAGTCGACCCCGGCGAAGACGGTGCAGGAGTTCGGGTCGGTGCCGAAGGCCATGGTGCCGATGCCACCGGTGGTCACCGTCGGGGAGATGGCGCAGGGGACGGAGCCACCACTCGGCGGAGTGATCGTCCAGGCCTTGCTGCCGTCGCTGACGTTGTAGGCGACGACTCCGCCGGCGCTGCTGGCGCGGACGAGAGTCGTGCCGGTAAGCCACGAGCCGACGAGCCGGTCCTCGGAGCCGTTCGCGGTCACCGACCAGACCTTCGCGAGGGTCTTGCCGCCGGGACTGCTGCTGCCGCCGGTCAGCATCACGGTGACGCCGGCGATGGCGGCGAGCACGACCACACCGATGATGATGCCCGCGATGGCGCCGCCGCCGAGCTTCTTCTTCGGGGCGGCCTGCGGGTAGCCAGGGCCGGGGTATCCGCCGTAGCCGGGGGCGCCGGGCACGGGGTAGCCGGGTTGCTGGGGGTAGCCCTGCTGGGGGTAGCCCCCCTGCGGGTAGCCCTGCTGCGGGTAACCCTGCGGAGGGTAGCCGGGTTGGGGTGCGAACGGCGTCGGCGGTGGCGTCTGCGTTGGCGGTGGTGCGTAGCCAGGTTGGGGGTAGCCGTAGCCGCCGTGCTGCACCGACGGGTAGGCCCCCGTCGCCCCGTTAGCGGGCCACGCGGCGGCCTGCGGGGGAAGGGCCTGCGGAGGCGCGCCCTGCGGGGGCGCGGTGGGCGGCGGCATTCCCGGGTTGTACGCCTGCGTGGGCGCGTAGGCGACACCCTCCGCCTGCGGCTGCCCGGCCGGCACCTGCTGCGGCACTTGCTGCTGTGGGGCACGCTGAGATTGCGCGGCGTGCGGCGCGTGCGGCGGTTGCGGGGCGTGCGGCGGTCCGCCCGCGTTGTACGTCTGCGTCGGCGCGTACGCCGCCCCGCCCGCCTGCTGGGGCACGCCCGGCGGGTACATCTCGGTCGGCGCATGGCTCTGCTGCGGCGGGAGCGGAGGTACCGCCTGAGCCGCTGACGCCCCGTCAGCCGCCACTGGTGGCCCGTCCAGGGGGCCGCCAGGACCTGATGGGTTCTCTGTCATCCCCCGCACACCCTTCATCGAAAACACGTCCGCTCGCGGGACATCGTAGAGGGAGGGGCGCACCGGGCAGCATGCGCCACCCGTGGACCCCTCCTCCGTCGCTGTGTCCCGGCCGCCGTTTCCGACTGAGCGTCAGCCCGCTGCCGCCGCCTCCGACTGAGCGTCAGCCCGCTGCCGCCGCTTCCGCCATCGCCGCAGTCGCGTCCCGCTCCTGCGCGCGCAGCGCCCGCGCCAGGTCGTCGCGGCACTCGAGCACCAGCCGCCGCAGCGCCGGCGCCGCGCCCTCGTGCTCGGCCAGCCACAGGTCGGTACGCTCCAGCGTCGCCGCCGTCGTCACCAGGTGCGGGAACAGGCCCTTGACGATCCGTAGGGCGATCTCGATCGAGCGCTCGCCCCAGACCTTCTCCAGGACCTCGAAGTAGGGCTCAGCATAGGGCGCGACCAGCTCCCGCTGGTCCGCCTGCTGGAAGCCGCTGATCCGTGCCTCGACCAGTGCGTTCGGAAGCTCGTCCGAATCCACCACCAGCCGCCACACCTCGGCCTTGGCCTCCGCCGTGGGCCGGGCCGCCAGGCACGTGGTCTGCAGCCGCTTGCCGCTCGCCGTGTCGTCGCGTGCCAGCTCCGCCGCGAGCTCGGCCTCGTCGGCACGGCCGGCCGCGGCAAGCGTCTGCTGCAGCGCCCAGCGCAGTTCCTGGTCGACGTCCAGGCCGTCGATCCGGGCGCTGCCCGCGAGCAGCCCGCTGACCAGCTGCAGGTCGGCCTCGGAACCGGCCGTACCGGCGAAGAAGCGGGCCCAGGCGAGCTGGTGGTCGCCGCCGGGTGCGGCGGATCGGAGCTCGCTCAGCGCGCCCTCGGCGAGCCGCGGCGCCCACTCCGCTCGCGCCGCGGGGGTGAGGTACATGTCGAACGCGGTCTGGGCCTGCTGGTGCAGCGACTGCAGGACGCCGATGTCGCTCTCGCGTCCGGCGAAGCGCAGCACGATGTCCAGGTAGTCGCGGGCCGGCACCAGTCCGTCACGCGTCAGGTTCCACAGGGCGGACCATGCGAGTGCCCGCGCGAGCGGGTCGTCCAGGTCCCCCAACCCCTCCCGCAGCGTCGTGAGTGACGCCTCGTCAAAGCGGATCTTGCAGTACGTCAGGTCCTCGTCGTTGACCAGGACCAACGCCGGCCGCTGCAGCCCCACCAGCTCGGGCACCTCCGTACGTGGCCCGGCGGCGACGTCCAGCTCGACCTTGTGGGTGCGGACCAGTGCGCCCTGCTCGTTCCGGTCGTAGAGCCCCACCGCGACCCGGTGCGGGCGCAGCGCGGGATGCGACTCCGCGGCCTCCTGGAGCACCGCGAACGAGGTGACGGTGCCCGCCGCGTCCGTCACCAGCAGCGGCGTCAGCACGTTGACGCCTGCCGTCTCCAGCCAGGAGCGCGACCACTCGGCCATCGCGTCTGCGCCGCGTCCGGACGTCTCGGCCAGAACTGCGAGCAGGTCCGCCAGCCTGGTGTTCCCGTACGCATGGCGCTTGAAGTACCGCCGCGCGCCCTCGAAGAACGCGTCGCGCCCGACATACGCGACCAACTGCTTCAGCACCGACGCGCCCTTGGCGTAGGTGATGCCGTCGAAGTTCAGCTTGGCGTCCTCCAGGTCGCGGATGTCCGCCGTGACCGGGTGCGTCGTCGGCAGCTGGTCCTGCCGGTAGGCCCACGCCTTCCGCCGGTTGGCGAAGGTGATCCATCCGGCGGCGTACTTGGTCACCTCCACCTGCGCGAACGCGCCCATGAAGTCGGCGAAGGACTCCTTGAGCCAGAGGTCGTCCCACCACTGCATGGTGACCAGGTTGCCGAACCACATGTGCGCCATCTCGTGCAGGATGACGTTCGCCCGGCCCTCGTAGGCGGCCTCGGTCACCTTGGAGCGGAACACGTACTCCTCGCGGAAGGTCAGGCAGCCCGGGTTCTCCATCGCGCCGAGGTTGTACTCGGGCACGAACGCCTGGTCGTACTTTCCGAAGGGGTACGGGTAGTCGAACTCGTCGTGGAAGAAGTCGAGCCCCTGCTTGGTGACCGTGAAGATCTCGTCCGAGTCGAAGTGCTGCGCCAGCGACCTGCGACACATCGCGCCGAGCGGGATCTCCAGTCGGCGGCCGTCCGCCAGCACCCGGCTGTAGTGGTCGCGGTCGACGTGGTACGGCCCGGCGACGACGGCGGTGATGTAGCTGGCGATTCTCGGCGTCGGGGTGAATTCCCAGATCAGGCCGTCGTCGGTGGTCTTCGGGTCGCCACCGGTGGGGGAGTTGGAGAACACCGCCCAGTGCGCCGGCGCGGTCACCGTGAAGGTGAACGGCGCCTTCAGGTCGGGCTGTTCGAAGGTCGCGAATACCCGTCGCGCGTCGGCTGGCTCGTACTGGGTGTAGAGGTAGGTCTCACCGTCCACCGGGTCGGTGAAGCGGTGCAGCCCCTCACCTGAACGGCTGTAGGCGCAGTCCGCCTCGACCACCAGCTCGTTGGTCTCCGCGAGCCCGGCCAGGGCGATCCGCGAGCCGTCGAACACCTCGGCCGGATCCAGTTCGCGGCCGTTGAGTACGACGCTGCGCACGGCCGGGGCCAGCAGGTCGGCAAAGCTGTCGGCACCCGGCTCGGAGCAGCGGAACCGAAGCACCGTACGGGAGCCGAACCTGCCGGCGCCCTGCCCTTCCGCCACCGGCTGTACGGCTGAGCGCAGGTCGAGGTGAACCTCGTAGCCGTCCACGCTGAGGATGCGGGCCCGCTCGCGGGCCTCGTCGCGGGTGAGATTGGTCCCGGGCACTGCGGTACTCCCTACTACTGCACTGCTGCCTCGTGCAGCCGGGTGAGGGTCCCGGCCGTCGAACCGCTGAGCTACCGGGTCGCGGCGCCGCTGGTTCCCGCGCATCCTTTCATGGGCCACCGACTTTCCGAGATACGGGAACGAACCTGGGAATGGACGGGCGGTCGGACGTGTTCGGCTGGACGCACGCGGACACCGCGGCTACGGCTATGCGCCTTGTGCGCCTTGGAGGAACCCCATGTCCGACTCGCTCGGCACTCCCGTGATCGCTGACTTCTGGTTCGACCCGCTGTGCCCCTGGGCCTGGATGACCTCCCGTTGGATGCTGGAGGTCGAGAAGCAGCGCCCGGTGACCACGCGCTGGCACGTGATGAGCCTCGCCGTCCTCAACTCGGACAAGGACATACCGGAGCAGTACCGCGAGTTCCTCAAGGAGGCATGGGGCCCGGTCCGGGTCTGCATCGCCGCCGCGCAGGCGCACGGTGACCAGGTGCTCGGCGCGCTCTACACCGCGCTCGGCACCCGTTTCCACCTGCAGGGCGAGCCGCGCACCAAGGAGACCATCGCCGCCGCCCTGGCCGACGCGGGCCTGCCGGTCGAGCTGGCCGAGGCCGCCGACTCCACGGACTACGACGAGGCCCTGCGTGCCTCCCACAAGGAGGGCATCACCCTGGTCGGCGAGGACGTCGGCACCCCGGTGATCGCCGTTCCCGGTCCGGACGGCGAGCAGGTCGCCTTCTTCGGCCCGGTGGTCACCCCCACTCCGCGCGGCGAGGCCGCTGCCCGGCTGTGGGACGGCACCCTGCTGGTGGCCGCTACCCCCGGCTTCTACGAGATCAAGCGCACCCGCACGGCGGGCCCGTCCTTCGACTGAGCGGGCCAGCAGGCGAGCCGGTCAGGTCCGCACTGCGCGTCGCGGCCCCCGTACGGATCACCGTGCGGGGGCCGCGGTGTGATCGGGACTCGGAGCGGGAGCGGGACTGGAGCAGGAAGAACGGTGCGCCGTCCTGCGTCAAGCATCCAACGCACTGAGCTGCCCTTTTGTCGGGATCGCCATACGCACGCACCGGTTGCAGCCGATAGGTTCACAGGCGTTAACAAGCATTCACGAGCGCCCGCCGGCACGCACGACCCGCGTCCGTACCACCGTCCCGCCCACGCCTCCCCAGGCCCGCCCCCGCGGAGAAGAACCATGAGCCTCGCCACCGCCGCTGTGCGCACCGTCCGCCCCGGCACCGTCCTCGCCGACCTCCTCCCCGCCTCCACCCGGGCCCGCGGCCACGCCCGCGACCTCGCCCTGGTCCTCGGCGGCGCGGCGTTCACCGGCCTGGCCGCCCAGTTCGCCGTGCCCGTTCCCGGCTCGCCGGTCCCGGTCACCGGCCAGACCCTCGCCGCGCTGCTCGTCGGTACCGCCCTCGGCGCCCGCCGCGGTGCCGCCTCCCTTGCCCTGTACCTGCTCGCGGGCCTGGCCGGGCTGCCCTGGTTCGCACAGGGCAGCTCCGGCTCCGGGGCGACCTTCGGCTACATCATCGGTTTCGTCGTCGCCGCCGCCCTCGTCGGTGAGCTCGCCCGCCGCGGCGCGGACCGCAGCCCGCTGCGCACGGCCGGAGCCATGGTGCTCGGCAACCTCGCCATCTACGCCGTCGGCGTCCCCTGTCTCGCCGCGTCCCTGCACGTCTCCCTCGGCACGGCCGCCTCGCTGGGCCTCTACCCCTACCTGATCGGCGACGCTTTGAAGGTCGCCCTCGCGACGGGTCTGCTCCCCGCCGCCTGGAAGCTCGTCGGCCGAAAGGCCTGACAGCACGGCACGGCAGGGACAGCACGGCACTGGGTCGACAGCACGGCACGGGGCGGGGGCCGCCGGAGGGCTGACGGGCAGCCGGGCGTCGCCTCGTGCCACACTGGCGACCATGCGCGTGTACCTGGGATCCGACCATGCCGGATACGAACTCAAGCAGCACCTCGTCCAGTGGCTGAGCAGTGCCGGGCACGAGCCCGTCGACTGCGGTCCGCACATCTACGACTCGGTGGACGACTACCCCCCGTTCATCCTCCGCGCCGCTGAGCGCACCGCCGCAGACCCCGAGGCGCTGGGCATCGTCATCGGCGGTTCCGGCAACGGCGAGGCCATCGCCGCCAACAAGGTCAAGGGCGTCCGTGCCGCCCTGGCCTGGAGCGTCGAGACGGCTTCGCTCGGCCGCGAGCACAACAACGCGAACGTCATCAGCATCGGCGGCCGGATGCACAGCCTGGACGAGGCCACCAAGTTCGTCGAGGTCTTCGTGGGCACCCCGTTCTCGCAGGACGAGCGCCACATCCGCCGCATCGACATGATCAGCGAGTACGAGACCACCGGCGAGCTCCCGCCGGTCCCGGCCCACCACCCCCAGGGCTGACGCGCAGGACCGATCAAACGACCAGAGCCGATGCCTGAAGGCCACACCCTCCACCGCCTCGCCGCCGAGTACCGCAAGGTGTTCGGCGGCGAGTCCGTGCGCGTCTCCAGCCCGCAGGGCCCCTTCGCGCCCGCCGCGATGCGCCTCGACGGGCGCACCCTCACCACTACCGACGCCCACGGCAAGAACCTGTTCCTCGGCTTCCGCGACGTGGGCTGGATCCACATCCACCTCGGCCTCTACGGCAAGGTCCGGCTGGGCGAGGGCCCCGCGCCCGCCCCCACCGGCCAGATCCGGCTGCGCATAGCCACCGACGAGCACTATGCCGACCTGCGCGGGCCTGCCACCTGCGCGCTGATCAGCAGCTTCGACAAGAAGGACGTCCAGCAGCGGCTCGGCCCCGACCCGCTCAGGCCCGCAGACGGGCTGGGCGGCGACCCGATGCCGGCCTGGCAGCGCATCAGCCGCAGCAGCACCACCATCGCCGCCCTGCTCATGGATCAGAAGGTGCTGTCGGGCGTCGGCAACATCTACCGCGCGGAGGTGCTGTTCCGGCAGGGCATCGACCCCCACCTCCCCGGCCGCGAGCTCACCCGCGACCAGTGGGACGCCGTCTGGACCGACCTCGTCGACCTGATGCGGGCCGGCGTGCAGAACGGCTGGATCGACACCGTCCGCCCCGAGCACACTCCGCGGGCGATGGGGCGCGCCCCCCGCGAGGACGCGCACGGCGGCGAGGTGTACGTCTATCGCCGCGCCGCCCAGCGCTGCCTGGTCTGCGGTACGCCGGTCCGTACCGAGACCCATGCCTCCCGCAACCTCTTCTGGTGCCCGACCTGCCAGCCGCCCAGCACCCACGGGGGACGGCCTTAAGGCGTGCAGGGCATGCAGGGCATCCAGGGCGTGCGGTGCCTGTCCAGCCCTAGAACCCCCGGGGCAGCCACGGCGCGATGTCGCTCGCGAAGGCGCGCGACGTCTCCGGAAGCGCCCCGGCGCGCAACTCCTGGACGCGCCCCGCGCCCGCCAGCGCACTCAGCGCGAAACCGCCCAGATAGGCGGCACTCAGCTCACGCACCGTCAGTTGCAGGTCGGCCGCGTCCGTCGTGCGCGCGCACACCGCCCCGT
This sequence comes from Streptacidiphilus sp. MAP12-16, assembly GCF_041262165.1. Lineage (NCBI taxonomy): Bacteria > Bacillati > Actinomycetota > Actinomycetes > Kitasatosporales > Streptomycetaceae > Streptacidiphilus > Streptacidiphilus sp. MAP12-16. Next base: position 71,488 of record NZ_JBGCBY010000022.1, read on the forward strand.
CCGCGTCGCCGCTGAGCCGCCAACGGCCCTCGTTCCAGCGGCAGAACGGGTCGCTGACCTCGAACACCACATCCAGCGGCGTCGCATAGCGCCGCGCCGCCAGCGCCGCCCCCACGTCCACCAGTCGGGCGTGCAGACCGTCCCGGAGGTGCGCCTCGCACCTCCGCACGTCCGACACCAGATGCAGCAGCGGATCGTCCACCGCCAGGTTGCGCGCCGTCACCGTGTCCGTCAGGTCGACGTCGAGCAGGAACCGCCAGAGTGCCGCGTACGCCGCCGGCGTGGCGGCCAGCACCTCGTGCACCACGACCGTCCCGCTCGGGCCGCTGAACTCCCAGTCGGGCCTCACCGCGTAGCGCGCGTACCCGAGCAGGCCCCCGCTTTCCGGGTCCTCCACCAGGACGCAGCCCAGCGGCGTCAGACCGCCGCGCTCCGACGGCGGGTCGAGCAGCGGCTGCCGCTCCCACCCCGGCGGGCGGGCCACCCACCCCGGTCGTGCCGGGCCGACCCGCTCGTACAGCGCCTCGCAGCCCGCCACAGCCTCCGCCGGATCGGCCAGCCGAAGCCGAAGATCCCGCCCGAGGTCCGAATCCAGCCGCACCCGGTGCCGGGGGATGGCCACCCGCATCTGCGCCGCCGCCACGGCATACCCGAACCGCCCGTAGATGCCCGGCTCCGACGCCGTCAGCACTGCCACCGCCTCGCCCCGCTCACGCACGTCGTCCAGCTGGTGCCGCATCATCCTCGTCAGCAGTCCCCGCCGCCGGTGCGTCGGCAGCACTCCCACCATGGTCACGCCCGCGGTCGGAAGCAGCGGCACGCCCCCGGGCAGCGCGAGCCGGAAGCTGAACGCGCCCGCCGCCGCCACCGGCTGCTTCCCGTCGAACACCCCGATCGAGCGGTCCAGTTCGGTGAGTCCCTGCCACAGTTCCCGTTCCTCGGCGGACTCCGGCATACCGCCGAAGGCCCGTTCCAGCATGTCGTACCAGGCGCTCCACTCCTCGGCGGTGATCGTCCGCAGTTCGAGACCAACGGATGAGGAGGGCACAGCGGGCACAGCGGACACAGGGGAGGAGGACGGTTCGCTCATATGCTCTCTCTATCAACAACGACTCGCCGACGCGACCGGATTTTCCGCCCCCTGCATCCGGCCACACGCGCCCCTTGCACGCCCTGTTCCGCGCCGCCGTGCGCGCCTTCCCCCGCGCGCCCCGTTCCGTCTCTTCCCTCGGTCCGGCGTCGACGCGCGGCACGCGCGCTCGGTAGGGTCAGCGGGCATGGCAGGCGGATCGGCCGAGGCACTCCCTCGGGACACTCTCACGGCACGGGGGCGCAGGGCGCTCAACCGGGCCCGCCGGAGGCTGCGCCGATCCGCCGTCGACTACTTTCGCGGTGATGCCTCGGACTGGTTCGCCTTCGGCGGGCTGTTCCTCCTCATCCCTCTGATCACCCTGGCGACCCTCATGGCGCCGTTGTGGTGCCCGCCGACCGCACTGGTCGTCCCGGTGCTCGCGGGAGCCCTGCTGCTCCGCCCGAGCAGCCTGGTCCTCCTCTACGCCGCTGCGGCCTCCGCGCTCGGGGTCGAGTCGGCACTGCTCGGCCCTTTCGGCGGGGGTCCCGGCCGGGTCACTCCTGGCTGCGTGCTGGTCGTCGGCGCAGTCGGCGCGGCGGGCCTGCTGCTCGCCCAACTCCGCAGTCGCGTCGGGGTGCCGTGGCGCGGTGGCGGCACCATGCTGTTCGACCTGCGCGAACGCCTCAAGGTGCAGTCGCAGATCCCCGACCTGCCCGCCGGCTGGCACGCCGAGATGGCCCTGCGCCCGGCCGGGGGCCAGTCGTTCTCCGGTGACTTCCTCGTCGCCGCCCGCACCGGCGACGGCAAGCGCGTGCTGGAGGCGGTCCTCGCGGACGTCTCCGGCAAGGGCATGGACGCCGGTTCCCGCGCCCTGCTCCTCTCCGGCGCCTTCGGCGGCCTGCTCGGCTCCCTGCCGCCGCACGACTTCCTCCCCGCCGCCAACGGCTATCTGCTGCGCCAGGAATGGGAGGAGGGCTTCGCCAGCGCCGTCCACCTCGTCCTGGACCTGGACACGGGCGAGTACGAACTCCTCTCGGCCGGGCACCTTCCCGGTATGCAGCGCTGCATGGGCGCGGGCCACTGGGAGACCAAGGAGGCCGAGGGCCCGCTGCTGGGCATCGTCGACGGCGCGAAGTTCACCGGACTGCGCGGGCGGTTGGCGCGCGGCGACGTCCTGATGCTCTGCACGGACGGGATGGTCGAGGCTCCCGGGCGAGACCTCTCCGAGGGCATGGACAGGCTCATGGGCGAGGCCGACCGGCTCATCGGTTCGACCTTCTCCGGCACCGCCTGGCGGCTCATCGAGACCGTCGCCAAGGACCTCAACGACGATCGTGCACTGCTGCTGATCTGGCGTGAATGACCGCGCTGCAGTGCAGAGTTAGTCACACCTGTACCATCCTCACCAAGATCTCTCGCCGCTCTTCGGCCAAACTCGGCCGAATAAGGATCACCTGGTGAGCTGTCTCCCAGAAGTGCTTTACGGAGCGGGTCGCTCCGGAGACACTGATGGTCGGGCGTGGGGAGGGAGGGGGCAGTGCCGGAGATCGGCGCGGCGGACCGGCCTGCCGGGTGGCCCGGGCCCCGAGCACGTCTGGAACGAGGAAGTGGAACCGAGTGACAACCTTCTCTGTCTCCGCCGTTGTCCTGCTGGGCATTCTCCTGATTGTGTTCATCAGGAACAAGAGCATGAAGCTCGGCTATACGATTCTCGCGGCTTTGTTCGGCTTCTTCCTTGCGAAGACGTCAGCTGCGACACCGATCCAGAGCTTTCTCGACCAGGTCGCCACCACCATCAACAACCTGACGAAGTAGCAGGCCTCAGCTTCAACGCCAGAGCCAGCGCCGCAACATCGCCGACGACGTCAGCGGGGCGACCGTGTCGGGTACCGACACGGGCCCCGGCGTCGCGCCGCCCGCGCCGAGGCTCAGCGGATCGGCGGCCAGCAGGACGAAACAGCGTGCCCAGGCGAGCCGCTCACCCCGCGGCCAGGCCAGTCGCCCCAGCGCCGCCGACGCGGCAGCGACCGGCTCGCCGTTGACCCGTACCTCGGAGACCTCGTCGTCTGCGCGTCCGCCGAAGAAGAACTTCACGCCGTTCAGCGCGGGTTCCGTGAGGTACGGCAGCACCGCGTCGGCGACGGCCGGCAGCAGCTGGTGCTCCGCCACCCAGTCGCCCAACGGCCCGCTGCGGAAACCGAACACGCAGGCCGGCCCCTGCACGGCATGCCATCCGGCCACCCCGCCGACGGCCCCCGGCGCGAAGTGGTCCCCGTGCAGCCCGCGCCGCTCCAGCAGCTCCACCACCGCTGAGGCGGTCGTGGTGCGCCACATCCGCACGGCGTTCTGCAGCCGCTCCTCCTCGGTGCGACCCAGGCCAGCGGTGCAGTCCCACACCACGGGCCCCTCGCCCTCACCAAGCCGCAGCGCGTAGCCGAGGTCGACATGCCCGCTGCCGTGGCCCCCGTGCTCGCGCACCGCCACAGCGGTCGTCCCCGGCCCCCGCACGATCCCGCCGTCGATCTGGAACTCCAGTCCCAGGCACGCCATTTCGCGCACGATGCTGCGCTGTATGACCCTCAGCCGCTGCGGCCCGCGCACGGGGAATCTCCAATTGTGTAGGGGCGGTGAACATTTTCACCGTCCCCGGGAGGGTACCGGCGTTCGACTCCCCTCCGTCACCCCCTACGAGTGCCCTACCGGGTCCGTGGCACAGGTCGGTCAGCGGGCGGTGCGAAGGTCGATGACGAGTCGAAAGCGTTCGAGGACCACCAGGGTGGTGTCCTGCACGGTGAAGGAGGGATCGTCCATCGCCTGCCGCATCTCCTCGCCGTGCCAGAACTCCTCGTGGTCCCTCCTCCACTCGGCCACCGTGGTGTGCCCCTCGCCCTCGTCGCGGGCGTGGGCGATGTCGACCTCGTTCAGGGGCACCACGCGCACACCGGTCACCTCGATGACCGCGACGGGACGGTCGTCGGAGTCGACCACCACCGCGCGCCGGCCGACCTCGGGCAGCGCCTCCTGGCCGTGCTCGTAATCGGCGACCAGCCCAGTCGTGGAGGTCTTGGACCCGTCCAGGATCGCCGCGACGAGCTGGTCGCGCAGCGGTCCGGGAAAGGCGAACTCGGCCTTGGGCAGCGAAGAGGCGTCCACGGACGCGGCGGGAGCGGGATCGGTAGTCACCCGGCGACCCTAACGACACTGAGGCCCAGGTCAGGAATCATTTTCCTGACCTGGGCCTCAGTCGTGTGAGCGGGCGACGGGAATCGAACCCGCGTAGCTAGTTTGGAAGACTAGGGCTCTACCATTGAGCTACGCCCGCAGAGCGCGCCGGTGCAGCACGTTCGGGGCACAGCCTAGCGGACCGGATCGGGCGGACGCACACCGGTTGACGGTGTCGCGGAAGATCGCGGGGACGCGGGGGAAAACCGGCTGGGGCCGGGTGATGAGCATGTACGCTACGTGTCGTCCAGAGAGTGGGCGGCGCGGGGTGTGGCGCAGTTTGGTAGCGCGTCCGCTTTGGGAGCGGAAGGTCGTCGGTTCGAATCCGGTCACCCCGACCAGTACAGCAGCCAGGTCACAGAGCCGCGCATCCCCGTCCCGAGCGGAGGGGATGCGCGGCTCTGTCCTTGTCCGGGTCCTTGTCCGGCCGGGCGGACCCGTCGATCGTCAACCTCGCGCCGCCGTCCGTCGGCCATCGGTTCCGCGTTGACGCCGCCTCCGTCGGGGTGGTCTACGTCGCCTTCCTGGTCCTCGCCGGGACCAATGCAGATTGTGGTACCGGTAGGATGGACCGCTGGCGGTTGTCCACGTGGCATGTCCCTCGGGATCTGCAGCTCAGGCCGACCGCCCGAGGGCGAGGAGCGAGCTCACCGTCCGATCCACCCGGCGGGCGATGTCGCCTCTGACCTATCTCCCGTCTCGCCGTGCCGCAGGCTCCCACCTCTGGCCCGGCGGACACCCCGACCGCAAGCCCCCAAGGAGACCCAACCGTGAAGAGCGCCGTGGAGACTCTGAACCCGACCCGGGTTCGACTCACCGTCGAGGTGCCCTTCGAGGAGCTCAAGCCCAGCCTCGACGCGGCGTACAAGAAGATCAACCAGCAGGTCACGGTTCCGGGCTTCCGCAAGGGCAAGATCCCGGCTCGCGTCATCGACCAGCGCTTCGGCCGTGCCGCAGTGCTGGAAGAGGCCGTCAACGACGCGCTGCCGCGTTTCTACACCCAGGCCGTGGACGAGGGAAAGATCGACGTCCTCGGCCAGCCGGAGATCAGCGACCTCGAGGGCATCGAGAAGATCGCGGACGGCGGCGACCTGAAGTTCACCGCCGAGGTGGACATCCGCCCGGAGATCACCCTCCCGGACTTCACCGGCATCGAGGTCGAGGTCGACCCGATCGCTGTGTCCGACGAGGACATCGAGGAGAGCCTGAACCAGCTCCGCGACCGCTTCGCCTCGCTCAAGACCGTCGAGCGCGCCGCCGCAGCCGGCGACGTCGTCGTGGTCGACCTCGAGGCCAAGGTCGACGGTGAGGTCCCCGAGGACGGCACCGCCACCGGCGTCAGCTACGAGATCGGCTCCGGCCGCCTCCTCGACGGCATCGACGAGGCCGTCACCGGCCTGGAGGCCGGCGCCACCGCGACCTTCACCACCGAGCTCAAGGGCGGCACCGCCGAGGGCAAGGACTCCGAGGTCACGGTCAGCCTGACCACCGTGCAGGAGAAGGAACTCCCGGCCCTGGACGACGACTTCGCCCAGCTCGCCAGCGAGTTCGACACCCTGGACGAGCTCAAGGACGACTCCCGCAAGCGGCTCGTCCGGATGAAGGAGTTCGACCAGGCCACCCAGGCCCAGGAGCGGGTGCTCGACAAGCTCATGGAGCTCGTCGACATGCCGTACCCGGAGAAGCTGCTCGCGGACGAGGTCGAGACCCGCAAGCACAACCTGGAGCACCACCAGCTGCCGCAGATGGGCATCGACCTGGACGGCTACCTCCAGCTCCAGGGCAAGACCGCCGAGGAGTTCGAGGCCGAGCTCGTCGAGCAGGCCAAGAAGGGCATCAAGACCCAGTTCGTCCTTGACGCGATCGCGTCCAAGGAGGAGCTCGCGGTGAGCCAGGAGGAGCTCACCGAGCACCTGCTGCGCCGCGCCGCCGGTTCCGGCATGACCCCGGACCAGTTCGCCCAGCAGGTCGTCGAGGGTGGCCAGGTGCCGCTGCTCGTCGGTGAGGTCGTCCGTGGAAAGGCGCTTGCCGTAGTCGTCGAGGCCGCCAAGGTCGTCGACACCGAGGGCAACGTCGTCGACTTCGAGGACGACGAGGACGAGGTCGAGGAGGCCGCCGAGGTCGCCGCCAAGGCCGCGAACGAGGCCCCCGAGACCGTCGAGCCCTGATCCGCAGGCAGCCGTAGGCAGTACTGAGCGAGGGGCCCGGACGCGCTGCGCGTCCGGGCCCCTCGTCGTCGTTTTGTGCACGATGGTGACCCTGCGCTCACAGCGAACAGTTCTGTGTAGGGGATGGCCAGGCCCCGCCTGCGCGTTAGGGTCCTTGGTACGAGGGGCAGGGTGACTGTCGGTCCATCAGGGTCAGCGCCTACCGACCTTCGACCGAGCTTCCTTCGTAAGAGACGCAGTGACGGCGGACGATCAGCCGTCCGAAGACAATGAGCGGGTGGATACGTGACGACTCCCCAGTTCCAGATGCCCGGCCAGCCTCACATGTCAGGGGCGCTGGCTCCCCACGCAGCCGGTGAGATCGGCGGCGGCGGTCTGGGTGACCAGGTCTACAACCGTCTGCTCAACGAGCGCATCATCTTCCTCGGCCAGCAGGTCGACGACGAGATCGCCAACAAGATCACGGCTCAGCTGCTGCTGCTCGCGGCCGACCCGGACCGCGACATCTACCTCTACATCAACTCGCCCGGCGGCTCGGTCACCGCGGGCATGGCGATCTACGACACCATGCAGTACATCAAGAACGACGTGGTGACCATCGCCATGGGCATGGCCGCCTCCATGGGCCAGTTCCTGCTGACGGCGGGTGCCAAGGGCAAGCGCTTCTCGCTTCCCAACGCCGAGATCCTGATGCACCAGCCCTCGGCCGGCCTCGGCGGCTCGGCGACCGACATCCGCATCCAGGCGCAGCAGCTGGTCCGCCTGAAGCACCGGATGTCCGAGCTGATCGCCCAGCACAGCGGGCAGACCACCGAGCAGATCATCAAGGACTCCGACCGGGACCGCTGGTTCCGACCGGAGGAGGCCAAGGAGTACGGCCTGATCGACGCCATCATGCACAGCGCCGCGGACGTCCCCGGCGGCGGCGGCACGGGCGCCTGACCGCCCGTAGTCAACGACCGTCAAACGACCACAGTCCGTACGCTTCCGGAGGCACACCGTTATGAACATCCCCAGCCTGTCCAGCGCCCGTGAGCGCGTGACGGACATGCGCGCCGAGGGCCGCTACATCATCCCGCGCTTCGTCGAGCGCACCTCGCAGGGCGTCCGTGAGTACGACCCGTACGCGAAGCTGTTCGAGGAGCGCATCATCTTCCTGGGCTCCCAGGTGGACGACGTTTCCGCGAACGACATCATGGCGCAGCTGATCTGCCTGGAGTCGATGGACCCGGACCGGGACATCAATATCTACATCAACTCGCCCGGCGGCTCCTTCACGGCGCTGACCGCGATCTACGACACCATGCAGTTCGTGAAGCCCGACGTGGCGACGGTCTGCATGGGCCAGGCGGCGTCCGCCGCCGCCGTGCTGCTCGCCGCCGGCGCCCCGGGCAAGCGGATGGCGCTTCCCAACGCCCGGATCCTGATCCACCAGCCGTACACCGAGACCGGCCGCGGCCAGGTGTCCGACCTGGAGATCCAGGCGAACGAGATCCAGCGGATGCGCGAGCAGCTGGAGGAGATGCTGTCGAAGCACTCCAACCAGACCGCGCAGCAGATCAGCGAGGACATCGAGCGCGACAAGATCCTCACCGCCGCCGAGGCGCTGGAGTACGGGCTGATCGATGCGATCACCTCGACGCGCAAGAGCTCGCTGAACGACTGAGCCGAGGCTCACTGAGACGAGTACCACGCGGGCCGTTGGCCCCCGGCTCTTGGAGCGGGGGCCCCGGCCTGGCACCATCGGTGGTACCGACTGTGCACCACTCGCCCCTGTCCTGAAACGGCGTGGTGGTGCCGAACGGGCTTCACAGTCTCCTCCCGGCACCTCGGCCGTATCCGCCGCCGTATTCGCCCAGGGCGGAAGAGGGAAGACCGCCGAACGCGGCGGATCGGGGGTCCTGACGGAGTACCGTCGGAAACCAAGACCAGGCTCCGGCCCCCACGGAGCCTTTGGCGAAGGGGAAGCACCTCGTGGCACGCATCGGTGACGGTGGCGACCTGCTCAAGTGCTCGTTCTGCGGGAAGAGCCAGAAGCAGGTGAAGAAGCTCATTGCCGGGCCCGGCGTGTACATCTGCGACGAGTGCATCGACCTGTGCAACGAGATCATCGAAGAGGAGCTCGCAGAGACCTCGGAGGTGAGGTTCGAGGAGCTGCCCAAGCCCCGAGAGATCTACGAGTTCCTCGACGGGTACGTGGTGGGCCAGGAGGCGGCGAAGAAGTCGCTCTCGGTGGCCGTCTACAACCACTACAAGCGCGTGCAGGCGGGTGAGAACGGCAAGCACGGCCGCGACGAGGGCATCGAGCTGGCCAAGTCCAATATCCTGCTGCTGGGCCCGACCGGCTCCGGCAAGACCCTCCTCGCGCAGACCCTGGCCCGGATGCTGAACGTGCCGTTCGCCATCGCGGACGCCACGGCGCTGACCGAGGCCGGCTACGTCGGCGAGGACGTCGAGAACATCCTGCTGAAGCTGATCCAGGCCGCTGACTACGACGTCAAGAAGGCCGAGACCGGGATCATCTACATCGACGAGATCGACAAGGTGGCTCGCAAGAGCGAGAACCCCTCGATCACCCGCGATGTCTCCGGCGAGGGCGTCCAGCAGGCCCTGCTGAAGATCCTGGAGGGGACCACCGCCTCGGTGCCGCCGCAGGGCGGCCGCAAGCACCCGCACCAGGAGTTCATCCAGATCGACACGACGAACGTGCTGTTCATCGTGGGTGGCGCCTTCTCCGGCCTGGAGCGGATCATCGAGTCCCGGGCCGGCAAGAAGGGCATCGGTTTTGGTGCGACCATCCGCAGCAAGCACGAGATCGAGTCCAGTGACCAGTTCCGCGCGGTCATGCCGGAGGACCTGGTCAAGTTCGGAATGATCCCGGAGTTCATCGGCCGCCTCCCGGTCATCACCAGCGTCCACAACCTGGACCGGGACGCGCTGCTGCAGATCCTCACCGAGCCGAAGAACGCGCTGGTCAAGCAGTACCGGCGACTGTTCGAGCTGGACGGGGTGGAGCTGGAGTTCACCGACACCGCGCTGGACGCCATCGCCGACCAGGCCATCAAGCGCTCCACCGGCGCGCGCGGGCTGCGCGCCATCATGGAGGAGGTGCTGATGTCGGTGATGTACGAGGTGCCGTCGCGCAAGGACGTCGCCCGCGTGGTGGTCACCGAGGACGTCGTCCTGGAGCACGTCAACCCGACGCTGGTGCCACGCGACCTGCGCACCCAGCGCGAGCGCCGCGAGAAGTCGGCTTAGACCGGTCGGTCTTCGTCGCAGGACAGGTTCTGTCGAGGAGCCCCACCCCCCGAACCGGGGGTGGGGCTCCCTGCGTTCGGCCTCGGCCCCGCGGTCAGCCCTTGGTCACCGGAACCGAGTTGATGACCACGTTGTCCTTGGGCTTGCCGTCGGGGGTGCCGGTCGCGGTGCCGTCCTTGGCGATGTGCTGCAGGATGTCCAGGCCGGAGGTGATGGTGCCGAAGGGCGTGTAGGCGGGGGACAGCTGGCTGTCCTGGTACACCAGGAAGAACTGCGAACCATTGGTGTTGGGGCCGGAGTTGGCCATCGCGACGGTCCCTGCCGGGTAGGTGCCCTTCTGCACGGCGGGGTCGGTCAGGTACTCGTCGGCGAATGTGTAGCCGGGCCCGCCGCTGCCGGTCGCGGTCGGGTCGCCGCACTGCAGGACGTAGATGCCGCTGGTGGTGAGCCGGTGGCAGGTGGTGTGGTCGAAGTACGCCTGCTGGGCCAGGAAGACGAAGCTGTTCACGGTCTTCGGCGCGTTCTTGGCGTCGAGTTTGATGCCGATGTCACCGCAGGAGGTCTTCAGCGTGGCCGAGTACGCGGCCGCGGTGTCGATGGTCATGGCCGGTGGGCTGGACCACTGCTTGCCGTTGGGACTGCCCGAAGCCGCACCGGTGCAGAAGGAGGCGGAAGACGAGGACGAGGAGGAGGCTGAGGAGGACGCGGAGGTGGGGCGGACCGCGTAGGCGATACCGCCGCCGACCACGGCGACCACGACGGCGCCGGACACCCAGAGCAGCGTCTTCCGCCGCCTGGCCTTCGCCTTCTCCGCCGCCCGCAGCTCCTCGATCCGGGCCCGCCGGGCCGTGTTCCGCTCCGCAGGGGTGCCGTCGGGGCCGCCGTCCGGGGTGGTGCCGTCCTTGCCGCCGCCGTCGCTCACCTGGGCTCCTCCTGTCGTGCACGCTGCCTCACAGCCGACAGTTGACCAGAGGTGGCCCGGCTGGGCGGAGGAGGCGCGGCCGACGCGAAGGGCCCCGCACCCGAGTGGGTGCGGGGCCCGGGAGCGGCGCGGCCGTTACTTCTTGACCTCCATCACCGTGCGCAGCGCGATGGTCTTGGCCGCGAGCGCCGAGAGGTCGGGGGTCGCCGTTGTCCCGTCCACCTTGGGCATCTGCATGAGGATGTTCATCGTGCTGTTGTCGGCCCAGACGCACATGGGGATGGTGACAGTGCTGTCGCTCATCACCGCGCACCTCATCGCGCCGCCCAGCGAGCCGGGGTTCTCGTCCGTCTTCTGGCTGATCTTCGGGCCGTTGGCACCGGCGGTGAACTGCGAGAAGGCCAGGTCGAGCTGGACCGAGGGGACGGCGAGGCCGCCGTAGAGACCGTAGCTCACATAGGCAGGCAGGCCGCTGGAGCCGCCGTAGACCGCAGTCACCGGGGTCTGACCCGCCGCGCTCACCTTGCTGTTGGCGGAGGAGAGCGAGTTGCCGATGGCGTTGTTGGTGGTCAGCTGCTGGCCGTCGAAGGCGGCCGGCGGGACCAGCTTGTACTTGCCCATCTGGGACGCCTGGTCGAAGACGAAGTAGGCGACGGAGCCGCCGACGGCGACGATGACCGCGGCGACGATGCCCAGCGCGATCTTCAGGCCCTTGCGGCTCTTCTTCGGCGGCAGGGGCTGGGCGTAGCCGGCCCAGGCGGCGTTGGGGTCCTCGAACGGGGCTCCGGGCTGCGGGGGCACCTGGCCGTAACCGGGCTGGCCGTACGCCTGCTGAGGCTGGCCGTAACCCTGCTCGGGCTGGCCGTAACCGGGCTGGCCGTACGCCTGCTGAGGCTGGCCGTAACCCTGCTCGGGCTGGCCGTACGCCTGCTGAGGCTGGCCGTAGGGGGCCGGGGCGGGGTGACCGAAGGGGTCGGCCTGGCCGGAGTTGTCCTCGGCAGGCGGCGGGTACATCGACATAGTCGAACATAAGACCAGCATCAAAGCTTCGATGTCCATCGGATTCCGGCCACCGGCCCGTTTCGATGGCCTTCGTCCACCGGATGGAAAGCCGTTCGTGACCACGGCCGCAGGCTCGTAAACTGTGCGTCGTGACCGACACGAACCAGCGCCCCGACAACTCCGGGGACCACAGCGCCGCCGAGACCCTGCCGACCCAGTACACCCCGGCGGAGGTAGAGGGTCCGCTGTACGAGCGCTGGGTCGAGCGCGGTTACTTCGAGGCCGACGCCAAGAGCGACAAGCCGCCGTACACCATCGTCATCCCCCCGCCGAACGTCACCGGCAGCCTGCACCTCGGCCATGCCTTCGAGCACACCATCATCGACTCGCTGACGCGCCGTAAGCGGATGCAGGGCTACGAGGTGCTGTGGCAGCCGGGTATGGACCACGCCGGGATCGCGACCCAGAACGTCGTCGAGCGCGAGCTCGCCAAGGAGGGCAAGTCCCGCCACGACCTCGGCCGCGAAGCGTTCGTGGAGAAGGTCTGGCAGTGGAAGGCCGAGTCCGGTGGCCAGATCTCCGGGCAGATGCGCCGTCTCGGCGACGGCGTCGACTGGTCGCGTGAGCGCTTCACCATGGACGAGGGCCTGTCCCAGGCAGTCCAGACCATCTTCAAGAAGCTCTACGACGACGAGCTGATCTACCGCGCCGAGCGCATCATCAACTGGTGTCCGCGCTGCCTGACCGCGATCTCCGACATCGAGGTCGAGTACCAGGACGACGACGGCGAACTCGTCTCCATCCGCTACGGGTCCGAGGCGGACGGGGTCGTCGTCGCGACCACCCGCGCCGAGACGATGCTCGGCGACACCGCCGTCGCGGTTCACCCCGACGACGAGCGTTACCGGCACCTCGTCGGCACCGAGATCGAGCTGCCGCTGACGGGCCGTCGCATCCCGATCGTCGCCGACGCGCATGTGGACCCCGAGTTCGGCACCGGCGCAGTCAAGGTGACGCCCGCTCACGACCCCAACGACTTCGAGATCGGCCGGCGGCACGACCTGCCGAGCATCACCGTGCTCGACGAGCACGGGGTGATCACCGTCCACGGCCCGTTCCTCGGCCTGGACCGTTTCGAGGCCCGCTCCACGATCGTCGGTGCGCTGCGCGCCGAGGGGCGCATCGTCGCCGAGAAGCGTCCCTACACCCACAGCGTCGGCCACTGTTCGCGCTGCAAGACCACCATCGAGCCGCGCCTCTCGCTGCAGTGGTGGGTCAAGGTCGGACCGCTCGCCCAGGCCGCCGGCGACGCGGTCCGCGACGGCCGGGTCCAGATTCACCCCAAGGAGATGGAGTCCCGCTACTTCGGCTGGGTCGACAACCTGCACGACTGGTGCATTTCGCGCCAGCTCTGGTGGGGCCACCGCATCCCGGTCTGGTACGGCCCGAATGGCGAGGTCGTCTGCGTCGGTCCCGACGACGAGATCCCGACCGGCGAGGGCTGGACCCAGGACACCGACGTCCTCGACACCTGGTTCTCCTCCGGTCTGTGGCCGTTCTCCACTCTGGGCTGGCCGGAGCAGACCCCGAGCCTGGAGAAGTTCTTCCCCACCTCGGTCCTGGTCACCGGCTACGACATCCTCTTCTTCTGGGTCGCCCGGATGATGATGTTCGGCCTGTACGCGATGGACGGAACGCCGCCGTTCCACACCATCGCCCTGCACGGGATGGTCCGCGACCAGTTCGGCAAGAAGATGTCGAAGTCCTTCGGCAACGCGGTCAACCCGCTGGACTGGATGGACGCCTACGGTTCGGACGCGGTCCGGTTCACGCTGGCGCGCGGTGCCAATCCGGGCACGGACGTCCCGATCGGTGAGGACTGGGTCCAGGGCTCGCGCAACTTCTGCAACAAGGTCTGGAACGCCACCCGCTTCGCGCTGATGAACGGCGCGACTCTGGACGGGCCGCTCCCGGCCGCCGAGGAGCTGACGGCCGCCGACCGCTGGATCCTGTCGCGCCTCAACGCGACCGTCGCCGAGGTGGACGCCCTCTACGACGACTACCAGTTCGCCAAGCTCAGCGATGCCCTGTTCCACTTCGCCTGGGACGAGGTCTTCGACTGGTACGTCGAGCTGTCGAAGGCGACGCTGATCGCGGGCGGCCCGCAGGCCGAGGCGACGCGCCGGGTCCTCGGCGAGGTGCTGGAGGTCACCCTGCGGCTGCTGCACCCGGTGATTCCCTTCGTCACCGACACCCTGTGGACGACGCTGACCGGACGCGAGTCCGTCGTCGTCGCCGACTGGCCGGTCGCCGACGCGGCTCGCCGCGACGTGGCCGCCGAACGGGAGATCGAGACGCTCCAGCAGGTGGTCACCGAGATCCGCCGGTTCCGTGCCGACCAGGGCCTCAACCCCGGCCAGAAGGTTCCGGCGCAGCTCGACCTGACGGGGACGGCGCTCACGGCGCACGAGGCGGCGCTGCGCTCAGTCGCGAAGCTCCAGCCCGCCGGGGACGGCTTCCACGCCACCGCCACCCTCCCGGTCGCCGGCGCCATCGTGGCGCTGGACCTGTCCGGCACCATCGACGTCGTCGCCGAGCGCAAGCGCCTGGCGAAGGACCTCGCCACGGCCGAGAAGGAGCTCGCGCAGGCGCGGGCGAAGCTGGCCAACGACGCGTTCCTCGCCAAGGCGGCCCCGGCGGCGGTGGAGAAGATCCACGCCCGCCAGGCCAAGGCCGAGTCCGACATCACCCGCCTCACCGCCCAGCTCGCGGCCCTGCCCGAGGCCTGAGCCGAGAGCTGATCCGAGGCCTGACAAGGCCTGAACCGAGGCCTGAGCCGACGGCTGACCGAGCCCCCGCCCTGATCCGGCGGGGGCTCCGTCGAGCCGGGTCCGACCCGAGGTCCAACCCGGGGTCCGACCCGAGGTCCGACCCGGGTCCGACCCGAGGTCCGACCCGAGGTCCGACCCGGGTCCGACCCGAGGTCCGACCCGAGGTCCGACCCGGAGTCCGACCCTGGCCGGACCCGGTCCGACCCGCGAGCCCGGCGGTGGGAGAGCCGATCGGCCTTCCGTAGACTGAAGCCGTGAGCGACGCATCCCGCAGCACCCCGCAGCCCGACCCCTCCGCCGCCGAAGACCCCGCGGCCGCGATGCGTGCCGTCGAGGTCGAGCTGACCTCGCGCTGGCCGGAGACCAAGCTCGAGCCGTCGCTCGACCGGATCGCCGCACTGATGGACATCCTGGGCCAGCCCCAGCGTGCCTACCCGGCGATCCACATCACCGGTACCAACGGCAAGACCAGCACCGCCCGCATGATCGAGCAGCTGCTGCGCCACTTCGAGCTGCGCACGGGCCGCTACACCAGCCCGCACGTGGAGTCGGTGACCGAGCGGATCAGTCTGGACGGGGAGCCGATCAGCCGGGAGCTCTTCGTCGAGACCTACCGCGACATCGAGCCCTACATCGCGATGGTGGACGCGGCGCAGCCGATCCGGCTGTCCTTCTTCGAGATCCTCACCGGCATGGCCTACGCCGCCTTCGCCGAAGCCCCGGTTGACGTGGCCATCGTCGAGGTCGGTATGGGCGGCTCCTGGGACGCCACCAACGTCATCGACGCCCCCGTCGCGGTGATCACTCCGATCTCCCTGGACCACACTGACAAGCTCGGTGACACGCCCGGCAAGATCGCCACCGAGAAGTCGGGGATCATCAAGAAGGGCAGCCTGGCGATCGTCGCCCAGCAGCCCTTGGACGCGGCCGAGGTGATCCTGCGTCACGCCGCGGAGCACGACGCCGTCGTGGCCCGCGAGGGCATGGAGTTCGGAGTGGTCCACCGCGACATGGCGATCGGCGGTCAGTTGCTGACCCTGCGCGGCGTCTCCGGGCAGGAGTACGACGAGGTGTTCATCCCGCTGCACGGCGCCCATCAGGCGCAGAACGCCGCGCTGGCGCTGGCCGCCGTCGAGGGCTTCTTCGGTGTCGGCATCGCGCGCGAGCAGCCGCTGGACATCGACAAGGTGCGGGCCGCCTTCTCCGGGGTCAGCTCGCCCGGCCGCCTCGAGGTGATCCGCCGCAGCCCGACGATCGTGCTGGACGCCGCGCACAACCCGTCCGGGGCGCGAGCGACCGCCGACGCCATCAGCGAGTCCTTTGGGTTCAGCCGGCTTGTCGGGGTGATTGGAACCAGTGGCGACAAGGACTCCTCAGGGCTGCTCGAAGCCCTGGAACCGGTCCTCGCCGAGGTCGTGATCACCAAGAACTCCACCCAGCGCGCCACGGACATCGACCGTCTCGCCGAGGAGGCCGTGGAGATCTTCGGGGCGGACCGGGTCCTGGTCGAACCCCGTCTGGACGACGCGATCGACGCGGCCGTGTCCCTCGCCGAGGAGGTCGGCGACCTGGGCGGCTCCGGCGTCCTGATCACCGGCTCCATCATCACCGTGGGCGAGGCCCGCATCCTGCTCAGCCCCCGCTGACCTGCCGAACTGCCTGCCCGAAAGGCCCGCCGCCGTGCGTACGCTCTGCTCGACCACGCTGATTGCCGAGGCGATGGTGATCGGCTTCGCCGCTCTCGTCGCGATGCACCTGTCCAATGTCGGCTCGGCCACGCTGTGGACGGTCTCCGGGGTCGCCATGGCTCTGTGCGTGCTGCTCTGCGGAGTGATCACCAGGCCGGGTGCGGTCGCGGTCGGCTGGGTGCTCCAGCTGGCGCTGATCGCGAGTGGTGCAGTGGTAGGGATGATGTATGGGCTCGGTGTGATCTTTGCGGTGTTGTGGTGGGCGTCTGTCCACTACGGCCGCAAAATTGACATCATCAAGGCGGCGCGCGCGCAGGCGGCCTGACGTTCGAGCGCCTGTATCAATTCAGGTAGGCTCGGCTTCAATCATCCTGACGTCGCACCATCGCACCGTTCGTAGCATTCGCAGCATCGCCTCGTGCCGTTCCACCACCCGCAGTGCTCGACCTCCCCGGAGCCGTTCCATGCCCCAGCGCACCCTTGTCCTCCTGAAGCCCGACGCGACCCGACGGGGACTCATCGGCGAGATCGTCAGCCGGATCGAGCGCAAGGCCGACTGGTCCATCACCGCGATGGAGCTGCGCACCCTGGACACGGCCACGCTGGAGCAGCACTACGGCGAGCACCTCGGCAAGCCGTTCTATGAGCCGCTGATGGAGTTCATGTCCTCGGGCCCGGTGGTGGCGCTGATCGTCGAGGGTGAGAGCGTGGTCGAGGGCGTCCGCGCGCTGGCCGGGAAGACCAACCCGCTGGAGGCCGGCCCCGGCACCATCCGCGGTGACTTCGCGACCATCACCCGCGAGAACCTGATCCACGCCTCCGACTCGGAGACCTCGGCCGAGCGCGAGATCAAGATCTTCTTTCCCGGTCACGCCTGAGTCGATCCGACTCCGAGGTTGACTCCAAGGTCGCCGAGACCGTGCTCGTTTGACCGAGTGTCGAACGGGTAGGCGGCCTACCGGAACGTAGGATTCCGGGGAACCGGGCGCTCGACACAAGCGTCCCAATAGCGGGAAATGTGATCGTCTGCACTGACAATGGCGGAGGGCCTGCGGTCACCCTGAGTGCGCGCATGGCTACCATGGTGGCGGTTCCCAGTCCGTTCCTGAGGCACTGTCACCACCGGCGCACTCCCTGGACTTCCGCCGACCTCCACCCTCGACCCCGGGAAGGCCTCACATACCCATGGCGAACAGCATGTCGTTCATCGGTCGTGACATGGCAGTCGACCTCGGCACCGCCAACACGCTCGTGTACGTCAGGGGTCGCGGGATCGTGCTCAACGAGCCGTCAGTGGTCGCTGTGAACACCAACACCGGCGGCATCCTGGCGGTCGGCTCCGAGGCGAAGAAGATGATCGGGCGCACGCCCGGCAACATCGTCGCCATCCGGCCGCTCAAGGACGGCGTGATCGCCGACTTCGAGATCACCGAGCGGATGCTCCGCTACTTCATCCTGAAGATCCACCGCCGCCGCTACCTGGCCCGCCCGCGCGTCGTGGTCTGCGTCCCCAGCGGCATCACCGGGGTGGAGCGGCGCGCCGTGATCGAGGCGTCGGCCCAGGCCGGCGCACGCCAGGTGCACATCATCGAGGAGCCGATGGCTGCCGCGATCGGCGCGGGCCTGCCCGTGCACGAGCCCACCGGCAACATGGTCGTGGACATCGGCGGGGGCACCACCGAGGTCGCCGTGATCTCGCTCGGCGGCATCGTCACGGCGCAGTCCATCAGGGTCG
Organism: Streptacidiphilus sp. MAP12-16; assembly: GCF_041262165.1. Lineage (NCBI taxonomy): Bacteria > Bacillati > Actinomycetota > Actinomycetes > Kitasatosporales > Streptomycetaceae > Streptacidiphilus > Streptacidiphilus sp. MAP12-16. Next base: position 89,386 of record NZ_JBGCBY010000022.1, read on the forward strand.
CGGGCGACGAGCTCGACAACGCGATCATCCAGCACATCAAGAAGGAGTACTCGCTCCTCCTCGGTGAGCGCAGCGCCGAGAACATCAAGATGACCATCGGCTCCGCCTACCCCGTCGACGGGGACAAGGAGGAGCACAGCGAGATCCGCGGCAGGGACCTCGTCAGCGGCCTGCCGAAGACCGTGGTGATCTCCGCCGCCGAGGTGCGCCAGGCCATCGAGGAGCCGGTCAACTCCATTATCGACGCTGTCAAGACGACCCTGGACCAGTGCCCGCCGGAACTCGCCGGTGACATCATGGACCGCGGCATCGTTCTCACAGGGGGCGGCGCACTTCTGCGCGGCCTGGACGAGCGGCTGCGGCGCGAGACCGGAATGCCGGTCCACATCGCGGAGAACCCGCTGGACTCGGTCGCCCAGGGCGCCGGCAAGTGCGTCGAGGAGTTCGAGGCACTGCAGCAGGTGCTGGACTCCCAGCCCCGTCGCTGACGCTGACCCCGAATCAGCCATACCGGCCACCTACCTGAAGGGCTCAGCCGAGGACCGTGAGGGACACACGAGAAAGCCGGCTCCTGCTGGTCCTGCTGGTCGCCGTCGCGTTCGCGCTGATCACCGTGGACATCCACGGCGGTGACGCCTCGCCGCTGAACGGGCCGAGGAACGTCGCCGCCTCGGTCTTCGGGCCGGTCGAGAGCGGCGTGTCCGGCATGGTCAACCCGGTCGCCGACGCCATGCGCTCACTGCGTGACTCCGGCACCCGGGGCGACCAGATCCGGACCCTGGAGCAGCAGAACGCCCAGCTCAAGCAGCAGCTCTCCAGCTCCGACCTGGCCCGGGGCCGGGACACCGAACTGACCAGGCTGCTGGGCACCGCCGGGTCCGGCCAGTACACCGTGAAGGCCGCGCAGGTCGTCGCCATAGGCCCAGCCCAGGGCTTCTCCTGGACCGTCACCATCGACATCGGCAGCAACGACGGCATCCAGCGCGACATGACCGTCATCGACGGCGACGGCCTGGTCGGCCGGATCACCACGGTCGGCCCCACCACCTCCACCGTGCTGCTCGCCAGCGACCCCGGCTTCTCGGTCGGTACCCGGATGGAGGGCAGCGGCGAAGTGGGTTTCGCCACCGGGCAGGGCGCCGCGCCGATGCGGGTGGAACTGCTCAACGGCCAGGCCCAGGTGAAGCCGGGAGACCGGCTGGTCACCTTCGGCTCGCAGAACGAGCGCCCGTTCGTGCCGGGCGTGCCGGTCGGCACCGTCACCAAGGTCGAACACACCCCCGGGCAGCTGACCCGCACCGTGCTGGTCCAACCCTTCGTCAGCTTCACCAGGCTGGACCTGGTCGGCGTGGTGGTCCAGCCGCCCGCCGCCGACCCCCGGTACTCGGTGCTGCCGCCCAAGCCCACGGCGCCCCCGGCGCCTGCCGCGCCCGGACCCACGACACCCGCGGCACCCGGCTCCACACCTGCCTCCACACCTGCCCCCACACCTGGTACGGGAAAGGCCCATTGACATGTGGCTGCACCGCATCCTGCTCACGGCGGTCCTCGTCGTCATCGCCCTGGTGGTCCAGGTCAGCATCTTCGCCCGGCTCGGCCTGCCAGGGGCGGTACCCGACCTGATGCTGCTCGTCGTGATAGGGCTCGCCCTGGTGTACGGGCCGACCGGCGGCTGCCTGGTCGGCTTCGGGGCCGGACTGCTCGCCGACCTCGCCCCGCCCTCCGACCACGCGGTGGGCCGCTTCGCGCTGGTCCTCTGCGTCCTCGGCTATGCGGCCGGGCTGCTCCGACCGGAGAACGGCCAGATCCGCTCGGTGGTGACGCCGCTGCTCGTCGTCGCCGGAGCGGCCTTCACCGCGACGATGTTGTACGCGGGCGTGGGCGCGCTGGTCGGCGACACCGCAGCCCGGCACGTCGGCATCGGCAGTCTGCTGCTGACCGCGGTGATCTACGACGTGCTGCTCGCGCCGTTCGTGGTACCCGGGGTGATGGCGCTGGCGAGACGCTCCGTCGTCGAGTCGGTCAGCAGCGGCGGCGGTACCGGGGGCGGCGGTCAGCGCAGGCCGTCCCGTACCGGACTCAACCGCAAGGGCTCCATGTTCGGCGGGGGAGGCAGCCGGACCGGCGGGATCGCCGGGCTCGGCACGGTCCCCGGATTCGGCAACGGCACCGGGACCGGCGGGGCCAAGTCCGGCAGCGCCAAGTCCGGTGGTCTCAAGTCCGGTGGCGTCAAGGCGAGCAGCCGCAGCGCCGACAACTGACCCCCAGGGGCGGGAAGCGATAACCATGACCCACATCCCACCGTCTTCGGGAGTGCAGCAGACCGGCCGCACCAGCCGGGTGACCGGGCGGTTGCTGATCCTCCAGGTCCTCGTGCTGTCGCTGCTGGCGACCCTGGGCGGGCGGCTCTGGTACCTGCAGATCCGCACCGGGCAGCAGTACGTGCAGCAGGCATCGTCCAACCACATCCGCACGGTCATGGTCCCCGCAGTGCGCGGCCAGATTCTCGACGCCAACGGCAAGGCCCTCGCCAGCAACTCCACCCAGCTCGTCGTCTCGGTCAGCCGCACCGCGCTGCTGCAGCAGAAGGACGGTGGCAAGGCCGTGCTCGGCCGGCTCGCCGAGGTCCTCGGGATGGCGCCGCAGGAGGTCCACGACAAGGTCCGGCTGTGCGACGCCAAGACGCCCCAGCCCTGCTGGAACGGCTCCCCGTACCAGCCGATCCCGGTCACGGACAAGGCGACCCCGCAGCAGGCCCTGCAGATCATGGAGCGCCGCGAGGACTTCCCCGGCGTCGCCGCCGACCCCACCGCGGTGCGGGACTACCCGGCGCCCAACGGCGCCAACGCCGCGCAGGTCCTCGGCTATCTGTCGCCGGTCACCCAGGACGAGATCAACGCCTCCACCGGGGCCGACGGCAAGGCCGGCTTCGCCGCCGCCGACCAGATCGGCCGCTCCGGCCTGGAGTCGGTGTACGACAGCGCGCTGCGCGGCAAGCCCGGCACCACCGACCTGGAGGTCGACAACCTCGGCCGGGTCATCGGCACCGCCGGAGGCAGCGCGGCGTCCCCCGGCGACGATGTCGTGACCAGCATCGACTCCAGGATCCAGGCCATCGCGGAGCAGCAGCTGCAGCAGGCGCTGGTCACCCTGCGCGGCACCTACGACAAGGTCACCCAGGAGAACTTCAAGGCGGACTCGGGTGCCGTGGTCGTCATGGACGTCCACACCGGCCGAGTGGTCGCGATGGCCAGCGCCCCCACGTTCAACCCCAACGTGTGGACCGGCGGCATCTCGGCCAAGGACTACGCGGCACTGACCAGTACCTCCTCCGACTTCCCGCTGCTGAACCGGGCCATACAGGGTCAGAGCGCGCCCGGCTCGACCTTCAAGGTGGTCACCACCTCCGGGGCGATCAACGCCGGCTACGGCTACGACGACACCTTCCCCTGCACCTCCTCGATGACCATCGGCGGCCGGGTGTTCAAGAACTTCGAGGGCGAGAACTTCGGCGCCATCAACCTGTCCAAGGCGCTGGAGGTGTCCTGCGACACCGTCTTCTACAACATCGCCTACCAGCAGTGGCTGAAGGACGGCGGAAACAAGCCCAAGAACCCCGGCGACTGGCTGTTCAAGGCCGCGCACCAGTTCGGGCTCGGCCAGAAGACCGGAATCGACCTGCCCAGCGAGGTCACCGGCCGGGTCCCGGACCGCACCTGGCACCAGAAGTACTACGACGCGATGAAGGACACCTGGTGCAAGCAGGCGGCCAGCGGCAAGAACGACTACGCCACCGCCATCGCCAAGGAGGACTGCGTCGACTTCGCGACCCTGCGCGCGGGTGACGAGGTCAACTACGCCATCGGGCAGGGCGACACCCTGGTCACCCCGATCCAGATGGCCCGGATCTACTCGGCCCTCGCCAACGGCGGCACCCTGTACCAGCCGCAGCTGGCCAAGGCCGTGGTCTCGCCCACCGGCACGGTCGTCAAGAACCTCCCGCCGATCGTCCAGGGCAAGCTCCCGGACACCCAGCGGACGCTGCAGTACATCGACGCGGCCACCGCGAACGTCGTCACCAGCGGTACGGCGGCGTGGAAGTTCCAGGGCTGGCCGCAGGACAAGATCGCGCTGCACGCCAAGACCGGTACCGCCGAGGTCGTCGGCAAGCAGACCACGTCCTGGTTCGACACGTACACCAAGGACTACGCCATCGTGATGACCATCGCGCAGGGCGGCACCGGCTCCGGCGGCTCCGGCCCGGCCGTCCGCAACATCTACAACGCCCTGTACGGCATCCAGCCGGACGGCTCCATCGACCCCAAGAAGGCGCTGCTGCCCGTCCCGCAGAAGAACCTGCCGGCCTTCGACGCCAACGGCAGCGTGGCCCAGCAGGCCGCCTTCACCATCGACCGCCCTGTCGACCGGCCGTCGCCGCTACCGCTGTCCGGCGGCCCCCTCGCCGTCACCGCCCTCGCCCCCGAGCGGAGGGCGGGCTCATGGGAGGCATGACCACCAGTTACCGCACGCCTCGCTACGCCCCCCGCCGCGGCGCGATCGGGCGACTGGTCGCCCGCGAGTCGCCACTGCGGCGGATGGACCTGCCCCTGTTCCTCGCGGCCACCGCGCTCTCCGGCATCGGCTCGCTGCTGGTGTGGTCCGCGACCCGCAGCCGTACCGAGATCAACCACGGCGACCCGCAGTACTTCCTGGTCCGCCACCTGGTGAACCTGGCGATCGGCATCGGCCTGTGCGTGGTGATAGTGCTGCTCGGCCACCACCGGCTGCGCACGGCAGCGCCGTTCCTCTACGGCCTCGCCGTTCTCGGCGTCCTCGCCGTGCTCAGCCCGCTGGGCTCGACGGTCAACGGCGCGCACTCGTGGATCGTCCTCGGCGGCGGCTTCTCCGTGCAGCCCTCCGAGTTCTGCAAGATCGCGATCATCCTGGGCATGGCGACCCTGCTCTCGGCCCGCGTGGACGCGGGGGAGCGGCCGTACCCGGACGGGCGGGCGATAGTGCAGTCACTCACCCTGGCGGCGGTGCCGATCGGCGTCATCCTGCTGATGCCCGACCTGGGCTCCACCATGGTGATGGTCGTGATCATCCTGGGCGTCCTGCTCGCCTCGGGCGCGCCCAGGCGCTGGCTGTTCGGCCTGATCGCCGTCGGCAGCGCCGGGGCCGTCGCGGTGGTCCAACTGCACCTGCTCAAGCAGTACCAGATCGCCCGCTTCGCGGCCTTCGCCAACCCCGCCCTCGACCCCGCGGGTGTCGGGTACAACACCGCGCAGGCCCGGATCGCCATCGGCTCGGGCGGCCTGCTGGGCAAGGGCCTGTTCCACGGCACGCAGACCACCGGGCAGTTCGTTCCCGAGCAGCAGACCGACTTCGTCTTCACGGTCGCGGGGGAGGAACTGGGCTTTGTCGGCGCCGGGCTGATCATCCTGCTGCTCGGCGTGATCCTCTGGCGGGCCTGCCGGATCGCCCGCCAGGCCGGAGACCTCTACAGCACCGTCGTCGCCGCCGGAGTCGTGACCTGGTTCGGCTTCCAGGGCTTCGAGAACATCGGCATGACGCTGGGCATCATGCCCGTCGCGGGCATCCCGCTGCCGTTCGTCAGCTACGGCGGCTCCTCGATGTTCGCCATCTGGGTCGGCATCGGGCTGCTCCAGTCCGTCAAGATGCAGCGCGCCATAGCGGCCTGAGGTCTGCGGCAGCAGCCTGTTCCGGTAGACCCGGCCGATGCCGCTGCACGCGGCCCAGCAGGTTCGGCTGCGACATCAGCTGGTAGAGGTACGGGCTGACGAAGCCGGGCCGCAGGCCGCTGCTCGCGGCGATCGCGGCCAGCAGGCCCGCGTACAGCGGAACGACCGCGCCGGGGTTCTGCCGCAGGCCAGGACGTACGGGGCGGAGGCGGGGAAGTCGCAGTGCGCCTGGCGGATCCGATGCTGCCTGGAGGCCCATCTGCGCGGGGGCAACGCTTCCGAGGCGCTGCGCCACTACGAGTCCTACCGGCGGCTGCTCGAGGGCGAGCTCGGCCTGGAGCCCTCACCGCTGCTGCGTCGGCTCCTGCTGCTCTGCACGCGTGCGTCGTGACGCGTCCGGCGTCGCCGCCGTGGCGCGTTATCCTGAATGGTCACCCCTGCGTCCACACGAAAGTCCTCCTCTATGTCGTCTGTCGAGTCGGTCTTCCCGCGCCTGGAGGCCCTCCTCCCGCACGTCCAGAAGCCGATCCAGTACGTCGGTGGCGAGCTGAACTCCACCGTCAAGGACTGGGACTCCTGTGACGTTCGCTGGGCCCTGATGTACCCCGACGCCTACGAGGTGGGGCTGCCCAACCAGGGCGTCATGATCCTCTACGAGGTGCTCAACGAGCGCGAGGGCGTGCTCGCCGAGCGCACCTACAGCGTCTGGCCGGACCTGGAGGCGCTGATGCGCGAGCACCGGGTTCCGCAGTTCACCGTGGACGCGCACCGCCCGGTGAAGGCCTTCGACGTGTTCGGCCTGAGCTTCTCCACCGAGCTCGGCTACACCAACATGCTCACCGCCCTGGATCTCGCGGGCATCCCGCTGGAGGCCGCGGACCGCACCATCGACGACCCGATCGTGCTGGCCGGCGGCCACGCCGCGTTCAACCCGGAGCCGATCGCCGACTTCCTGGACGCGGCCGTGGTCGGCGACGGCGAGCAGGCGGTACTGGACATCACCGAGGTCATCCGCGCCTGGAAGGCCGAGGGCCGCCCCGGCGCCGACGGCCGCAGCCCGCGCGACGAACTGCTGTTCCGCCTGGCGCGGACCGGCGGGGTGTACGTCCCCAAGTTCTACGACGTCGAGTACCTTCCCGACGGCCGGATCGGTCGGGTTGTCCCCACCATCTCCGGCGTGCCGTGGCGGGTGTCCAAGCACACCGTGATGGACTTGGACGAGTGGCCCTACCCGAAGCAGCCGCTGGTTCCGCTTGCGGAGACCGTCCACGAACGCATGTCCGTGGAGATCTTCCGCGGCTGTACTCGCGGCTGCCGTTTCTGCCAGGCCGGCATGATCACGCGCCCCGTGCGGGAGCGAAGCATCACCGGCATCGGCGAGATGGTGGAGCGGGGCCTCAAGGCGACGGGCTTCGAGGAGGTGGGGCTGCTCTCGCTGTCCTCTGCCGACCACACCGAGATCGCGGACATCGCCAAGGGCCTGGCCGACCGGTACGAGGAGGACAAGGTCGGCCTGTCCCTTCCCTCCACCCGGGTCGACGCCTTCAACATCGACCTGGCGAACGAGCTCACCCGCAACGGGCGGCGCTCCGGCCTCACCTTCGCCCCCGAGGGCGGGAGCGAGCGCATCCGCAAGGTGATCAACAAGATGGTGTCCGAGGAGGACCTCATCCGCACCGTCGCCGCCGCCTACGGCAACGGCTGGCGCCAGGTGAAGCTGTACTTCATGGTCGGCCTCCCGACCGAGACCGACGAGGACGTGCTGCAGATCGCCGAGATGGCGAAGAACGTCATCCAGAAGGGCCGTGAGGTCACCGGCCAGAACGACATCCGCTGCACCGTCTCCATCGGCGGCTTCGTTCCCAAGCCGCACACGCCGTTCCAGTGGGCCCCGCAGCTCGGCGTTGCGGAGACCGACGCCCGGCTGCTGAAACTGCGCGACGCCATCCGGAACGACAGGAAGTACGGCCGCAACATCGGCTACCGCTACCACGACGGCAAGCCCGGCATCGTCGAGGGCCTGCTCTCGCGTGGTGACCGGCGCGTGGGCAAGGTCATCCGCGCCGTGTACGAGGACGGCGGCCGCTTCGACGGCTGGCGCGAGCACTTCTCGTACGAGCGCTGGATGCGCGCCGCCGAGAAGGGCTTCGCCGGGACCGGCGTCGACGTCGCCTGGTACACCACTCGCGAACGCCAGTACGAGGAGGTCCTGCCCTGGGACCACCTCGACTCGGGGCTGGACAAGGACTGGCTGTGGGAGGACTGGCAGGACTCGCTGGAGGAGGTCGAGGTGGACGACTGCCGCTGGACCCCCTGCTTTGACTGCGGTGTGTGCCCGCAGCTGGACACCAGCATCCAGATCGGTCCCACCGGCGCGAAGCTGCTCCCGCTCACCGTGGTCAAGTGAGCTGACTGCTCGTCACCCGAGAGGCCCCGCCGGTCCGGCTGTCCGGACCGCAGGGCCTCTCCGCGAAGGTCCCCGACGGCGTGGCGGAGTCTCGGAACGCATCGCGTGATTCGGGCCCACCGGGCCCGCGTACCCTGGTAGGCGCACAACCTGTCCCTTCTGCCTAAGGACTGAGCGCCCTGGCACGCCGCACGCCCGACGGTCCGCCGCCCGCACCGGTGGTGCAGCGCATCCGACTGCGCTACACCAAGCGCGGCCGTCTGCGCTTCACCAGCCACCGCGACTTCCAGCGGGCTCTGGAGCGCGCACTCCGCCGCTCCGCCGTCCCCATGGCGTACTCCGCGGGCTTCTCCCCGCACCCCAGGATCAGCTTCGCCAACGCCGCACCCACCGGCTCGGCGAGCGAGGCGGAGTACGTGGAGCTGGCGCTGAGCGACCACCGCGACCCCGAGGTCCTGCGGGCGCAGCTCGACGAGTCGCTGCCCGTCGGCTTGGACGTGGTCGACGCGGTCGAGGTCCGTACGCCCAACTTCGTGGAGCGGCTCGAGGCGTCCGTCTGGGAGCTCCGGCTCGACGGCGTGGAGCCGTCCGTGGTCCGGGCCGCGGTCGCGTCCTTCCTCGCCGCTTCGAGCGTCGAGGTGCAGCGCCAGACCAAGAACGGCATCCGCACGTTCGACGCGCGCGGCGCAGTGGTCATCTTGGAACTCGTCGAGTCGCAGGTCGGCGCAGGTGCCGAGGAGTATGTTGAAAGTAGTACCGATATCGCCGCAGGCCGCGGCTGTGCGATACTGCGGCTGGTTGTTCGGCACGCAACACCCGCCGTGCGACCCGATGACGTCCTGTCCGGTCTTCGTGTGACGGCCGACCTCGCGCTGCCGGTCCCCGCTGGGGTGACCAGGCTGGCGCAGGGGCCGCTCGACGAGGAGTCCGGTGCGGTGACCGACCCGTTCGCGCCCGACCGTGGCGCGGCACCGGCCCTCCCATCCGAGGCGGCCGAGCCGCAGCCCGCGTAGGCAGCGGCGGCCGGTCAGGCCCGCGCCCTGCACCACTGGTGCATCGCGGCTCGTCATCGGCGGATCGAACCGCGCTTTTTCAGGGCCCCTGGGAGCCACCCGGGGCCCGGCGCAGCCAAGACCTGAAGACTGGCCTGACCAGAAGACTTGGGCACACCGCCGCATATCGGCGGAGCGCCCCGACATACGCAAGCCCCTGTGCGGCGCCCGCCCCTGAAGCGCGGCGCCCGGGGGCATGAACGGGAGAACCGCCCGGATGCTCGATATCAACGACCAGAACGAACCGAACGATCAGAACAACCCGCAGGGCGCCGAGTCAGGCGCGGCCGCGGAGGGTTCGGCACCGAAGGCGGCTCCGCGCCGCCGCCGTGCGGCCAGCCGTCCGGCCGGCCCGCCGCAGGCCGAGGGTGACGCCTCGGGCACGCCCGTCGAGGGCGCTGCCGACTCTGCCGCCGAGGCTCCCGCCCCGGCCAAGCGCGTCCGCCGGACCCGCAAGAAGGCCGAGCCCGAGCTCGCTGCCGAGACCCCGGCCACCGAGACCCCGGCCACAGAGACGCAGGCCGAGCTGCCTTCCGAGGCACCCGCCGAGGCTCCTGCTGCGGCGGAGCCGGTGAAGCGGGCCCGGCGTACCCGCAAGAAGGCCGAGCCGGTGCAGACCGAGATCGCCGTCCCCGAGCAGCCCGCCCCGGTGGCTGTCGCGGCACCGGCCGTCGAGGAGCCGCTGGTCGAGGAGGAGCCTGAGGAGGGCCCTGCTCCCGCCCCTGCCCCCGTGGCCGCCGCCCCCGCCGCCGAGGAGGCCGCCGCGCCGCGCTCCCGCCGTCGGGCCGTCCGTCCTTCCACCGCGGTCTTCCAGGCTCCGGTGTTCCAGGAGCCCGCCGAGATCGTGGTTCCCGCGCGTCCCGCCGTGCCGGCGGCCGCCTTCACCCAGCCGACCGCGCCGGCCCCCGACGTCGCCGACCGCGGCGAGCCCGCCGAGGACCCGCGTCGCCGCAACCGCCGCCGCGCCACCGCGCCGACCGCCGCGCCGGTCGTCGAGAGCGCCCCGGCGGAGACCGAGGCCGCCGACGAGGACACCACCGGGCGCCGTGCGTCCCGGCGGACCTCGGCCGCGGGCACCTCCGCCCGGGCTTCGGCGCCTGCCGCGCCGACCGCGCCCGCCGTCTTCCAGCAGTCCTCCGGCCGAGCTCCGCTGCCCGCGGCCGACCGGCCCGAGCGGGCCGTCGAGCGCGCGGAGGACACCTTCGAGCCGGTCGAGGACGACTCGCCCGCCGCCCGTCGCCGCAACCGCCGCCGCGCGGTGTCCCAGGCACCGACCTTCGAGGCGCCGCAGCCCCGCTTCGTCGAGGAGGCCGAGACCTCGGCCGAGCCGGAGGAGCTGGACGAGGAAACCACCGAAGCGCCGGACTCGTTCGCCGCCGACGAGGAGGGCCGTCCCTCGCGCCGCCGCCGCCGGGGCGGCCGTCGCCGCCGCCGCGGCGAGGGCGACGACTACGACGCCCCGGCCGCCGAGCAGCAGACCGGCCAGGTGGACGAGGAGCAGGACGAGGAGGACGAGGAGGAGGACCTGAGCGAGGCCCTCTCCGCGTCCAGCCGTCGCCGCCGTCGCCGTCGCCGCCGCAGCGGCGAGGGAGGCCCGGCCGAGGTCGAGGCCGTGAGCAACGGCGACGACCCCGAGCGCACCGTGGTCAAGGTCCGCGAGCCGCGCCGCCGTACCGCCGCCGCTGCCTCCGTCGTCGCCGACGCGCCGTTCGACCCGGACGAGGTGCAGTCCATCAAGGGCTCGACCCGTCTGGAGGCGAAGAAGCAGCGCCGCCGCGAGGGCCGCGAGCAGGGCCGCCGCCGGGTGCCGATCATCACCGAGGCCGAGTTCCTGGCGCGCCGCGAGGCCGTCGAGCGGGTCATGGTGGTCCGTCAGCTGGGCGAGCGCACCCAGATCGGGGTGCTCGAGGACAACGTGCTCGTCGAGCACTACGTCAACAAGGAGCAGGCCACTTCCTACGTCGGCAACGTGTACCTGGGCAAGGTGCAGAACGTGCTGCCGTCGATGGAGGCCGCGTTCATCGACATCGGCAAGGGCCGCAACGCCGTGCTCTACGCCGGTGAGGTCAACTTCGGCGCGCTGGGCGTCAAGGGCGGCCCGCGCCGGATCGAGTCGGTGCTGAAGTCCGGCCAGTCCGTGCTGGTGCAGGTCTCCAAGGACCCGATCGGTCACAAGGGCGCCCGGCTGACCAGCCAGATCTCGCTGCCCGGCCGCTACCTGGTGTACGTGCCCGAGGGCTCGATGACCGGGATCAGCCGCAAGCTGCCGGACACCGAGCGGGCCCGCCTCAAGAACATCCTCAAGAAGATCGTCCCCGACGACGCGGGCGTCATCGTGCGCACCGCCGCCGAGGGCGCGTCCGAGGAGGAGCTGACCCGCGACGTCCAGCGGCTGCAGCAGCAGTGGGAGGACATCCAGAAGAAGGTCAGCAGCGGCAACGCGCCGACCCTCCTCTACGGCGAGCCGGACATGACCGTCCGGGTCGTCCGCGACATCTTCAACGAGGACTTCACCAAGGTCATCGTGTCCGGCGACACGGCCTGGGAGACCATCCACGAGTACGTGGCCGGCGTCGCCCCGGACCTGGTGCCCCGGCTGTCGCGGTGGACCTCGGAGGTGGACGTCTTCGCGGCGTACCGCATCGACGAGCAGCTGATGAAGGCGCTGGACCGCAAGGTCTGGCTGCCCAGCGGCGGTTCCCTGGTGATCGACAAGACCGAGGCGATGATCGTCGTCGACGTCAACACCGGGAAGTTCACCGGCCAGGGCGGCAACCTCGAGGAGACGGTCACCCGCAACAACATCGAGGCGGCCGAGGAGATCGTCCGCCAGCTGCGGCTGCGCGACCTCGGCGGCATCATCGTGATCGACTTCATCGACATGGTGCTGGAGTCCAACCGCGACCTGGTGCTGCGCCGCCTGCTGGAGTGCCTGGGCCGGGACCGGACCAAGCACCAGGTGGCGGAGGTCACCTCGCTGGGCCTGGTGCAGATGACCCGCAAGCGGGTCGGCCAGGGGCTGCTGGAGTCCTTCTCGGAGACCTGCGTGCACTGCAACGGTCGCGGCGTCATCGTCCACATGGAGCAGGCTCCGCCCGTGCCCAAGGGCTTCACCGGCCCGATGCACCTGGAGGGCGCGGAAGCGCACGAGGTGTCGGCGGAGCAGGGCGCGCCGTCCGGGTCCGAGAGCGGTGGCAGCAAGCGCCGCCGTCGCGGTCGCGGCGGGGACGCGGCCGCGGAGGCGCAGGCGCACGACCGCGACGCGAACCTCAACGAGATCGCTCAGGAGCTTGTCACCCACGGTCTGACCGCCGAGGACGTCGACGACCTGGAGATCGTCACCTCCGGGGCCGAGTTGGAGGCGGAGCCGGTGGCCGAAGCCGCTGCCGCGATCGCCGCAGTCCCGCCCGCCCCGCTGGACACGGCGGTACAGGCGGAGGCCGAGGAACTCGCCGAGGCGATGATCGAGTCGTCCGCTCGTCCGGCGCGTACCCGTCGTCGCGCGGTGCGCAAGGCCACCTCGCCGGCCGGTCCGCCGGCGGCGCAGGAGGCGGCCGTCGTGGTCGTGCCGACACGCGCCGCGGAGGAGCCCATGGCCGAGGTGGTCGAGTCGGTCGAGGTGGCCGAGGTGGCCGAGGTGGTCGAGTCGGTCGAGCCCGAGGTCGGGATCGTGGCTGCGGCCGAGCCGGTGGCAGAGGCCGAGGTTGAGGTCGTCACGGAGGTTGAGGCCCCGGCCGAGGCCGAGGTTGAGCCGCTCGAGGAGGCTCCGGCCCCGCGCAAGCGGGCTCCGCGCAAGGCCGCCGCCAAGAAGGCCCCGGCGGAGAAGGCTCCGGCCAAGAAGGCCGCCGCGAAGAAGACGGCGACCAAGAAGGCGGCGGTCAAGAAGACCGCCACCAAGCGGGCAGCCAAGAAGGCGCCGTCCGGGGACGTCCCGGACGCCCCCGCCGCCGAATAGCACTACAGCAGTACACGCAGCCCGCCCCTCCGGTTCGATCGGAGCGGGCGGGCTGCGTCGTCCGGGAATGCGTCCCACCTGGGCTGGTTTGACCCGCAGGCCATGGATCCGTAGCCTTGACCCTCGGCGTGCTTTGCATTTCGGCACCGTCACGCCCCGCTCCTGAGCAACCACCTGCCGAGCTTCGCGCCCGGCAGAGGCCCCCTGCCGTTCCGCTGTGGGGAGGCTGGCATCAGGGGCTCCGACCGAGTGATGAGAGTGGGTTCGCGGTGTACGCGATCGTGCGTAGCGGCGGCAGGCAGCACAAGGTTGCTGTCGGCGATGTGTTTGAGTCCGACAAGGTTGACGCCAAGGTCGGCGAGACCGTTGAGCTTTCGACGATCCTGATCGTCGACGGTGACTCGGTCACCAGTGACCCCTGGGTCCTGGCGGGTGTGAAGGTTCGTGCCGAGGTGGTTGACCACCACAAGGGCGACAAGATCAACATCATGAAGTACAAGAACAAGACCGGTTACCGCAAGCGCATGGGCCACCGTCAGCGCCACACCGCGCTTCGCGTGACCAGCATCGACACGGCGAAGTAAGGGGCAAGGGGAGATGGCTCACAAGAAGGGCGCAAGCTCTACCCGTAACGGCCGCGACTCGAACGCTCAGCGCCTCGGCGTGAAGCGCTTCGGCGGCCAGAAGGTCAACGCCGGCGAGATCCTGGTCCGCCAGCGCGGCACCCACTTCCACCCGGGTTCCGGCGTCGGCCGTGGTGGCGACGACACCCTGTTCGCGCTCAACGCCGGTGCGGTCGAGTTCGGTACTCACCGCGGCCGCCGCGTCGTGAACATCGTCCCGGTCGCCTGATCCGCTCGATTCCGAGCAGGGCTCACCGCAGGACACCGCAGGGCACGCATGACGTGTAATACCTGACACCCAGGGTGGATCGGAACATTCCGGTCCACCCTCGGTGTTTGCAGACAGACACCCGCATCACAGACACCCAGTTGCTTATCGAGAGGCATTGTCACCATGACCACCTTCGTGGACCGCGTCGAGCTGCATGTCGCCGCGGGTAACGGAGGCCATGGCTGCGCCTCCGTTCACCGGGAGAAGTTCAAGCCGCTCGGCGGTCCCGACGGCGGCAGCGGCGGGCGCGGCGGCGACGTGCTGCTGGTCGTGGACCCGCAGGTCACCACCCTGATCGACTACCACCACTCGCCGCACCGCAGCGCCGGCAACGGCAAGCCGGGCGCGGGCGACCACCGTACCGGCGGAGAGGGCGGCGACCTGATCCTCCCCGTCCCCGACGGCACCGTCGTCCTGGACAAGCAGGGCAAGGTCATCGCCGACCTGGTCGGCAACGGCACCAGCTTCGTCGTCGCCGCAGGCGGCCGCGGCGGCCTCGGCAACGCCGCGCTGGCGTCCGCCCGCCGCAAGGCCCCGGGCTTCGCGCTGCTCGGCGAGCCCGGCGACAGCCTCGACATCGTGCTCGAACTCAAGTCCGTCGCCGACGTCGCCCTGGTGGGCTACCCCAGCGCCGGCAAGTCCTCGCTGATCTCGGTGCTCTCCGCAGCCAAGCCGAAGATCGCGGACTACCCCTTCACCACCCTCATCCCCAACCTGGGCGTGGTCACCGCCGGCGAGAGCGTCTACACCATCGCCGACGTGCCCGGCCTCATCCCCGGCGCCAGCCAGGGCAAGGGCCTCGGCCTGGAGTTCCTGCGCCACGTCGAGCGCTGCTCGGTGCTGGTCCACGTGCTCGACTGCGCCACCCTGGAGCCCGGCCGTGACCCGCTCTCCGACCTGGAGATGATCGAGGCCGAACTCGCCGAGTACGGCGGCCTTGACGACCGGCCCCGGCTGGTCGCCCTCAACAAGATCGACGTGCCGGACGGCCAGGACCTCGCCGACATCACCCGCGCCTCCCTGGAGGAGCTCGGCTACGAGGTCTTCGAGGTCTCCGCGGCCTCCCACAAGGGCCTGCGCGAGCTCAGCTTCGCCCTTGCCCGGATCGTCGCCGCGGCCCGCGCCGCGAAGCCGGTCGAGGTGGCCGCCCGCGTGGTGCTGCGTCCGGTCGCGGTGGACGACGCCGGCTTCACCGTCACCTACGACGAGAAGGAAGACCTGTACCGCATCCTCGGCAGCAAGCCGGAGCGCTGGATCAAGCAGACCGACTTCTCCAACGACGAGGCCGTGGGCTACCTCGCCGACCGTCTCGCCCGTCTCGGCGCCGAGGTCGCGCTCGGCAAGGCCGGCGCCAAGGAGGGCGACACCGTCGTCATCGGCAGCACCGAGGACGCCGTCGTCTTCGACTGGGAGCCGAGCATGGCCGCGGGCGCCGAGATGCTCGGCCGACGTGGCGAGGACCACCGCCTGGAGAGCCCGCGCGACGCCGTGACCCGCCGCCGCGAGCGCGAGCAGATCCGGGACGACGCCGCAGCGGAGTACGCCAGCTTCAATCCGATGCCGCGCCGGGAGATCGAGCCCGTCGACTCGGACGAGGACATCTGAGCATGTCCTCGCACCACCCCCTGCCCAAGGCCGAGCTGCACCTGCACATCGAGGGCACCCTCGAACCCGAGCTGGCCTTCGCCCTGGCCGAGCGCAACGGCATCGACCTGCCGTACGCCACGCCCGACGAGTTGCGCAGCGCCTACGCCTTCAGCGACCTGCAGTCCTTCCTGGACCTGTACTACCGGCTGACGGCGGTGCTGCGCACCGAGCAGGACTTCGCCGATCTGGCCGAGGCGTACCTGGAGCGCGCCGCCGCGCATGGGGTACGGCACGCGGAGATCTTCTTCGACCCGCAGGCGCACACCGCCCGCGGCGTCGACATCGGCACCGTGGTCCGAGGGCTGTCGCAGGCCCTGGACCGCAGCGAGGAGCGCCACGGCATCTCCACGCAGCTGATCCTCAGCTTCCTGCGGGACCTGCCGGCCGAGGACGCGCTGAAGACCCTCGTCGAGGCCGAGCCCTACCTGCACCGCATCTCGGCGGTCGGCCTGGACTCCGCCGAGGTGGGCCACCCGCCCGCCAAGTTCACCCAGGTGTACGCGGCGGCCAAGGCGGCCGGTCTGCGTCTGGTCGCGCACGCGGGGGAGGAGGGCCCGCCCTCCTACATCAGCGAGGCGCTCGACCTGCTCGGCGTGGAGCGGATCGACCACGGCATCCGCTGCCTGGAGGACCCGGAGCTGGTCGCGAGGCTGGTGGCGGAGCAGATCCCGCTCACCGTCTGCCCCCTCTCCAACGTCCGGCTGCGCTGTGTGGACCGCCTCGAGGAGCACCCGCTCCCGGCCATGCTGGAGGCCGGCCTGCTGGTCACCGTCAACTCGGACGACCCCTCGTACTTCGGCGGCTACGTCGAGGACAACTACCAGGGACTCCAGCGGGCACTCGGCCTGACGGACGATCAGCTGCGGCTGCTGGCCCGCAACTCCTTCCTGGCCGCGTTCGTCGACGACGAGCGCAGGGCGGAACTGCTGGCCGAGCTCGACGCCCCGTCCCGATCCTCAATACTCGGATGAGTCGCGCTGTCCGCTTCGCGTACATTGCAGAGCGGTAGAAGGCGATCATCTCTGGCTCGGGAGCGACGGCGTGACAGGCACCCTGCGGGAAGACGTGCTGCAAGCGCGGCGCATCGTCGTCAAGGTGGGGTCGTCGTCGCTGACCACGGCCTCCGGCGGCCTCGACGCCGACCGGGTGGACGCGCTGGTGGACGTGCTCGCGAAGACGCGGACCCGCAACGAAGGAGCGCCGAACACCGAGATCGTGCTGGTCTCCTCCGGGGCCATCGCGGCCGGGCTGGCGCCTCTGGGGCTGGACAGCCGGCCGAGGGACCTGGCCCGGCAGCAGGCGGCGGCGAGCGTCGGCCAGGGCCTGCTGGTCGCCCGGTACACCGCCTCCTTCGCCCGCTACGGGCTGCGGGTCGGGCAGGTGCTGCTCACCGCGGAGGACGCCAGTCGGCGGGCGCACTACCGCAACGCCTACCGCACGCTGGAGCAGCTGCTGGTGATGGGGGCGGTGCCGGTCGTCAACGAGAACGACACGGTCGCCACCGCCGAGATCAAGTTCGGCGACAACGACCGCCTGGCCGCGATCGTCGCCCACCTGGTCCGGGCCGACCTGTTGGTGCTGCTCTCGGACGTGGACGGACTGTACGACGGCGACCCGAGCAAGCCAGGCAGCAACCGCATCGTGGAGGTGCGCGGTCCTGAGGACCTGGCCGGGATCGAGATCGGCAGCGCGGGCAAGGCCGGGGTCGGCACCGGCGGCATGGTGACCAAGGTGGACGCGGCCCGGATCGCCACCGGCGCGGGCATCCCGGTGATCCTCACCGCCGCCCGGCACGCGGCCGACGCCCTGGCCGGCCGCGAGACCGGCACCTTGTTCCACCGGACCGGTCGCCGCTCGGCCGACCGGCTGCTGTGGCTGGAGCACGCGAGCGCCCCGCGCGGAGCGGTCCGGCTGGACGCGGGCGCGGTCCGGGCCGTGGTCGAACGGCGTACGTCGCTGCTTGCCGCAGGAGTCACCGGAGTTGAGGGCGAGTTCGCCGCCGGCGATCCGGTGGACCTTCTTGACGAAAACGGCAACATCGTCGCCCGGGGGCTGGTCAACTTTGATGTGAGGGAGCTTCCCCGGCTGCTGGGGCGGTCGACGCGGGAACTGGCACGGGAGCTTGGCCCCGCGTACGAGCGTGAGGTGGTGCACCGCGACGACCTGGTGGTGCTCCCCTCGGCGCTGGGCACTGCCTGACGGCGATGTTCCCGAGCTGGGCGGGTCCGGACCGGTCGCCGGGGGGCGCGGGGCGGCTCTGCCTGCAGTGACATGACCGACTGAGATCACCGACAGGAGGCCGCCGGTGGGACGCAGACGCCAAGGGGCGCGACCCGTGGGTTCGGTGGATCCCGTGCTCACCAGCATCGAAGGGGGCGCGTCGCGAGTCGTGCGCGCCACCCGGACGCCTCCGGACGCCCCTGCCTCGGCCTTCGGCTCGGCAGCTTCCGCTTCCGCCGAGGAGGACGGGGGCCGCACCCGTCTCTGGCATGTGGTGCTGAGCGTGGCGGGCCGGGCCACGCCGCTGACCGAACTCAAGCGCGGACTCGAACAGCTGGCTCACGACCATACGCCCTTCCTGACCGCCCGCTATGCGGCCGACCACGGCGAGATCCGCTACTGGGAGCAGGCCGAGGACCTCCACGACGCGGCGGCGATGGCGCTGCGGCTCTGGGGCGAGCACAAGGCCAGCGCGAATCTGCCGCCGTGGGAGATCGTCGGCCTGGAGGTGGTGGACCGTCCCACCTATCACAAGCGGATCGCCGAGGGGTACGGCGAGTCGCCCGCCTTCCTGGGCGGAGTCCACCCGTACTAGGGTCTGTCCGGTCGATCTTCGCGGGCGCCCACCGCCGCAGGGACACCATGCGGCTCCGCCGCGTGACGGCACCTCGCCGCGTTGCACCGCCCTGGTAGCGCCGCTACGAAGGGTGCTCCGCCGCCTTGCGAGGCACCGCAGCAGACAGCGTTGCGCCCCGCGGCGGAGCCGCTGATGCCCGCTCGCGACTGTCGGCCGGACCGGCCCTGGCGCGTGGCCGCCTCCGGTGGATCTCACTCCACGGAAGGGTCGGCCTGCGTTCCTCGTCCGAAGGCTAGGCTTGCCGCCATGAGCAGCTGCCCCGACCCCGCGTCCCCGGTGAACGACGCCCCGTTGACTGCGTTCCCGTCACCGGACCTGCCCTCCCCGCTGCCGCAGTCGCCCGTGCTGCAGGCCGCCTACCGGGCCAAGGCCGCAGCCGCCGAGCTCGCGCCGCTGCCGCGCACGCCCAAGGACGAGGCGCTGCTCGCCATCGCCGACGCGCTCGTGGTCCGCACCCGCGAGATCATCGAGGCAAACGCCGAGGACGTGGAGCGGGCCCGTGAGGCGGGCACCAGCGAGTCGGTGATCGACCGGCTGACACTCAACCGGGAGCGCGTCGCCGCGATCGCCGCAGACGTGCGGCACGTCGCGGGGCTGCCCGACCCGGTGGGCGAGATCGTCCGGGGGTCCACTCTCCCCAACGGTCTCGACCTGCGCCAGGTACGGGTACCGCTGGGCGTGGTCGGGATCATCTACGAGGCCAGGCCCAATGTCACCGTCGACGCGGCGGCGCTCTGCCTGAAGTCCGGAAACGCGGTGCTGCTGCGCGGCTCGTCCTCCGCGTACGCGTCCAACCGGAAGTTGGTGGAGGTGCTGCGCGACGCCGTCGGTGGCGCGGGGCTGCCCGCCGACTGCATCCAACTGGTGCCGGGGGAGAGCCGTGAGTCCGTGCAGGAGCTGATGCGGGCCCGGGGCATGGTGGACGTGCTGATCCCGCGCGGGGGTGCGTCGCTGATCCGTACCGTCGTCGAGCAGTCGACCGTGCCGGTCATCGAGACCGGAACCGGGAACTGCCACGTCTACGTGGACGCGCAGACCGACCTGGCGATGGCGGTGGAGATCCTGATCAACTCCAAGGCGTCGCGGCCCAGCGTCTGCAACGCGGCGGAGACGCTGCTGGTGCACCGGGATGTCGCGGACGCGTTCCTGCCGCTGGCGCTGGACGCCCTGGCCGCCGCCGGCGTGACCGTGCACGGCGACGAGCGGGTGCTCGCCTACGCGGACGACTCCAAGGCCACGGTGGTCCCGGCGACGGTCGAGGACTGGGAGACCGAGTACCTGTCCTACGACATCGCGGCCGGGGTCGTCGACTCGCTGGAGGCGGCGGTGGCGCACATCCGGCTGTGGTCGTCCGGGCACACCGAGGCGATCGTGACGACCTCTCAGGCCGCCGCCCGCCGGTTCACCCAGTTGGTGGATGCCGCGACGGTCGCGGTGAACGCCTCGACCCGGTTCACCGACGGCGGCCAGTTCGGCTTCGGCGCGGAGATCGGCATCTCCACCCAGAAGCTGCACGCGCGCGGCCCGATGGGGCTGCCCGAGCTGACCTCCACCAAGTACATCGTCACCGGTGACGGGCACCTGCGCGGCTGACGACCCAGGGAGCGCGGTCGCTCCCCGGGTCGTCAGACGGACCGGGCCGCCGCCGGGAACCACAGACAAGTCGTGGGCACGGCGCTAGGCTCTTCTTCCAGAGGTGTGACCCGACCTGGGGGGTCCCGTGAATCCCGATGGCTTCGACGCAAGCGCTGGTGCCGGTGAGCCCAGCGCCGACGAACCCGACACCGGCGGTCCAGAGGACCTGCACGGCTCGTCGGACGACACCGACGGCTCGGCCGTCTTCGACGTCTTCGAGGGTCTGGTCCTCGACGAGGCGTTCGTCCTCGCCGCGCTGATACACGAGCCCTCGGCGGAGGAACGCCTGCTGGCCCTACGGGCGGGCGCGCGGCGGCGCGGCCGCGCCAGTCTGAGCGGTTCCGGGTCCCAGGCGGCTCGGACCGGCTCGCCGAGGCAGGCCGGGTACGGGAGCGGCTCCTTCGACGGGCGTCGTGGACGGCACCAGGCTGTCCCCGGACGCTGGCAGCGCGTCGTCGCCCGGGTGATGCTGGTGGTGATCGGGGTGCTCGCGATCCTGGTGGCCGCCGCTGCGGTCTACCGGGGCGCCGCGCCGGGGCACCAGCCCCTGCAGCGGCCGAGCACGGGCACCGGCGGCAGCACCGCGGCGTCCGCGGCCGCGGTGTCCGCACAGGCCGGAGTCGCACAGGCCGGATCTGTACAGGCCGGATCCGTACGAACGGTGACTGCCGGACATTGAGTGAGCAATATCTCAACGCGCTCTGATTTCCTGGGCGTTATGTCCCATATGTCGCCAGGAGAGTGATGAGTTCCGCCGTCGCGGAGCGCTCGCGGGGCCGCTCATCCAGGACAAGGTCAAATCGGGGGCAGAACTTGACCCCTGAGGGCTCTTCACTCTCCGCAGGGCGACTTACCCTTGAGTCATGGGTGGCCGGGCAGAGCCCCCGGAGGGCGCGCCCGAGGGCGGTTCCGGGGGCGAGGACGAGTTCCGATCCGTCGTGTTCGACGAGTCGTTCGTCAGAGCTGCTCGGATCCAGGAGCTCTCGGCCCGGGAGCGGATGACCGCGGGAACCCGACCGATCCGGCGGCGCGGGCTGCGCGCTGGTGGCCTGCCCCGGCAGGCGCTCGCGCTGATGCTGCTGATCGCCCTGGCCTTCTCCGCAGCTGTCTACCTGGGGACCAAGCATCCTTACCCGCAGGCGGGGGGAAGCGCGGCCGAGCTCAGCATCACGGTGATCCCGCTGCAGCCGGGAGCCGCCGGGATCCCCACCGGGGCGGTGCCCTCCGCCTCGGTCGGTTCCTCCCCGGCCGGCTCGCCCGCGACCGGAAGCGGAACCCCCTCGGCCTCGGCGTCCACCGGTGCGTCGGGGTCTGCCGGCGCGAGTTCCTCGGCCTCGCCCTCGGCGTCCGCCTCCGTCTCGCCCGGGTCCTTCTCCGGGAGCCCGCTCCAGGACTACCCGGTGGGCACCGCGGGGCTGCTGCTGCCGAACCCGGGCCACACCGCGCACTTCAGCCGGGAGCAGGTCCTGCAGGCGCTGACGATGGTCCAGAAGTACCTGGAGGCGTCCTCGCTCAACGCCGACGTGCTGATGGGCGGCCAGGCCGACTCGGTGCGCGGCCTGCTGGCGCCGGGCCAGTACGGCCAGTTCGACCAGAGCCTGTCCGCCCCCGAGGACGACCGCCGGCACGAGGCGACAGGGTGGCTGGTCCGCTTCAATCCGAAGCAGGTGCGACTCGCGCCGGGCCAGCAGATCCGGGCCCTCGGCAAGATCACCTATCGTGAGCTGGACTCCGGCGCGCTGGAGCTGGTCAGTGACCACACCTTCGTCTACGCGCTGACCCCGGCAGCGCCGACGCAGGCGCCCGGATCATCGGCGGCGGGGTCACCGGCGCCCGGATCGCCGGCGGCGGGGTCACTGACGTCGGGTTCCGCCTCCGCGACCCCGCAGGCCGGGGCGAGTACGGCGGCGGCAGCCCCCCAGCAGCCCGTCGTGCTGTTCTCGGTGCGCCGCGAGATCCGCTACCTGATCACTCCGGCGGACCTGGGCGCCGGCCGGCTGGAGCTCTCCGACTCGGTGGTCCAGGCGGGTCCGATGGCCTGCGACGGCGACGTCAGCCGGTTCCTCCAGCCGATCTTCCCGCAGCCCGCCGCGGCTCCCGCTACCTCCGTGAAGCCCAGCACCGGCAGCCGGACCGGCGCCGCGGCGGCGAGCCCGGCACCGGTGCCCGGGCCCAGCATCGACCCCTTCGACCGCACCCGCCCGGCCTGGGCGGTCTGCGGGGTGCTGAGCGGGCCGACGCTCTGAGGGGAGTCTCCCTCGTGGCGTCGGCCCGTCCATGCGCGTGATGCGTCGTCAGCCCTGTGCCGGGCCGGACTCGGCCGGGGGCTCCTCGGCGCCGCGGGGCTCGGTGCTCCGCCCGGCGAAGACGTCCCGCAGCTTGCCGCCGATGTCGCCGGCGCCGCCCGCGACATCGCGGATCAGACCCATCAGCGGGTCCTTGGTGTCCTTGAAGGACTGCGCGTAGGAGTCCGCCGCCGCCTTGACCTGGTCGCCGACCGAGGCGTCGCCGTCCTGCTGCCGGCGCGGGTAGGCCCCGGCCATGATGGAGCTGTACTCGTCGCTCTCAGCCCACTTCTTGAGCTTCTGCACGCGCACGGCCACGAACGGGTGGGTCTGCGGCAGCAGCTGCAGCAGCTTTATCACACCGTCCCGGAGGTCCCCGGCGCGGTCGTACTCCTCGGCCTGCTCCAGGAACGCGTCGGTGTTCATCTCGTGCAGGTGGTGACCGCCGGCCAGCTTCATCAGGCCGCGCATCGACGCCTGCAGATCCTGGCCGACCAGCAGCCCGGCCCGGTCACAGGAGATCTCCGACTTGCGGAACCATTCCTTGAGCGCGGTGATGATGCCCAGGATGGCGATGTTGCCGAGCGGGATCCAGGCGATCTTGCTGGCGAGGTTGGTGAGGATGAGCAGCATGGTCCGGTACACGGCGTGCCCGGACATCGCGTGTGCGACCTCGTGACCGATGACGGCCCGCATCTCCTCCTCGTCGAGCAGCTCGACCAGCGAGGTCGTCACCACGATCACCGGGGCGTCCATGCCGATACACATGGCGTTGGGCATCGGGTCCTGGGTGACGTAGAGCGGCGGGACCTTCTCCAGGTCCAGGATGTACGCGGCGTCGCGCACCATGTCGTGCAGATGCGCGAACTGGCGCTCGGAGCTGCGCACGGCCGAGGCCAGGAACATCAGCCGCACGGCACGCTCGGAGACCAGGCCGCCGAGCTTCTTGAGGATGTCGTCGAAGCCGCTCAGCTTGCGGAGCGCGACCAACGCGGAGCGGTCCGCGGGGTGCTCCCAGGCCCGGGTGGAGATGCCGGGGAAGCGCTTGCGGTTGCGGCTCGGCACGCTGCTGTCGGTAGGTTGGGTCATCTGGCTGCTTCCTCCCGGTCGACGACGGGCCCCGGCTCGCGTGCCGTCCCCCGCCATCCTGTCGTTTGTCGTCCCTGACTGCTGCCGCTCGTCCCCAATGCGCCTTGCTTGTCACACTACGCCGGGACCACGACAACCCACCGTCGATCCCGCCGACTCCTCATGCGCGCGCCCGGTCTAACCTGAGTTGTCCGGCCGTTCCTCTGAGGAGTCCCACCCCATGCGTACCACCACCGCTCTGCAGCAGCTCGCCGCCATCTCCGACGGCAGTGGTCCGGGGATGTTCCTGCGGATCATCGTCATCGCCTCGGTCGTGGGCGTCGTCCTGCTGGCAGTCGTCCTGCTGCGCGGCTACCGCCAATAGCGGCTGCCGCCGATAAACGCACACGGAGTCAGACGCGTGGAGCCGCCGCGCGGTTGCCGGGGGCCTGGCCGTAGCATGAGCACGTTTAAGACCGACCGGCAAATGGAGGGTGGAGGAAGGAGCGGGTCGAGGGCCGAGTCCAGGCGGTGCCGACGAAGGAGCCATGGCGGAGCCCTGGCGACTGAGGAGAAGCCGTCTGGGCGAGAGCCATCGGCCCGCGACGCCGCCCTCCATTTGCCGGTCGGTCTAAGCCCGACCGGCAGTCGGGGGGCGAGAGCCATCGGCGCGCGACGCCCCCCCAACTGCCGGTCGGTCCAGGCCCCTACACGCCTCCTCACCAGAAGGTCCCGCCACCGATGAGCCTCCACGCCACCGCTCCGGCCCTCGCCCTGCTCGCCGAGGGCAACGACAACCACAGCAGCCTCAACCCGTTGTTCACCGGCGGTGGCGCGCTCCTGGTGCTGCTCGTCCTGCTCTTCCTGACGACGCGTTTCAACAAGGACCGCTAGGGACGAGCCTTCGGCAGCGTCCGCGAGGCTCCCGGACAGGCAGCGGACCTGTCCGGCCCGGGGCTCCGACATCCGTTCGTCTCCGGGCTCGCGTAGGGTGACTGCCCATGGGAGAGCAGGCTGAGCCCGGATACGGGCCGGTGAAGAAGCGCCTCGGCGTCATGGGCGGCACATTCGACCCCGTCCACCATGGACACCTGGTCGCCGCCAGCGAGGTCGCGAGCCAGTTCCACCTCGACGAGGTGATCTTCGTGCCGACGGGCGAGCCGTGGCAGAAGGGCGGCCGGCCGGTCTCCCCGGCCGAGGACCGCTATCTCATGACGGTCATCGCCACCGCGTCCAACCCGCAGTTCTCGGTGAGCCGGATCGACGTGGACCGCAAGGGCCCGACCTACACCACGGACACCCTGCGGGACCTCCGCGCCGAGCACGCCGACGCGGACCTCTTCTTCATCACCGGGGCGGACGCCCTCTCCCAGATCTTCTCCTGGCGCAACGCCGAGGAACTCTTTGACCTCGCGCACTTCATCGGAGTGACCCGTCCGGGGCACACTTTGACGGATCCCGGTCTGCCTGCGGGCGGTGTGTCCCTGGTGGAGGTGCCCGCGTTGGCCATCTCCTCCTCCGACTGCCGACTGCGGGTCGCCCGGGGCGAGCCGGTCTGGTACCTGGTTCCGGACGGAGTGGTGCGCTACATCGACAAGCGCAGGCTCTATCTGGAGCCGCAGGCCGGACACAGCAAGGGACCAGGGATAGGGGCGGCGTGACCGGAACCGCAGATCGCAGGGGACCGGGGGGAGAAGCGTGGCCTCAGGAGCCACAGCAGCAGCAGGACGAGTGGGGGCAGCCGCCGGCCGCCCCGTACGGGGGCGTGCCGCAGCAGTACAGCTATGAGCAGTACCCGCAGGAGCAGGTGTACGACACCGGTCAGTACACAGTCCCGGCCCCCGGTTACGACAGCTACGGCTACGACCCCTACGGGCAGCCGCAGCCGCAGCAGTACCCGGAGCCGGGCTACCAGTACCCGTACGCCCCGCAGCAGCCGCACCCGCAGCAGCAACCGCAGGCCTACCCGGCCCAGGACTTCCAGGGCTACGACACCGGCCAGTACACCGCGCAGCAGCCCCCCGCTCCGTTCCCGACCCAGGCTCCGCCCCCGCGAGCCGCCTCCGCGCGGCCGGCCCCGCCGTCCCGAGGCCCCGCGCCCAGCCCGGCCCCCGGTGCGCCGGGCTACGGCACCGAGGAGTTCACCTTCGTCGACGACGCGGAGGAGTCCGAGGACGTCATCGACTGGCTGAAGTTCAGCGAGACCCGCGGCGAGCGGCGCGACGAGCGCCGCAGAAAGCTCCGCAGCCGGGGCATCGCCCTCGCGGTCGTACTGGTCCTGCTCCTGGTCGGCGGCGCGGGCTACCTCTGGGCCAAGGGAAGCCTGTTCGGAGCCACCAGTGCCGCCGTCGCCGTGTCCACCAAGCGCCAGGTCATCGCGATCCACCTGCACGACCTCAACAAGAACGTCTACACCGCGCTGCTGGTCTCCGACCCCGGCACGGGCAAGGGCAGCACGCTGCTGCTTCCCGGCACCCTCGGTGTGCCCACGAACGGCGGCGGCGCCACGGTGACCCTCAGCTCATCCGTGGACGCCCAGGGCAACGCCGCCACTCGCGACGGGCTCAACACCGTGCTCGGCACCGACGTGACTGCGACCTGGGGCCTCTACACCTCCTTCCTGCAGGTGCTGGTGGACCAGTTGGGCGGGATCACCGTGGACGCCGATACGACGATCATGCAGAACGGCAAGGCCCTGGTCAGCCAGGGCAAGGGCCTCCTCACCGGAGCCGCCGCCATCGCCTACGCCACGTACCAGGCCAAGGGTGAGAACTCCGGCGCCCAGCTGGCCCGCTTCGGGCAGGTGCTCCAGGGCCTGATCCGGGCGCTGCCCCAGGACCCGGCCAGTGCCGCGACGGACATCACCAGGATGGGCGCGGTGCCCGACCCCTCGCTGCCCGACGCCACGCTGGGCGGGCTGCTCGCGACCCTGTCCAAGGACGCGGTCGGCGGCAACTACGCCACCCAGACCCTCGCCGTGAAACCGGACGGCACGCTCGGGAGCGGCGCCGGGGACATGGTCAAGCAGCTGCTCGGCGGAACCGTGAGCAGCAAGGGCGGCGCGACGGTCGCCCGGGTGGGTCTGACCGACGCCACCGGCACCACCAACAAGATCAACCTCGCCGACGCGGCCGTGCTCAACGGCGGCTTCACGCTCGTCCCCGGCATGCCCAAGTCGGGGTCCACCCAGAGCACCACGACGATCGGCTACACCGACGACGCCCGCGCCCCCGACGCCAAGCAGCTGGCCCAGGATCTGGGACTGCCGTCGACCGTGGTGAGGAAGGTCACGATCACGCAGACGGTGGACCTGTTGGTCGTCCTGGGCAAGGACTACAAGGGTTGACCGGCGGATTTCCCGCCGCTCAGGGATAGCGTCGGACACAGCCCGCTCCGGGCGGGAAACAACGCCGGAGCGGGCTGTCGGCCGTCCATGAGATCCTGGAGGGTACCTGTGTCCCCGAACCGAAAGCATCCTGTGACCGCGACTGACCGGGCCGTAGCACTTGTCACCACTGCCGCCCAGGCGGCAGCAGACAAGCTGGCCCACAACATCATTGCCTTTGACGTCAGCGACGTCCTCGCCATCACCGACGCCTTCGTGTTGGCCTCCGCCCCGAACGACCGCCAGGTGAAGGCCATCGCCGACGGCATCGAGGAGGAGCTCGCGAAGCAGCTCCAGGCCAAGCCGGTGCGCCGCGAGGGCGAGCGCGAGGGCCGCTGGATCCTGCTGGACTACCTCGACATCGTGGTCCACGTCCAGCACTCCGAGGAGCGCTCCTACTACGGCCTGGAGCGGCTGTGGAAGGACTGCCCCGAGATCGGCCTGCCCGAGGACGCCGTCGCCAGCCGCAACCGCGGCGAGGACGAGGAGTACGTCCGCGAGCCCAACGAGTTCGACCACGTGGAGGCCGTGCTGCAGGCCGAGGCTGATCGGAGCATGCGCTGAACGGGAGCGTGCGCGGTCGGCGTGTCGTCTTCTGGCGGCACGGCCAGACCTCATGGAACCTGGAGAACCGCTTCCAGGGCAGTACCGACATTCCGCTGACCGACGCCGGGATCGCCCAGGCGCAGCGCGCCGCCAGGCTGCTCGCCGCACTCCGCCCGGACGCGGTCATCGCCTCCGACCTGCAGCGTGCCGCGGCGACCGCCGCGGAGCTGTCCGCGGTGACGGGTCTCGAGGTCGTCCACGATCCGGGCCTGCGTGAGACCTACGCCGGGACCTGGCAGGGGCTGACCAATCAGGAGATCCAGGCGCTGCACGCCGAGGAGTACCGGGCGTGGAAGCTCGGCGAACCGGTCCGCAGGGGCGGTGGCGAGCTCGGCACCGAGGTCGCCGACCGGGCCGTGCCCGTGGTCCTGGACGCCGTGAAGAAGCTTCCCGACCGGGGCACCCTGGTCGTGGTCAGCCACGGCGGCACGATCAGGATGGCCATCGGCCGGATGCTCGGCCTCGACTCCTCCAACTGGGAGGCGCTGGGCGGGCTCTCCAACTGCTGCTGGTCGGTGCTCGGGGAGGGCGCGCGTGGCTGGCGGCTGCAGGAGCACAACGCGGGGACGCTGCCGGAACCGGTGATCGGGGACGACACCTGAGGGACACCCGAGGGGACGGGGCCGGATTTCGCAGTTCGGCCCCCCTGCCGCTAAAGTCTTCCTCGTTCGCACAACAGCAGAACAGCGGGGCTGTAGCTCAGTTGGTAGAGCGCTTGCATGGCATGCAAGAGGTCCGGGGTTCAATTCCCCGTAGCTCCACGTAGGACACTCCACGTAGGACAATCGAAAAGCTGGCACGGGGCTGTAGCTCAGTTGGTAGAGCGCTTGCATGGCATGCAAGAGGTCCGGGGTTCAATTCCCCGTAGCTCCACAGGAATCCAGGCCGTTTCCGGCCCTTCTCCCTACCGGGAGAGCCGGAGGCGGCCTGTTTGTCTCCGCTGGTCGTGGGTGTGGGCCAACCCCGGCATGCCGGGGTTGGCCACCAGCCAGTTGCGCTTGTCCCGCCGTGCTTGTCCCGCCGCCGACCTCGCAGGTCGGAGGCGGGACAAGTGATTGGTGGGCCGCGTTGTGGAGCGTGTAGAGTAGGCGACGTCGCCGCGGGGAACCGCAGTGCGGCCGTCTGGGGCTGTAGCTCAGTTGGTAGAGCGCTTGCATGGCATGCAAGAGGTCCGGGGTTCAATTCCCCGTAGCTCCACAGATCACGATGGGCCCGACATCCGCGGATGTCGGGCCCATCGTCGTTCCGCCCAGCCCTTTCAGCCCTCCAGCCGGCGCCGTTCCGTCCAGTCCCGTCTAGTCCCGTCTGGTGAGCCGCAGCGCCAGCGCCGGGCACTGGTTCACCGCTCGGCGCGCGCCGTGCTCCAGCCAGGGCGCGATCGGTGTGGTGCCGATCACGGGGTATCCGTGCGGGCCGAGGGTGATCAGTTCGGGCGCGAGCGCGGCGCACAGGCCGTGTCCGTCACAGCGGGCCCAGTCCACCTCCAGTGCGGCCTCCGTTCCCGCAGCCGGCGCCGGCAGTGCGGAGCCGGTCTCGCCGGGGAGCGGCAGCAGGCCCCGCACCGGGCGGCCGCAACCGCGCCCCGACTCGTGGACGGCCAGGTCGTCGGCGAAGACCGCAAGCGCGGAGAGGATGAACCGGGCCGTCCCGTCGGGATGCGCACAGGCGCCCCGGCCCCTCACGGCGGAGATGGTGCGCCGGGCCTCGTCCAGGGCGGACGGGCCCCCGCCTGCGGTGGCGAGCTGGGCCAGGGCGTCGGCGGCGTTCGGCAGGCCCAGGCGGCAGGGGCCGCACTGCCCGGCGGACTGGGTGGCGAGCCAGCTCGCGACCCTGGCGACCTCGCCGATCGGGCAGGTGTCGTTGGGCAGCGACAGCACCGCGCCCGCGCCGAACGTGCCGCCGGCGGCGGCGAGACCCGCGCGGGACAGCGGCGCGTGCGCGGCGTCCTGGGGCCTGAGCCAGGCGCCGTGGTAGCCGCCGACGAGCAGTCCCTGTCCGGGCTCGATGCCGCAGGCGTCCAGGACCACGCCCATCCGCGCACCAGCAGGGACTTCGACCACCAGCGGGGGCAGGTCGGCGCGGGTGAGGGTGAGCAGGACGGTGCCGGGCTCGGCCGAGGTGCCGACGACCGCGTAGGCGTCCGGCCCGAGCCGGGCGGCGACGGCGAGCTGGGCGTAGGTCTCGGCGTTGGAGAGCAGCGTGGGACGGCCGCGTACCCCGGCGTCCCCGCCGTCGGTGGCCCGCGCCTTGCGGGCCGGCGGCACCGCGGGCAGCCCGGAGATGCCGCGGATGAGTGCGCCCGACTCGCCCGCGACGAAGCGCTCCGGAAGGCACATCACGCGGACCGGGCAGGGGAGCAGGGTTGCCGCGCCGTTCTCGCCCGCGCTCTCCCGCTCCGCCACGGCGCGCGGCATGGAGGTCTCTCCGGGGCCTTCGGCGCCCACGCCGACCACGATCTCCTCGGCGCCGAACGCCGCGGCGGCGAGGCAGGCGCCGTCCAGGATCAGATGCGGGGTGCGGGCCAGCAGCATCCGGTCCTTGGCACTGGCCGGCTCGCCCTCGGTGGCGTTGACGACGATGACCAGAGGCTTGCCGGTGCGGTCCGAGGTGGCGAGCGCGGCGCGGGCCTTGCGGGCGAACGGGAAGCCGGCTCCGCCCCGACCGCGCAGGTCGATCCGCTCGGCCAGTTCCAGCAGTCCGGCCCGGTCGACGCGGGGCAGCGGGCCGTGCGCGGTGCGATGGTCCGTCAGGTCCAGTCGCGCATGCTGGTCGAGCCCCGAGGTGAGGCGTGCGGGGCCGAGTCGCAGTACCTCGGGGACATTCACCAGCCGCCGCCGTGTTCCTGCGCGGATCCCGGGTAGCCGGGGTATCCGGGGTATGCCTGGCCCGGGTAGGCGGGATCCGCCGGATAGGCGGGGTAGCCCGATGCGGCCATGGCCTGGACCGGGATGCCGTGCGGCGGAGTGTCCCAGGTGAGGGCGCCCCAGACGCCGCTGTCGTCCAGCCAGTCGGGCACGCCGCCGGGAGCCGGCGCCGGACCGGGGGCGTAGCCCGCGGCGATCAGGTCGCCGGGGACGGCGAAGCCGTGCGGCGGGGTCTCGGCCAGCGCCGGATGCGGCCGCGCCTGGGCCTCGCCCGACCAGGGGGAGGGGGACGGCGAGGGTGCCGCCGGGTAGGCGTACGCGTACTGGGGCTGGTACTCCTGCTGGAACTGGGGCTCCTGCTGGAACTGGGGCTCGAATTGGGGCTGGTACTGCGGCTGGTACTGCGGCTGAGCCTGGGGCTGGGGCTGCTGCTCCGGTTGGAACTGGAACTGGGGCTCCGGCTGCGGTTCCTGGTAGCGGGGTTCCGGCTGGTACCCCTGCTGCGGTGCGCTGAGCTCGGCTGCCTCGGCGAACTCGGCGAACTCCGCGTAGGGGATCGCCACGGTCGGTTCCGCACCGAGCGGGGCCGAGGTCGCGAGCGTGACCGGCTCCTGCTCCCGTTCCCGGTCCGACCCGACCCGCACCTCTCGCGCGGTGCGTGCGGCGAAGCCCGGCGCGGGCTCGTACGCTCGCAGGGTCCGCTCGGTCCGGCGCCGGGCGGAGCCGCGTCCGGCGGCGCCGAGCAGCCGTATCAGCAGGGCGAGCCCCACCATGGCGGCGCACAGCCCGTAGCTCCACAGCACCCACACTGCCGCGGCCCGGCCCGCCGTCAGCCCGTGCGCGAGCGCGATCGGCCAGCAGGCGTACGCGCCGCCGTGCAGCACCCGCCACAGCCACGGTCGGCGGCTGCCCGCGAACCGGCCTCGTACGGCGCCGGTCGCCGCCGTCAGGACCAGCAGGTCCGCAGCGATCGTGCCCAGACTCACGGCGAAGGTCGCGCCGCCGCCGAACGGGAGTATGGCCGTGAGCGGACTGGCGTCCTGCTCGGCCACCTTGACGGCGATGTGCGTGACCAGGAACCCCAGCGCCGCCACCGAGGTGGCGCGGTGCACGGACTGCATCGCGACCCGCTGACGGATGCTCAGCACGAGCCGGTCGGTCGCGGCAAGGCCGCAGACGACGGCGGCGGTCAGCGAGAGCAGAGTGAATACCCCGGCGAAGTAGTCGAGGAACGCCATCACCCGCCCGGCCGTTCCGGCGAGCGCCCCGCTCATGGAGGGGGTTCCGCTGCCGCTGAGCGCCCGGAGCGAGGTGGCGCCGATGGTGACGGCGGCGCACACCAGGACCAGGAACAGCGGGAACGGCAGGGACAGCGATCGTGCGGTACGCCTGTTGCGGGCGGTCATCGTTCGGCCTCCGACTCGTCATGCGGTGATGCAGGGCCCCGAATCGTGATCTGGCCGTGATGCTAGCCGGGGTAGGTGAGACGCCCGGCGAGTCCTGCGAAACCCCGTACGGAGGTGAGTGTCGTGGCCTACGGTTCGCGCACCCGAGCGACTGCGGTTTCGCGCAGCCGAGCGAGCGCCATGCCATTGTGCCGCTCAATCGACCCGAACTGATGAATAACCAGCTCTTCCTCCGGCGATCGGCGGCAGTCCTGCCTGACACCTCGAACGGTTGCGCATGGATCACACAAAGTGAGCCCAATCAGAGAGGTGTCCCATGCGTTTCAGCAGGTCCCGGTCGAGGGCCGGTACGGCAGCACTCCTGGCGGTTCCGCTGCTGCTGTCGGGGGTGGTCCTGGGCGGCCCCGCAGGGGCGAAGTCGCTCCCGGCACGGGTGCCGCTGCCCAGCACGCTCCCCGGGTGGGCCGCCCCCTCCGCGGACCGGGGCGCGGTCGCCCCGACCGCTCCGGTGAGCGCACGGGTGTACCTGGCGGGGCGCGACCCGGCCGGTCTCGACGCGTTCGCCCGGGCGGTCTCCGACCCGCGCTCCCCCTCCTACGGCCACTATCTGAGCGCCCGCCAGGTCAGCGAGCGTTTCGGTGCCACCAGGAAGCAGACGGACGCGGTGCGCGGCTGGCTGACCTCCGCAGGCTTCCGGATCGTCGGCACCACCGCGCACTACGTGGCTGTCCAGGGTGACGCCCGGGCGGTGTCGCGTGCTTTCGGGACCACGCTGCACTCGTTCCGCAAGGGAGACCGCAGCTTCACCGCGCCGGCCGCGCCGGCCAGCGTGCCGGCCTCCATCGCCTCGGCGGTGCTGTCGATCACCGGCCTGGACACGGCCCCGCACCAGGCCCGACCGGACAACGTCCGTTCCGCCAGCGCCAGCCCCGCCAGCGCCCGCCCCGCCAGCGCCCGCCCCGACGCTGCCCGCCCCGACGCTGCCCGCCCCGCCGGCGGCCGGGCCGAGACCTCGGGCCGCCGTGACCTGCTGCCGGGGCCGGCCCTGGCCTACGTCAACTCCGGTCCTTTCTCCGACTACTTCGGATCCTCGCCGGCGAGCGCCTACCCCCCCGCCTACGGGCAGGTCCAGCCCTTCGCGCTCCGCGGCTACACCGGTACCCAGCTGCGTCGCGCCTACGGCGCCGCCGGCACCGGCCTGACCGGCGCCGGGGTCACCGTCGCCGTCGTCGACGCCTACGACTCGCCCACGCTCGGCGCGGACACCACCGCGTACGCCTCCGCACACGGCGACGCGCCCTACCGCAAGGGCCAGCTCATCCGCATCGACCCCGCGGTCTGGACCAACACCGCACCGAGGAGTGAGAGGTTCCCCAACGGCTGCGGTGCCTCCGGCTGGTACGGCGAGCAGACGCTGGACGTGGAGGCCGTGCACGGCGTCGCCCCGCAGGCGGGCATCGTCTACGTCGGCGCGGCCTCCTGCTCCGACTCCGACCTGATGGACGCCCTCACCACCATCGTGGACAAGCGGCTCGCGGACATTGTCAGCAACTCCTGGGGCGAGCCGGAGGGCGACAGCGACCCGGCCGCCGACCCGGTCTACGACGCCCTGTTCAAGCGCGGCGCGGCCGAGGGCGTCGGCTTCTACGTCTCCAGCGGGGACCAGGGCGACGATGTCGCCGCCACCGGCACCCGGCAGTCCGACATGCCCGCCTCGCTGCCCTGGGTCACCGCAGTCGGCGGCACCTCGCTGGCCTTGGACCAGAACGGCGACTACCGCTTCGAGACGGGCTGGGGCACTGACTCCGCCAAGCTGTCGAACGACGGCACGAGCTGGGGCATGTTGCCGGGGACGTTCCTCGCCGGCGCCGGCGGCGGGACCAGCTCCCGCGTGCTCCAGCCCGTCTACCAGCACGGAGTGGTCCCGGACGCGCTGGCCGCGACGAACGGGGTACAGCACCGTGTGGTTCCCGACGTCGCCGCCGTGGCCGACTCCGCGACCGGCTTCCTCGTCGGCCAGACCCAGGCCTGGCCCGACGGGACGGTCCGCTACGGCGAGTTCCGCATCGGCGGAACGAGTCTCGCGTCGCCCGTCTTCGCCGGAATCCAGGCCCTCGCCCAGCAGGCCGGCGGCAAACCGCTCGGCTTCGCCAACCCGAGGCTGTACCAGCTCTACGGCACCCCTGCCTTCCACGACGTCACGGACACCCCGCTCGGAGCCGCGACCAGCCTCGCCCAGGTCCGGGTGGACTTCCACAACGGCGTCGACGCCACCGGCGGGCTGGACGTCTCGCTGCGCACCATGGGCCACGACTCCTCGCTGCGGGCCGTGCCCGGCTTCGACGACGTGACCGGTGTCGGCTCGCCCGCGCCGGGCTACCTGCGGTCGTACCAGTCGGTGTCCCACGGCTTCGCGAGCATCCCGCAGCGGTAGCCCGTCCGCCGTCGGGAGAAGAGGAAGGGGCAGGCGGACGGGTCGAGCGCTGCGGTACCCTGTGCCCATGCGATCCGTGCGCCTGCTCCTTAGCCGGCCGCGCTGACAGGACCGGCCCACCCCCACAGAACCGTGGGACAGGGCCGGAGTCAGCGTGGCGACCCCTCCTGCGAGGGGTCTTTCTGTTTTCCGGAGCTTCCGGAGCTGCTGATGTACGCGGTTCTGCTGGAGGACGGGTCCGGTACGGCCCGGCCGAACCCCTGATGGAGTCTGAGGACGATGAGCGAGACCACACCCGAGGCGCCCGAGGCGTACCGATACACCCCCGCGCTGGCGGCGCGGATCGAGAGCGAGTGGCAGGACCGCTGGGAGCGTGAGCGCGTCTTCGACGCCCCCAACCCGGTCGGCGCCCTGGCCGACGGCAGCGAGGTCGCGGGGCGTCCGCACGCCTTCATCATGGACATGTTCCCGTACCCCTCGGGCGCGGGCCTGCACGTCGGACACCCGCTGGGCTTCATCGCCACCGACGTCTACGCCCGCTTCATGCGGATGACCGGCCACAACGTGCTGCACACGATGGGCTTCGACGCCTTCGGCCTGCCGGCCGAGCAGTACGCCGTGCAGACCGGCACACACCCCCGGGTGTCCACCGAGGCGAACATCACCCGGTACCGCGAGCAGCTGCGCAGCCTGGGCCTGGGCCACGACTCGCGCCGGTCGATCGCCACGATCGACCCGTCGTACTACAAGTGGACCCAGTGGATCTTCCTGCAGATCTTCAACTCCTGGTACGACCCCGAGGCCGGCCAGGCCCGCCCGATCACCGAGCTGGTCGCCCGCTTCGAGCGCGGCGAGCAGGCCACTCCCGACGGCCGCACCTGGGCCGAGCTGAGCGACGTCGAGCGCGGCGAGGTGCTGAGCGACTACCGCCTGGCCTACATCAAGCTGGCCCCGGTCAACTGGTGCCCCGGCCTGGGCACGGTGCTGGCCAACGAGGAGGTCACCGCCGACGGCCGCTCCGAGCGTGGCAACTTCCCGGTGTTCAAGGCCAACCTGCGCCAGTGGATGATGCGGATCACCGCGTACGGCGACCGGCTGATCGACGACCTGGACCTGCTGGACTGGCCGGACGCGATCAAGCTGCAGCAGCGCAACTGGATCGGCCGCAGTGAGGGCGCGCGGGTCGCTTTCGAGGTGACCGGTGTCGAGGGCGCCTCGATCACCGTCTTCACCACCCGCCCTGACACCCTGTTCGGTGCGACCTACATGGTGCTGGCCCCCGAGCACGAGCTGGTCGACGCCATCGTCCCGGCCGTCTGGCCGTCCGCCGACCTGCCCGCCGAGTGGACCGGCGGCCAGGCCACCCCCGTCGAGGCCGTCGCCGCGTACCGCAAGCAGGCCGCCGGCAAGTCCGAGGTGGAGCGGCAGACCGAGGGCAAGAGCAAGACCGGCGTGTTCACCGGCGCGTACGCGACCAACCCGGTCAGCGGCGAGCAGGTCCCGGTGTTCATCGCCGACTACGTGCTGATGGGCTACGGCACCGGCGCGATCATGGCCGTCCCCGCCCACGACCACCGCGACTTCGAGTTCGCGCGCGCTTTCAACCTGCCGATGCGCTGCGTCGTCCAGCCGAGCGACGGCCGCGGCACCGACCCAGCCGGGTGGGACGACGCCTTTGTCTCCTACGACGCGGCGATCGTGAACTCCGCCAACGACGAGGTCTCGCTGGACGGCCTGGGCGTCGTCGACGCCAAGAAGACCATCACCGACTGGCTGACCGCGCGCGGCATCGGCGAGGGCACCGTCAACTTCAAGCTGCGTGACTGGCTGTTCAGCCGCCAGCGCTACTGGGGCGAGCCCTTCCCGATCGTCTACGACGAGGACGGCGTCGCGCACCCGCTGCCCGAGTCGATGCTGCCGGTCGAGCTGCCCGAGATCGACGACTACTCGCCGCGCACCTTCGATCCGAACGACGCCGACACCTCCCCGGAGACGCCGCTGTCGCGCCGCGAGGACTGGGTCACGGTCGAGCTGGACCTGGGGCTGGGCGAGGGCGTCCGGAAGTACCGCCGCGAGACCAACACCATGCCCAACTGGGCCGGCTCCTGCTGGTACGAGCTGCGCTACGTCGACCCGGACAACGACGCGCAGATCGTCGACCCGACCAACGAGCGCTACTGGATGGGGCCCGACGCGGACAAGCCGGCGGGTGGCGTGGACCTGTACGTGGGCGGCGCGGAGCACGCGGTGCTGCACCTGCTGTACTCGCGCTTCTGGCACAAGGTGCTGTTCGACCTGGGCCACGTGAGCTCCAAGGAGCCGTTCCACAAGCTGTTCAACCAGGGCATGATCCAGGGTCAGGTCTACCGCGACGAGCGCGGTTTCCCGGTCCCGGCGGCCGAGGTGGAAGAGCGCGACGGGGCCTGGTTCTACCAGGGCGAGCAGGTCAGCCGGGAGATCGGCAAGATCGGCAAGTCGCTGAAGAACGTGGTCGCCCCCGAGGAGGTCACCGAGGAGTACAGCGTGGACACCCTGCGCCTGTACGAGATGGCGATGGGCCCGCTGGACGTGTCCCGCCCCTGGGACACCCGGGCCGTGGTCGGCTCCTTCCGCTTCCTGCAGCGGCTGTGGCGCACCATCGTGGACGAGGAGACCGGCGCGGTCGTCGTCACCGACGAGGAGCCGGACGAGGCGACGCTGCGAGCCCTGAACAAGGCCATCGACGGTATCCGCAGGGACCTGACCGGGCTGCGCTTCAACACGGCCGTGGCCAAGGCCACCGAGCTGAACAACTACCTGGTCAAGCGCGGCAGCACGCCTCGCGTGGTGGCCGAGCAGGCGGTGCTGCTGGTCGCGCCGCTGGCGCCGCACATCGCCGAGGAGCTGTGGGCCAAGCTGGGCCACACAACCTCGCTGGTGCACCAGCCGCTGCCCGAGGCCGACCCCGCCTACCTGGTCGACGACACGGTGACCTGCGTCGTGCAGGTCAAGGGCAAGGTCAAGGCGCGGCTGGAGGTGCCGCCGTCGATCGGCGACGCCGAGTTGGAGACGCTGGCGCTGGCCGCGCCGAACGTGGTGGCGGCGATCAGCGGAGCCGAGGTGCGCAAGGTCATCGTTCGCGCGCCCAAGCTGGTGAACATCGTCACGGGCTGAGCACCATGCCCGAGCCCTGTCGCTCCCCAGGCCGTAACCCTGAGCTTCCCCTGATCTGCCGCCGGCCGGGCCGGGAACGGGCCTGACTGTCCCCCCACGGGTCTACCGTGGGGGGACAAGTCCTGTCCCGACCTTGTCGTCTTCTGGGGAGGAGATCCGCCGTGGAAGCACTCGTCATCGTGCTGGTTCTCGCCGTGCTGCTGATGGGCGGGGTCGTCGCGCTCACCGGCCTGGTGATCGTCAAGGCCAAGCGCGCCGTAGGCCGGGCCGCGCCGCAGGCCCGGCGGGCCGCCGAGGACGTCGCCATCAAGGCCAGATCGCTGACCCGGGGCGGCGTGCACGGCAAGGTCGCCGGGCTGCGCTCCGAGGTGCGGGTCGCGCTGACCTCCTCACGCCGGGTCCTGGAGACAGGCGCGGAGGAGGACCATGAACTGGTCGAGGCACTGACGCTGCTCGCCCGCCTCGACGGGCACGCGGCCGAGCTGGACGGCGAACTGCGGCTGCTGGAGCGCGAACCGGACGCGGCGAGGGTCGAGCGGCGACTCGCCGCCGTGCAGGAGCGCGCGGAGCGGATCGTTCACCTCGCCTCCTCGCTGCGCTGGGCCGCGCAGGACCGGATGCACCGCTTCGCCGACGAGGACCTGGCCCGGCTGGGTGAGGAGTGCGAGGCGGAGGCGGGTGCGCTGCGGCACTGGACCCCGGCGGCGGTTCCGCAGGGGGAGGCGGCGGCCCACCGGGAGGCGGCGGGACTGGAAGGGGCGCGCGAGCGCCTCGGCGCGCTGGGGGACCGGCTCCGCAAGCCGCAGCCGAAGACCCAGCCGAAGACCCAACCGGGAGCCTCCGCGGGTTGACACGCGCGTCCATCAGAGGTGTCACCAGGGCTTTGTCCCTGTCCCTTCCCCTCCCGGACGGGTAACCTCCCGGACATGCCCGTCGCCCTCGTCACCGACTCCACTGCCTATCTCTCCGACGAGGCGGTGACCCGCTACGGGATCGACGTGGTGCCGCTGTGCGTGGTGATCGGCGACCAGGTGCTCGCGGAGGGAGTCGACGTCTCGCCCGGGGACGTGGCCGAGGCGATGCAACGGCGCGTGCACGTCACCACCTCGCGTCCCAACCCCGAGGCGTTCGCCGCCGCCTACCGGACGGCAGCGGCGCGGGGGGCGGACGCCGTCGTCTCACTGCACCTGTCCGCCGAACTGTCGGGGACCTACGAGGCCGCCCTGCTCGCCGCCGAGGACGCCCCGCTGCCGGTACGGGTCCTGGACACCCGCATGGTCGGCATGGCGCTCGGCTACTGCGTGCTGGCGGCGGCGGCCACCGCCCAGGCCGGCGGAACCATCGACGAGGTGGTCAACGCGGCCGAGAAGCGGGCGGCGGGCACGACCGGCTTCTTCTACGTGGACACGCTGGAGTACCTGCGCCGCGGCGGTCGGATCGGCGCCGCCCGGGCGATGCTGGGGTCGGCGCTGGCGGTGAAGCCGCTGCTGCACCTGGCCGACGGCCGGATCCAGCCACTGGAGAAGGTCCGTACCTCCAGCCGGGCCATCGCCAGGCTGGAGGAGATCGCGATCCAGCAGGCCGGGTCCGCGGAAGTGGATCTGGCAGTGCACCACCTGGCCGCGGAGCAGGGTGCGCTGCTGCTCGCGGAGCGCCTGCGCGAACGCATCCCCGGGCTGGGAGAGCTGCACGTGGGCGAGGTGGGCGCCGTGATCGGCGCCCACGTGGGGCCGGGGCTGCTCGCGGTAGTCGTCTCGCCGCGCTGAGCGCCTCGGGTACGACCGGCATGCCTCCTCACTCGTTCGAGTGAGCGAGTTGTGCACACCCCCCGAGTTGTCCACAGGCCGTCAGTTCAGCTGCTGGGCGCTCCAGTTCCCGGTCTAGCGTCGTCGGCATGAGGACCATGCTCACCGGCTCGCACCGGGACACCACCGACCTGGTCCGGCAGCGTATGGACACGCTGTTCGGGCCCGACCAGCCGGCGCCCCGGCGGATGCGCCCCGCCGCCTCGCCCCGGCTTTCCCGCGCTTCACCCGAGACCGACCTGCCCCCGTACGCCGACCGTCGCTACGGCACGGAGGAACCCCGCGCCCGTGCCCCGGCTCCTGCCGCTGCCCCGGCCCCGGCCCCGGCTCCTGGCTCGACTCACTCCTCGGCCCCTGCCTCGGCTCTGTTCCCCGCTGCGCGCATGGTGCGCCGCCTGCCGCTTGCCCTGCAGGAGCGGCTGGACCTGGATCGGCGTGCGGTGGTCGGCCTGTCCGTACTGCTCGTGCTCGCCCTCGGCTACGGCGTACAGCACTTCTGGAGCGGCCGTCCGGAGCCGGTCGCGGTGCCCACGGCAGAAGGCTCGGCGTCACCCAGCCCGCCCGCCGACCCGTCCGGCAGGCCTCGGCCGCCCACAGCTACCGGGCCGGTCGTGGACGTGGCAGGCAAAGTCCGCGAGCCGGGGGTGCGGACGCTGCCTCCGGGATCGCGGGTCCAGGACGCCCTGCGCGCCGCAGGAGGAGCGGTCCCCGGCACGGATCTGACCGGGCTGAACCTGGCCCGGCTCCTCAACGACGGCGAAGAGATCATCGTCGGCCCCGCCGGGGCGGCCGTCGGCAGCGCGGCCGGGGGAGCGCCCGGCGCTGCCGTCGCGCCGACCACCCCGCTCAGCCTCAACGGGGCGACGCTCCAGCAACTCGACGCGCTGCCCGGAGTGGGTCCGGTCCTGGCCCAGCGCATCATCCAGTACCGGGCCGAGCACGGCGGCTTCACGTCCGTCGACCAGCTCCGACGTGTCAGCGGCTTCGGCGAGCGTCGGCTGAAGGATCTCCGTGCGGTGCTGCGACCCTGAGGGAGGTGGAACATGACCGCTACGCCGACGACGGCGGCAGCGGAGCCTGTCACGGTGGACGCGACACCGCCGCAGGATCTGAGGCTGCTCGGACCAGCGGTGGTGGTCTGGGGTACGGCCGCCGCGCTGCTGGGAGCGCAGCCGTGGACGGTGCCCTGGGTGCTGCTCGGAGCCCTGCTCGCCGTGTGCGCGGCCGGGGCGCTGCTGCTGAAGGGCCGTCACCCCCTGCACCGCTCCCTGGCCGGGCTGCTGCTCAGCGCGGCGGCGGCAGCCGTCGCCACCACCCTCGCGACGGCGGACCTGCACCGCGGCCCGCTGCCCGGTCTCGCCCGACGGCAGGCCACGGTGGCTGTCGAGCTGACCGTCACTAGGGACCCCAGCGAGGGCACGTCCACGAGCGCTCCCTACGTCGTTTTTCAAGCCACCGTCGACAGAGTGGACAGCACCGCCACCCGCACCCCCGTCACCGTTGTCGCCCAAGGGCCCGACTCCGCCCGCTGGCTGACCCTGCTGCCCACGACCCGGCTCAGCGCGGAGGCGCGCCTGCGCACGGCGGACGCCGGAGGCGAGGTCGCCGCCCTGCTGTTCACCCGGGGGCCGCCGCACATCCTCGCTACGCCCGGGCTGCTGCAGCGGATCGCCGGGTCCCTGCGGTCGGGGCTGCGCCGGGCAAGCGACCCGCTCGACCCCGACCCGAGGGCGCTGCTGCCCGGCCTGGTGGTGGGTGACACCAGCCGGATGCCTCCGGACCTGGAGGAGGCGTTCCTCACCACCGACCTCGCGCACATCACCGCAGTCTCCGGAGCGAATCTCAGCATCGTGCTGACCCTGCTGATCGGCGCGGCGTCGCGCTCCCGCACACCGGAGCGAGGCGGGCTCGCCGGCCGGCTCGGCCTGCCGCTGCGGTCTACCGCGGCCGCCGGGGTGGCGCTCACCGTCGGCTTCGTCATCCTCTGCCGCCCCGACCCGAGCGTGCTGCGGGCCGCAGCGACCGGCCTGATCATGTTGCTGGCCCTGGCCACCGGGCGGCGCGCGGCGGCAAGCGCCGCACTCGCCGGAGCGACCCTGCTGCTGATGCTGGTCGATCCCTGGCTGGCCCGCTCGTACGGCTTCGCCCTGTCGGCGCTGGCCAGCGCGGGGCTGCTGACCCTCGGGCCGCGCTGGGCCGAGGCCCTGGTCCGCCGGGGCTGGCCGCGTCTCGTCGCCGAAGCCGTGGCCTGTGCGGCTGCGGCCCAGGCCCTGTGCGGACCGCTGCTCGCCCTGAAGGCGGCCAGGGTCAGCCTGGTCGCCGTTCCCTGCAACCTCCTGGCCGAGGCGGCAGTCGCCCCGGCCACCCTGCTCGGCTTCGCCGCACTGGCGGCCGCCCCGCTCTCGATGACCGTCGCAGTCCTGCTTGCCCGGCTCGCGGCCGTCCCCACCGAGTGGATCACCACTCTCGCCCGTCGCGCCGCCGACCTCCCTGGCGCGGAGATCGCCTGGCCCGGCGGCTGGCCGGGAGCCCTCCTGCTCGCCGCTGTGACCTGCGCGGCCCTCGCCTGCCTGCCCGTCCTGCGGCAGCGCATCGTCGCCGTCGGTCTGGTGCTGGCGCTGCTCGCCCTGCTACTGCGACCGGCCCCGCTGACCCGCCTGGTCACCGGCTGGCCGCCGCCGCACTGGCGGGTGGTGGCCTGCGACGTGGGCCAGGGCGACGCCGTCGTCGTCTCCTCGGGCACCGACCCGGGGACGGCCCTGGTGATCGACGCGGGCCCGGACCCGCGCGCAGTCGACGGGTGCCTGCGGAATCTGGAGATCACCCGGATCCCGCTGCTGCTGCTCACCCACGACCACGCGGACCACGTCGAAGGACTGCCGGGGGTGTTGCACGACCGCGAGGTGGGGGCGATCGAGACCAGCCCGGACGAGGAGCCGGCCGGCGAGTGGGCCAGGATCAGGAAGTGGGCCGGGGCAGCCGGGGTGCCGTTGCTGCGGGTCGCCGTCGGCGAGCGGCGCAGCCTCGGCGACCTGCACTGGCAGGTGCTGTGGCCGCGAGGTCCACTGGACGCCGACACCCCCGGCCCCAACAACGCCAGCGTCGCCCTTCTGCTCACCACCCCCGACCTGCGGATGGCCTTCCTCGGTGACCTGGAACCGCCGGCCCAGGCCCGGCTGCTCGACCAACTCCCCGGATACCCGGCCCTGCGCCACCTGGACCTGCTCAAGGTCGCCCATCACGGCTCCGGCAGGCAGGACGCCGACCTGCTCCGTGCCCTGAATCCCCGCCTGGCTCTGATCTCCTGCGCCCTCAGCAACACCTACGGCCACCCGGCCCCCTCCACTCTCGCGCTGCTGCGCTCGGTCGGCAGCACCGTGCTCCGCACCGACCAGCAGGGCGACCTCGCCGTCCTGGACGACGGCCACGGTCGACTGTCCGTGGCGACCCGTCCCCGATAATGCGTGGGTGCACAGCGATGACGACCCCTACGTTCTGGTTCTGCCCGACCGCGACGCCGCCGAGGCGGTCGCGGACGAGCTCACCGAGGGCCACCCCGAACTGCCCGAGCCGGAACTGCACCGGGAGGCCCTCGCGGGGGAGGACGACGCCGAGGACGCCCAGTGGCTCGTCGTGCTGCACCCGCCGCTCCCGGCTGCCCTCACTCCGCAGGCCCTCGACGCGCTCGCCGGTACCCATGAGGGCTGGCTCGAGGGCTGGCTCGACCGAGGGGTGGAGAGCCATCCGGCCGACGACTGAGAGGCTCCGCCAGTAGGGGGCTGGCGTCGCGTGCCGATGGCTGTCTCCCTCAAACTCCGTCCGGGGGTGCCCCCTCCCTCGCCCCGCTCCTTCATCCAGCCCCCTACTGGCGGAGCCTCTAAGACCGACCGGCAAATGGAGGGCGGCGTCGCGGGCCGATGGCTCTCGCCCAGACGGCTTCTCCTCAGTCGCCAGGGCTCCGCCATGGCTCCTTCGTCGGCACCGCCTGGACTCGGCCCTCGACCCTCCCCCAACCTTCGGCCGGGGGGACCCCCTTCTTCTTCCGCCCTCCATTTGCCGGTCGGTCTAAGCCGGCGGGTCTGTCGGTCCCGACCTATAGGCTGACCGCGATGGCCAGGAAACCCGCTGATGACCTGCTCTCCCCGCTGACTCTCGTCGTCGGCCAGGAGGAGCTCCTGCTCGACCGCGCCGTCGCGCAGATCACGGCCGCCGCCCGGCAGGCGGACCCGGACACCGACGTACGGGACATCCAGCCGGGCGTACTGCAGCCGGGCATGCTCAGCGAGCTGACCAGCCCGTCCCTGTTCTCCGAGCGCAAGGTCATCGTCGTCCGCGCCGCCCAGGACCTCGCCGCCGACACCGTCAAGGAGATCAAGGCGTACCTG
The DNA here is from genome assembly GCF_041262165.1 of Streptacidiphilus sp. MAP12-16. NCBI lineage: Bacteria > Bacillati > Actinomycetota > Actinomycetes > Kitasatosporales > Streptomycetaceae > Streptacidiphilus > Streptacidiphilus sp. MAP12-16. The sequence continues at coordinate 132,926 of NZ_JBGCBY010000022.1, forward strand.
GACGACCCGGCGCCCGAGGTGATGCTCGTGCTGGTGCACGCCGGCGGCGCGAAGGGCAAGGGGCTGCTCGACGCAGCGAAGAAGGCGGGGGCCCGCGAGGTCGCCTGTCCCAAGTTCAGCAAGCCCGCGGAGAAGCTTGCCTTCGTCCGCGCCGAGTTCCGGGTCACCGGCCGCTCCGCAACCGAGGACGCCTGCAAGGCCCTGCTCGACTCCGTCGGCAGCGACCTGCGCGAGCTCGCCTCCGCCTGCAGCCAGCTCGCCGCCGACACCGAGGGCACCATCGACGAGACCGTCGTCGCCCGCTACTACACCGGTCGGGCCGAGTCCTCCGGCTTCCAGGTCGCCGACCTGGCCGTGACCGGTCGGACCGCCGAGGCGCTGGGCCAGCTCCGCTGGGCACTCGCCGTGGGGGAGAAGCCCACCGGCATCGTCTTCGCGCTGGCCTCGGGTGTCCGTGCGATCGGCCGGGTCGCCACCGCCGACCGCGGCATGCGTCCCGGCGATCTGGCCCGCGAGCTCGGCATGCCCCCGTGGAAGATCGACCGCGTCCGCCAGCAGCTCCGCGGCTGGACCGGCGACGGGGTCGCCGCCGCGCTGCGCGCCATCGCCGATGCCGACGCCGCCGTGAAGGGCGGCTCCGGTGACCCGGCATACGCGCTGGAGCAGTGCGTCGTCGCCGTCTCCCGCGCCGCCCGCTCCCAGCGCTGACCGGGACGCCGGGAAGCACGAAGGCCCCCGCCTCTCCGGAGATCCGGAGAGGCGGGGGCCTTCGTGTTCGTCTGAAGCCTTCAAACTGCACCGCACCCGCGTGGCGAACGCAGGCCGCGTGCGGTGCGAGGATCCTGCACAGCGCCCGGGTAGAGGGCCGGACGGCCCGTGCAGTGGCCGGATCGGAGCGGTTGAGAGGGACCGCGTCACCCGTTCCGGCAGGTCACATCAAGCATCAAGAAGTGATCCTGAAGCGCCTCGAGCGAGGAGGTCAGCCCTGCAGACCGGCAGCCCTGGCGGCGAGCGCCGACTTCTTGTTGGCAGCCTGGTTCTTGTGGATGACGCCCTTGCTGGCGGCCTTGTCGAGCTTCTTGTTGGCCTCGCGGGTCAGCGCGGTGGCCTTCTCGACGTCGCCGGCCTCCATGGCCTCACGGGCCTTGCGGACGGCGGTCTTCAGCGAGGACTTGACAGCCTTGTTGCGCTGACGAGCCTTCTCGTTGGTCTTGATGCGCTTGATCTGGGACTTGATGTTCGCCACGAAAGAGCCTCAGTCTGATTGGTTGGAACAGAGTTGGTGTCCGCTCGGCGACCTGCCGGCCTCCCGGTCACCCGGTCGGAGGGCATGCAGCATCGCAGACACGGTGGCCCAGACTACCAGGGGCGTTCGGCTCATCCCAAACCGGGCGCGGGGTCCTCGGGCTGCTCCAGCAGGTAGTGCTCGACGAGCGGGAAGGGGTCGTAGAAGTGGTGCAGCAGCTCCCGCCACCGCTGGTACTCGGGCGAGTTCCGGAATCCCTCGGTGTGGTCCTCGAGACGGTCCCATTCCACCTGCAGCAGGAACCGCGACTCGCCTCCCGCGTCGAGGCAGGGGAGCAGCCGCAGCGAGCGGAAGCCCGGCTGGACGGCGATGAGCGGGCGGGCCCGGTCGAAGGCGGCGAGAAAGTCGGAGACCTGGCCCGGGACGACGTCGAGCCGTGCGGATTCGAGGATCATGCTCGGTGATCCTGCCCCGGACGACTCCCGCAGCGCCAGGCCTGAGACCGAACGGCAAATGGAGGGCGGCGTCGCGGGCCGATGGCTCTCGCCTGACCGGGTTGTCGTCAGTCGCCAATGCTCCGCAGTGGCTCCTTCCTCTGCCCCGCCCAGACTCGGCCCTCGACCCGCTCCTTCTTCCACCCTCCATTTGCCGGTCGGTCTTATGCCAGTCTGAGCCGCATGACCTCCGCCATCGGCCGCTTCCGCGCCGCCGCTTCCAGCTCTCGGTCCGCGCTGCTGCTCTCCGGCTTCCTGGCGGGGTCGGGCCTGCTGCACTTCGCCGTGCCGGTTCCTTTCGACGCGATCGTCCCCAAGGTGCTGCCCGGAAGTCCTCGGACCTGGACGAAGGCCAGCGGCGCGGCGGAGCTGGCGGTCGCTGCGGCGCTGTTCGTGCCGCGGACCCGTCGCCTCGGCGGTCTCGCCGCGGCGGGCCTGTTCGCCGCCGTCTACCCGGCGAATGTGCAGATGGCCTACGACTGGCGGCACGCCTCAACGGTGAAGCGCGCCATCGCCTACGGCCGCCTCCCGCTGCAGGCCCCGCTGATCGGTTGGGCGCTCGCCGCACGCACAGGTGCGGGCACGAGTACGGGCACCGATGTCGGCAGGAGCTGACACCGGGCGGCGGGCGTGAGCGCCTGAGCGGCGAGGTCCCCGGTCGTGGGACGATAGGCAGAACCTTCCGCGCTCGCGCTGCCGCGCGGGAGTCCTGCTCCAGCCACTCGACACCATTGGACCCTGAGTGCCCGCCTCCCCCGTCAACGTTCCGCAGCCCAGCCGCACCGACCCGGCGCTGATCCGCAACTTCTGCATCATCGCTCACATCGACCACGGCAAGTCCACGCTCGCCGACCGGATGCTGCAGATCACCGGCGTGGTCGACCCGAGGCAGATGCGCGCCCAGTACCTCGACCGGATGGACATCGAGCGCGAGCGCGGCATCACCATCAAGTCGCAGGCGGTCCGGCTGCCCTGGGCCCCGCTCAGCGGCGACAACCAGGGCACCACGCACATCCTCAACATGATCGACACCCCGGGACACGTCGACTTCACCTACGAGGTGTCCCGCTCGCTGGCGGCCTGCGAGGGCACCCTGCTGGTGGTGGACGCGGCCCAGGGCATCGAGGCGCAGACCCTCGCCAACCTCTACCTGGCGCTGGAGAACGACCTCACGATCATCCCGGTGCTCAACAAGATCGACCTCCCGGCCGCCCAGCCGGAGAAGTACGCCGAGGAGCTGGCCCGGATCATCGGCTGCGAGCCCGAGGACGTGCTGCTGGCCAGCGCCAAGAGCGGCCTCGGCGTCGAGGCGATCCTGGACGAGGTCGTCAAGAAGGTCCCCGCTCCGGTCGGCGTCAAGGACGCCCCGGCCCGTGCGATGATCTTCGACTCGGTGTACGACACCTATCGCGGCGTCGTCACCTATGTCCGGGTCGTCGACGGCGAGCTGACCAAGCGTGAGCGCATCGAGATGATGTCCACCGGCGCCACCCACGAACTGCTGGAGATCGGCGTCATCTCCCCGGAACCCAAGGTCGCCGACGGCCTGGGCGTCGGCGAGGTCGGCTACATCATCACCGGAGTGAAGGACGTCCGGCAGTCCAAGGTCGGTGACACCATCACCTCGATGCACAAGGGTGCGACCGAGGCGCTGGGCGGCTACAAGGAACCGCGCCCGATGGTCTTCTCCGGCCTCTACCCGCTGGACGGCTCGGACTACCCGCTGCTGCGCGACGCCCTGGACAAGCTGCGCCTCAACGACGCCGCCCTGGTCTACGAGCCGGAGACCTCGGTGGCGCTTGGCTTCGGCTACCGCTGCGGCTTCCTCGGCCTGCTGCACCTGGAGATCATCCGGGAGCGCCTGGAGCGCGAGTTCAACCTGGACCTGATCTCCACCGCCCCCAACGTGGTCTACCGCGTGGTGATGGAGGACGGCACCGAGATCACCGTCACCAACCCCAGCGAGTTCCCCGGCGGCAAGATCACCGAGGTGAACGAGCCCGTCGTGCGCGGCACCATCCTGGCGCCGAACGAGTTCGTCGGCGCGATCATGGAGCTCTGCCAGGCCCGCCGCGGCAATCTGCAGGGCATGGACTACCTCTCCGAGGACCGGGTCGAGCTCCGCTACACCCTCCCCCTCGCCGAGATCGTCTTCGACTTCTTCGACATCCTGAAGTCCAAGACCCGCGGCTACGGCTCCTTCGACTACGAGCCCATCGGCGAGCAGGCGGCGGACCTGGTCAAGGTCGACATCCTGCTGCACGGCGACGCGGTGGACGCCTTCTCCGCCGTGGTCCACAAGGACAAGGCCTACAACTACGGCGTGATGATGGCCGGGAAGCTGCAGAAGCTGATCCCGCGCCAGCAGTTCGAGGTGCCGATCCAGGCCGCCATCGGCTCGCGCGTCATCGCCCGCGAGACCGTCCGCGCGATCCGCAAGGACGTCCTGGCGAAGTGCTACGGCGGTGACATCTCCCGTAAGCGGAAGCTGCTGGAGAAGCAGAAAGAGGGCAAGAAGCGGATGAAGATGGTCGGTCGCGTGGAGGTGCCGCAGGAGGCCTTCATCGCCGCGCTGTCGACGGACGCGGACGCCCCCTCGGAGAAGAAGAAGTAGCCGGACCGGAACGGGCGGCAGGAACTCGAGGGATCGAGCACCTGCCGCCCGTTCCTGCGTCCTGCCCCGGGCACGCGGTGCTGTCCGGGAAGTTGTCGTTCTGTCAGGTCGCTGACCAGCTCGGGTCGCGGCCTGACAGCGCGAGCGCCCGCTCGAAGGCCGCCGCCTCCGCGCCGACCGGCAACGGCTCGGCGAAGCCCGCGTACTGCCGGTACATCTCGGCGTACTCCTCGACCAGGCCCAGGGTCGCCGCGTCCACCGACCCGGGGACGCTGAACTCCTGTCCCGTGGCTACCGCCAACTCCCAACCATGCAGCACCAGTTCAAGCAGGATCATGCCGGCGACGGCAGCTGCGGGCATGGACGAGTCGCCCATCTTGACCTCGCCCTCCCACACAGCCGGATCCGCCCAGGCTGCCATCGCCCGGTCCAGTTGGGCGGCGTAGGCGTCTGCCCAGCCGGGTTCGGCGGTGAAGTCGCGCTTCTGCCAGTCGTCGGGAACCGACTCCCCGCGCGAACGGAGCTCGAAATTGTACGAGGTCCACAGGACAAGATGGTTGGCCAGAGTCCTGACGTCCCACTCCGTAGCGGGCGTGGCGTCGGACAACTGTTCAGGGGTGACCGCGCGGGCTACCCGGGCGGCCTCGGCGGCAGCGGCTGTGAGCTGCGGAAGCAGATTCGTCATGGGTCCACGCTAGGCACCAGCCGTCCGGCTGTCTTGAAGAAACGCGACAGCATAGGCTGACTGCCATGACCAGCGCGGACGCGGGCGGTGCGGAGGCCCCGCGGGGCGTGCTGCACCCACAGGGCGCGGTCGGCCGCTTCACGCTCGACCGCTTCGAACCCGCAGCGGCGCTGGCGCCGTTCGTGGAGTTCTACTGGAACGTCCGCTGGGACCTGCGCGGGCAGCCTCCGTACGAGCAGAAGGTCCTCTCCCATCCCAATGTGCACTTGGTCTTCGAGGAGCCGAGAGCAGGCGTGTACGGGGTGGACCGGGGGCTCTTCGTGCGTCGTCTGGAAGGGCACGGCCAGGTCCTCGGTGTGAAGTTCCACCCCGGCGGGTTCCGTCCGTTCTGGGGCCGCCCTGTGCAGGAGCTCGCCGACCGGGTGGTGCCCGCGACCGAGGTGTTCGGCTCCGCCGTCGAGGAGACGAACCGTCACGTCCTGCTGGAGGAAGGTCCGTCGGCGCTTGCGGACATCGCTGACGCCTTCCTGCTGCAGCGCCTCCCGGCGCTCGACCCGCAGGCCGTCGAGGTCGCCGCGATGGTCGAGACCGCCACGACCGACCACGCGCTCGTCCGCGTCGAGCAGCTCGCCGAACGCTGCGGAGTGTCCGCCCGCACCCTCCAGCGGCTCTTCGCCGAGTACGTCGGCGCGGGGCCCAAGTGGGTGCTGCGCCGGGCCCGGCTGCACGAGGCGGCACAGCGCGCCGACGAGCAGGGCGTCACCGTGGACTGGGCCGTTCTGGCCACCGACCTCGGCTATGCCGACCAGGCCCACTTCAGCCGCGACTTCACCGCTGTCGTCGGCCTTCCACCGACCCGCTACGCGCAGCGCTGACGGCGGGCGCCCAGCGCTGACGGCGGCGCGCACCGGCGTGGGCGGAGTCGACGCCTGGGGCCGCTGCGATAACCTCCCGATGATCCCTGTCATGCGAGGAAACCGGGTCGTCCCATGCAGCAGAACCATCCACTCTCCGACCCGCGCGTGTTCGCGAGCACGGGACTGGACCGGCTCGGTGCGGTACCGCTCCGGGGCACCGACCCCCGGCAGGTCGGCCCGTTCCAGATCGTCGCCATGCTCGGCGGCGGCGGGATGGGCCGGATCTACCTGGGACGTGACGCGGGCGGCGCTCCGGGGCTGGCGGCGGTCAAGGTGATCCGGCCGGAGTACGCGGACGACTCGCAGTTCCGCCTGCGCTTCGAGCGCGAGGCGGCGTCGCTGGCCAGGGTGCACGGGGAGCAGGCCGCGGTGCTGCTCGGCAGCGGCTTCGACGGCGACCTGCTGTGGATGGCCACCGACTACATTCCGGGACTCAGCCTCTCCGACGCGGTGAAGGAGTACGGCCCGCTGGACGCAGCCGCGACCTGGCGGCTCGCGGCCGACCTGGGTCAGGCTCTCGGAGCGATGGAACGCGTCGGCGTCGTGCACCGCGACGTGAAGCCGTCGAACGTGATCCTCGGTGCCGACGGCTCGCGGGTCATCGACTTCGGTATCTCCCAGGCGGCTGACACCAGCTCGATCACGACCACGGGACAGCAGGTGGGCACTCCCGCCTACATGTCTCCGGAGCAGGTCCGCGGTCTGCCGGTGAGCACCTCCTCGGACGTCTTCGCGCTCGCCTCGGTCCTGGCGTACGCGCTGACCGGGAACGCCCCGTTCGGCGACGGCACCAGCGTTGACGTCCTGCACCGGGTCGCCTTCGAGCCGCCCAAGGAAGAGGTGCTGACGAGGATCGCCGGGATCGACGCCGAGCTGGCGGAACTGGTCGCCGCCTGCCTGGACAAGGACGCGGAGAAGCGGCCAACGCCCGCGTCCGTGGTCGAAGCCGCCGCGTCGCGGCAGGTGCCCGCGCCGTGGTCGGCGACGCTCAGTGCCGCGATCATGACGAGAGTTCAGGTCGCGCTGTCCGTCCAGCAGTTGCCGCTCCAGGCGGAGCCGGTGGGGGACACGGTGCTGCTCTCCGCGCGCGCCCCGGTACCGGCCGCGCCGCAGCCGCAGCCGCAGCCGCAGCGCACCTTCCCCACGGTCCCGCAGGTGCAGCCCGGCTTCGGACCGGCGGCACCATCGCCGCTGTCGCAGCCGCACCCCGTACCGCCGCAGCCGCAGCCGCAGCAGCACCAGCCACAGCAGCACCAGCAGCCGCAGCGCCGCAGCGCGTGGCTGGTCGGTGGAGCGGTGGCCGCCGTGGCCGCCATCGCCACGGTCACGGTTCTGCTCGCGGGCACCTCCGGACACCGGGCCGCCGCCGCAGGTCAGACGGCGAGCGACGGGCCGACCTCGGCGGCAGGTCAGGTGGCCGGCGTCACCGGATCAGCGGCGCCGTCGGCCTCGGCCGCCCCGTCGTCGGCCGGGTCCAGCGCGCCCGCCTCGGCGAGCGCCGGCCACAGCACCACGGCGACCCCTGGTGCAGCGCCCGGCACGTCCGCCGCTCCCTCGAAGTCCTCCGTCACCAGTGCCGCGCCCGCTCCGCGCACCAGCCCCAGCCAGGCCGCGCCCACGTCGGCCGCACCGCCACCCAAGCCAACCCCGCGGGCGCCGGCCGGCTCGGTGTGCACCTACTACTCGGGCAACGCGCTGACCCAGTCCGGGGACAACAACAACCGTGTGGTCGAGGTGCAGTGCATGCTCGACTACCTCCACTACAGCATCGGATCATCGGGCGTGGACGGCCAGTTCGGCCCGGACACCAAGGCGGCCGTGGAGCAGTTCCAGTCGGCCAGGGGCCTCCAGGTGGACGGCCAGGTGGGGCCGATCACCTGGGCGGCGCTGCGCAGCGCCAACTGACAGAGCGGGCCCCCTCGACGTGCGAAGGGGCCCGCTGCTGCTACCGCTGCCGATGCCGCGCCGGTCAGTCCACCTCGGCCACGGCCTGGGAGAACTGGGCCGAGTACAGACGCGAGTACGCGCCGTCCGCGTCCAACAGCTCCGCATGGGTGCCCTGTTCCACGATCGCGCCGTTCTCCATCACCAGGATGGTGTCGGCGTCGCGGATCGTGGAAAGCCGGTGCGCGATGACGAACGCCGTACGGCCGGTCCGCAGCTTGGCCATGGCGCGCTGGATCAGCACTTCGGTACGGGTGTCGACCGAGCTGGTCGCCTCGTCCAGGACCAGGATCGACGGCTCGGCGAGGAACGCCCGGGCGATGGTGATCAGCTGCTTCTCGCCCGCGCTGACGCCGGTGCCCTCGTCGTCGATGACGGTGTCGTACCCCTTCGGCAGGGTGCGGACGAAGCGGTCGACGTGGGCGGCCTTCGCCGCGGCGACGACCTCCGCACGGGTGGCCCCCTCGCGCCCGTAGGCGATGTTCTCGGCGATGGAGCCGCCGAACAGCCAGGTGTCCTGAAGCACCATGCCGATGCCGGCGCGCAGTTCCTCGCGCGACATCTTCGCCACGTCCACCCCGTCCAGGGTGATCCGGCCGCCCGTGACCTCGTAGAACCGCATCAGCAGGTTCACCAGGGTGGTCTTGCCCGCGCCGGTGGGGCCGACGATGGCGACGGTGTGGCCGGGGTCGGCCGTCAGCGAGAGGTCCTCGATCAGCGGCTTGTCCGCGTCGTAGCGGAAGGCCACGTGCTCGAAGGCGACCCGTCCGCGGAGTTCCGTGGGACGCGCCGGCGAGGCGGGGTCGGGATCCTGCTCGGGGGCGTCCAGCAGCTCGAAGACGCGTTCCGCCGAGGCGACGCCGGACTGGAGCAGGTTGGACATGCTGGCGACCTGGGTCAGCGGCTGGCTGAACTGCCGCGAGTACTGGATGAACGCCTGCACGTCACCGATGGACAGCGCACCCGAGGCGACCCGCAGACCGCCCACGACCGCGACCAGCACGTAGTTGATGTTGCCGATGAACATCATGCACGGCTGGATCACTCCGGAGATGAACTGCGCCTTGAAGCTGGAGGCGTAGAGCCTCTCGTTCTGCTCCTTGAACAGCTCGGCGGACTCCTCCTGCCGGCCGAAGACCTTGACCAGGGCGTGCCCGCTATACATCTCCTCGATGTGCGCGTTGAGCCTGCCGGTGGTCTTCCACTGGGCGACGAACTGCGGTTGGGCCCGCTTGCCCACCTTCGCGGCGACGATCGCCGAGGCCGGGATGCTGATCAGCGCGATCAGCGCGAGCATCCAGGAGATGTAGAACATCATGGTGAGTACGCCGACGATGGTCAGCAGCGAGACGATGACCTGACTGAATGTCTGCTGCAGGGTCTGCCCGATGTTGTCGATGTCGTTGGTTACCCGGCTGAGAACCTCGCCGCGCGCCTGCTGGTCGAAGTAGCTGAGCGGCAACCGGGCGATCTTGTCCTCGACGTCGCCGCGCAGCCGCTTGACCGCGCGCTGGAGGGCGCGGTTGGCGAGCCGCGCCTGGATGATTCCGGCGACACCGGAGAGGACGTAGATCGCCAGCACCCAGAGCAGCACGACGCCGACGGCGTGGAAGTCGATGCCCTGGCCAGGGTTGACGTGCATCGAGGCCAGCATGTCGGCCTGCTTGGTCTGGCCTGCGGCCCGTAGGTGGGCGACCGCCCCGGCCTGGGTGGAGCCGGCGGGCAGCTGCTTGCCGAAGACCCCTGCAAGGATCAGGTCGGTGGCGTTCCCGAGGATTTTGGGGCCTATCACGGACAGTGTCACGCTGACGGCGGCGAGCGCCAGCACGCCGCCGATCAGCCCGCGTTCGGGGCGGAGCAGACCGAGCACACGCTTGCCCGACCCCTTGAAGTTCATCGACTTCTCGGTGGGCTGACCGCCCATCATGCGGGCCGGACCGAGCGCCGGGGCCGGGCCGCGGCGCGGTGCGGCGGCGGGCTTCTGGTTGTCGCTCATGCGCCCGCTCCGCTTCGCCGGTGGGTCGCCGCGCGACGTACGCACCTGTTGATTGTTCGCTCGCTTCGCTGGTTCACGCCGCCTCCTCCTCGGTGAGCTGGGAGAGGACGATCTCGCGGTAGGTCGTGTTGCTGTCCATCAACTCGTGGTGGGTGCCGGTGCCGACGACCTCGCCCTCGTCCAGGACGATGATCCGGTCGGCGTCGCGGATGGTGCTGACGCGCTGGGCGACTATCACGACGGTGGCGTCGGCGGTCTCGTGGGCGAGGGCCGCGCGCAGCCGCGCGTCGGTGGCGTAGTCCAGGGCGGAGAAGGAGTCGTCGAAGAGGTAGATCTCCGGGCGGCGCACCAGCACGCGGGCGATGGCGAGGCGTTGGCGCTGCCCGCCGGACACATTGGTGCCGCCCTGGGCGATGGGTGCGTTCAGGCCCTCGGCCAGCTCGGAGACGAAGTCCTTGGCCTGCGCGGTCTCCAGCGCTGCCCAGAGCTCCTCGTCGGTGGCGTCGGGGTTGCCGTAGCGGAGGTTGCTGGCGACGGTGCCGGTGAACAGGTACGGCTTCTGCGGAACCAGTCCGACGGTCCTGGCCAGCAGCACCGGGTCGAGGTCGCGTACGTCCACGCCGTCGACCAGGACGGAGCCGTCGGTGGCGTCGGAAAGCCGGGGAATCAGCGTGAGCAGGGTGGTCTTGCCGCTGCCGGTGCTGCCGATGATCGCGGTGGTCTCGCCGGGGCGGGCGCTGAGGCTGACGTTCCGCAGCACGCAGGACTCGGCGCCGGGGTAGCGGAACTCCGCGCCGCGCAGCTCGAGGAAGCCGGCCCGCCGCAGCTCGCGGACGGGGGCGAGCGGCGGGACGACCGTGGTCTCGGTGTCCAGCACCTCCTGGATCCGCTCGGCGCAGACCTCGGCGCGGGGCACCATCATGAACATGAAGGTCGCCATCATCACCGACATCAGGATCTGCATCAGATAGCTGAGGAACGCGGTGAGCGCGCCGATCTGCATGCCGCCGCTCTCGATGCGGTGCGCACCGAACCACATCACGGCGACGCTGGAGACGTTCACGACCATCATGACCAGCGGGAACATCAGCGCCATCAGCTTGCCGACGCGCACCGCGGTGTCGGTGAGCTCCTCGTTGGCGGTGCCGAAGCGCTCGCGCTCGTGGGTGTCCTTGACGAAGGCCCGGATCACCCGCAGGCCGGTGATCTGCTCGCGCATGATGCGGTTGACGGTGTCGATGCGCTCCTGCATGGAGCGGAACAGCGGGCGCATCCGGCTGACGATCACGCCGATGACCACGCCCAGCACCGGGACGATCGCGACGAGCAGCGAGGACAGCTGCACGTCCTGGTTGAGCGCCAGGATGATGCCGCCGACGCACATGATCGGCGCGGAGACCATCAGCGTGAACGTCATCAGCACCAGCATCTGGACCTGCTGGACGTCGTTGGTGCTGCGGGTGATCAGCGAGGGCGCGCCGAACTGGCCGACCTCGCGGGCGGAGAAGGACTGAACCCGGTCGAAGACGGAGGCGCGCATGTCGCGTCCCAACGCCATCGCGGTGCGCGCTCCGAAGTACACCGCGCCGATGGCGCACACGACCTGGGCCAGCGTCACCGCGAGCATCAGCCCGCCGGTCTGCAGGATGTAGGTGGTGTCACCCTTGATGACGCCGTTGTCGATGATGTCGGCGTTGAGGGTGGGCAGGTAGAGGGTGGCGATGGTCTGGATCAGCTGCAGCAGCACCAGGATGACGATGGGCCTGGTGTAAGGGCCGAGGTGGGCCCGCAGGAGTCGGATCAGCACACGGTTCTCTCAAGGAGGTGGGGCGGAGCGAGGGACGAGGGCAGGCTGGGAGCGATATTTCTGCGTACACCGTACCCGGTTTCCCCTGGCATCGGGAGGGCATCGCTCAAGGTGGCCATGCTAGGTCGCTTACTTGCCGACCGGCAAGTTGATTTCGGGCTCCGCGCACATCACCCCTTACGCGAGCGGCCGGAACGTCCTACTCTGATCGTTGCCCGCTAGTTACTCGTGAGTTAACAAATGTCTCGGCCCGGTAGCTGGGCCCCCGGAGGTAGCCGTGAGCCCCACAGCAGACAGTGCAGCGACGCTCTCCACTGCGACGCTCCCCCAGCCGTCGTTGATCGACGACCGACCTGCCTCCGTGGCGCAGCTGTTCCTGTCCAGGGTCGCGGAGACCCCCGACCGGGAGGCCTACCGCTACCCCGTCCCGGTGGACGAGCACGCCGCCGATGGCGCGCCGGGCGCGGAGCAGTGGCGCTCGCTCACCTGGGGGCAGACGGCGGAGCGAGTCAACGCGGTCGCGGGCGGGCTGATGGCCCTGGGTATCCGGCCGGAGGAACGGGTCGCGATCTCGTGTTCGACCCGGATCGAGTGGATCCTCGCCGACCTCGGCATCATGTGCGCCGGCGCCGCCGTCACCGCCGTCTACCCCAGCACCAACGCCGAGGAGACGGCCTACATCCTGGAGGACTCCGGCAGTCGGGCGGTCATCGCCGAGGACGGTAAGCAGCTCGCCAAGATCCTTTCCGAGATCGGGAGCCTGCCCGAGCTGAAGCACATCGTCACCATCGACGGCAGCAAGCCCGCCGAGCCCAGCGACGCCGTCGAGGTGCTGACGCTCGGAGAGCTCGAGGAGCGCGGGGCCGCGTACCTCAAGGAGCACCCGGACGCGGTGAGCAGCACCGTCGCCGCCATCGACCGCGAGCAGCTCGCCACCCTCATCTACACCTCCGGCACCACCGGCCGGCCCAAGGGCGTGCGCCTCGTCCACGACTGCTGGGCCTACCAGGCTGCCGCGCAGTCCTGTACCGGCCTGCTCAGCGCCGACGACGTGCAGTACCTCTGGCTCCCGCTGTCCCATGTCTTCGGCAAGACCCTCACCTCGGGCCACATCCAGCTCGGCTCGGTCACCGCGGTCGACGGCCGGGTGGACCGGATCATCCACAACCTGCCGGTGGTCCAGCCGACCTACATGGCTTCGGCGCCGCGCGTGTTCGAGAAGGTCTACAACGGCATCGCCGGCCGGGCCCGCGCCGAGGGCGGCGCCAAGTACAAGATCTTCCTGTGGGCCGCCAAGGTCGCCCGCGACTACGCCCGCACCGGCCAGGAGTCGCTGGTGGCGACCGGGACCAAGACCGTCCCGCTCGGCCTGACGCTCCAGCACGCCCTGGCCGACAGGCTCGTCTACGCCAAGATCCGCGCGGCCTTCGGCGGCCGGATGCGCGCCTGCGTCTCCGGCAGCGCCGCCCTCGCCCCCGAGATCGGCTACTTCTTCGCTGGCGCCGGGGTGCACATCCTGGAGGGCTACGGTCTGACCGAGACCAGCGCCGGATCGACCGTCAACCCCGGTGAGAACTACCGCGTCGGCACCGTCGGCACCCCCCTGCCCGGCTCCGAGGTCCGGATCGCGGAGGACGGCGAGATCCTGCTGCGCGGCCCCGGCGTGATGCGCGGCTACCACAACCAGCCCGAGAAGACCGCTGAGGTGCTGGAGCCCGACGGCTGGTTCCACACCGGTGACATCGGCGAGATCGACAAGGACGGCTTCGTCAAGATCACCGACCGCAAGAAGGACATGTTCAAGACCTCCGGCGGCAAGTACGTCGCTCCCAGCGAGGTCGAGGGCCGCTTCAAGGCGGTCTGCCCGTTCGTCAGCAACATCCTGGTGATCGGCAACGGACGCAACTTCTGCACCGCGCTGATCACCCTGGACGAGCCCACCATCATGCAGTGGGCCGGTGCGCACGGCCAGGAGGGGAAGTCCTACGCGGAGGTCTGCTCCTCCGCCGAGGTGCACCAGCTGATCGACGGCTTCGTCCAGCGCCTCAACGGCGACCTGCAGCGCTGGCAGACCATCAAGAAGTTCACCGTCCTGCCGCGCGACCTGGACATCGAGCACGGCGAGCTCACCCCGAGCCTCAAGGTGAAGCGTCCGGTCGTGGAGCGCGAGAACGCCGACGCCATCGCCGCGATGTACGAGGGCGCGAACGAGGCCTAACGGCGTGGTGCTCGATTGAGACTCGGGCGTGCTGGCCTGGCGTGTTGTCCGGTGGGTGATCACCTCTCGGCGGCGCGGTCGGAGACCAGGC
>NZ_JBGCBY010000023.1:0-132113 GCF_041262165.1 Streptacidiphilus sp. MAP12-16
CGCTTTGTGCTCCGCCCCGCTTTGTGCTCCGCCCCGCTTTGTGCTCCGCCCCGCTTTGTGCTCCGCCCCGCTTTGTGCTCCGCCCCGCTTTGTGCCCCGCCCCGCTTTGTGCCCCGCCCCGCCTTGCGCCCCGCCCCGCCCCGCCCCGCTCCGCTCCGCCCCCCGCTCCGCTCCGCCCCCCGCCCTGCTCCGCTCCGCCCCCCGCCCTGCTCCGCGCTTCGCCCCCCGCTCCGCCCCGCTCCGCCCCGCTCCGCCCCGCTCCGCTCCGCTCCCCGCTCCGCCGCGCCGCTCTGCGGGTCCTGCGGAATCTCATGGAAGGCATGGCCCTCTCTTGCTCGCGGGTGAGAGGGTGGCTCCGCACAAGCGCGGATTGAGGCAGGTGGGAGGCATGGTGGAGCGCCACGGCAGGGTGCTGGTCGTTGACGACGACGCGGCGATCAGGCGGTCGTTGGAGCGCGGCCTGCGGCTCAGCGGGTTCACCGTCGCGCTCGCCGACGGCGGTCACGCCGCGCTCGCCGCTCTGCAGGGGCAGCCGCAGACGCCGCCCGACGTGCTGGTCCTCGATGTGTCCATGCCGGACCTCACCGGTACCGAGGTCTGCCGCAGGCTCCGCGCCCAGGGCGACGAGACCCCCGTGCTGATGCTCTCCGCACTCGACCAGTTGGACGACCGCCTTGCCGGGCTCCAGGCCGGCGCCGACGACTACCTGGTCAAGCCCTTCGCCCTGCAGGAACTCGTCCTCCGCCTGCACGCCCTGCTGCGCCGCAGGCCCCCGCGCCCCGACGTGACCCTCACCGTCGGCGCCCTCAGCGTCGACCCCGCGACCAGGGAGGTCCGCTACTGCGGGGCCCCGGTCGAACTGACCCGCAGGGAGTTCGAGCTCCTCGAAGTCCTCGCTCGCAACGCCGGGCTCGTGCTCACCCGCGACCAGCTGCTCGAACGGGTCTGGGGCTACGACTTCGACGTCCGCACCGACGTCGTCGACACCTTCGTCAGCTACCTCCGCCGCAAGCTCGAGGCGGGCGGCCGGCCCCGCCTGCTGCACACCGTCCGCGGCGTCGGTTTCGTCCTGCGCAGCGAGGCGGCGGCACGATGAGACTCGCCACCAGGATCGCCCTGGTCACCGCCGCGATCGTGCCGGTGCTCGTGCTGCTAGCCGGGCTGCTGCTGATCGGCCTGGTCGGCCGGGACCTGCACGCGGGGCAGGACGGTCGGCTGCGCGAACGCAGCGCCGCCGTACTGGTCAGCGCCAGGACCGTGCTGCGCGCCGCGGACACCGGACGGGCACGCCAGGAGGCGACCCAGCAGCACCACCTCAGCGCCGCCGCCCTCGACATGGGCATCCGGCTGATCGCAGCTGACGGCACCGTCCTGGTCCAGGAGGGCCCGCAGCCGGACAGCTCCGTGCTGCCCCACGCCGCCCCCGACGTGCCGCTGACCGTCCGCTCCGGCGGCACCGCCTGGCGTGCGCTCGCCCAGCCGGTCACCGGGCTCGCGCCGCAGCCCGGCGGCACCCTGTGGCTGTTCTCCCCGGCCTCCGTCGTCAACGACGAGGTCGGGTCGGTACGCGGCCGGATCGTCCTGGTCGCACTGGTCGCCGCACCCCTCGGCGGGCTGTTCTCCTACCTCGTCGCCGAGCGGGCCGCCCGCCCGCTGCGCACCCTGCAGCGGCGCACCAGCGGCCTCGACCCCGACGACCCGGCCACCCGACTCAGCCACAGGCCCACCCACATCACCGAGGTCGACGAGCTGGCCGGAACCCTGCAATCGGTCCTGGAGCGCTACGACGAGCAGGCCGCCCGTACCGCCGAGGCCCTGGACACGGCGCGCGCCTTCGCCGCCTCCGCCTCCCACGAGCTGCGCACGCCCCTGATGAGCATGCGCACCAACCTGGACATCCTCGCGGACCATCCCGATCTCGGACCGCTGGAACGCGCGGAGGTCCTGGAGGACCTCCATGCCGAGCACGCCCGGCTGCTGGGCACGCTGGTCGCGCTGCGTTCGCTCGCTCAGGGCGACCTGGTCGAGGCCGACGCGTTCGGCACCGTCGACCTCGCCGAGCTGGTCGAAGCCGCCGTCGCCGACGCCCGGAGGCTCCAGCCGCAGGCGGTGATCACCCTGCGCTCGGAGTCGTCGCTGCGTCTGCGCGGCTGGGAGCCGGGTCTGCGCATCGTGATCGACAACCTGCTGGTCAACGCGCTGGTCCATGGACAGGGACCGGACGGCAGGACGCACGTCCAGGTCGAGGTACGGGCGGACGGCGAGCAGGCGCTGCTCACCGTGGACGACACCGGGCCCGGCATCCCCGCGGCGCAGCGCGAGGCGGTGTTCGCCCGGTTCCAGCGGGGGCCCGGCAGCCCGGGATCCGGCCTCGGCCTGACCCTGGTGGCCCAGCAGATCGCCCTGCACCGCGGGACCGTTCGGCTGGGCGAGCCCCCGTCGGGACGGGGCACCCGGGCCCAGGTACGGCTGCCGCTGGCACCCGCATCGGTCACCCTTCAGCTGCGCCGGGACTGGCTCAGGGTCGGGGCCTGAGCCCTCGGGGAAGAGCCACAAAGATTCCACAAGGACGCTTTCTAGGCTCCTCACAGACGGGGCGTCAACCGTGCCCCGACCACATGGAGGAGACCTGCCATGCCCAACCGCCCGCCCGTCGCCCGCCGCCACCCTTCCATCGAAGCGCTTCGCGCTGCGCCTCTGAAGACTTTCGCCTCGGCCTTCGCCGGGCTCGCCCTCGCCGGCACGCTGCTCGGCGCGAGCGCCGTCCCCGCGAGCGCCGCCGGCAGCACGCCCGGCGCGAGCGCCCAGAAGGCCGGTCCCAAGGGCGACGGCGCCCACGGCATCTGCCTGCGCGCGACCAAGATCGACACGCGGATCACCCGCGAGCTCGCCCGGCTGGCGGGTCCGGTCACCGAAGCCGGCTCCATCGCCCGGCTCCAGCAGCGCGTCGAGAACGCCCACAAGGCGGGTCACACCGCCATCGAGACCTACCTCAACGACCGGCTGACCACGCGGAAGGGCCTGGTCGCCACGCTGACCGAGCGCCAGGCTGACCTGAAGCAGGTTCAGACCTGGTGCGCCGCCAACAACAACGGCAAGGCCGGCTCCTGATGCGCCGTCGGCCTCCCGCCCTGGTGCTGGCGGCGGTCACCGCAGCCCTGCTGCTCAGCGGCTGCGCGCACGGCGCCACCAGCGCCACGCCGGCGCCCGCCGACACGAGCTCCACCGCGCAGACGCAGCCGGGCCAGCCGACCCAGCAGCAGTTGCAGCAGAAGGTCGACGCGGCCCAGAGCGCGGCGGACGCCGCCGACTCCGACGCGGCGAGCGACCCCACCCAGCAGTAGCCGACTCAGCGGGCCAGGCCGGCGGAGTCAGCCCGGTCGCCCCCTCGGTCTCAGTCCACCGCGTCCGGCAGCGGGGTCCGGCGGCGGCCGGATCCCCGCCGCCGGCGCGCGAGCAGGAACGCGCAGGCGGCCCCGGCCAGCGCCACGACCCCCACCGTCTCGGTCCAGCCCAGCAGGCCGCTGCCGGACCCGCTCGGTACGCCGAGCGGGCCGCTCGCCGCCTTGTCGGGTCCTGCGGGTCGCGCACCGGTGGAGGTGCCCGGCGCCGCGGCCGCAGCGAGAGCGTCGAGACTGCCGACCGGGGTGACCCTGCCCTCGGCGGCGAAGCCCCAGTCGAGCAACTGCCTGGCCTCGGTGTAGACCGAGTTGTACGTGTGGTCCTGCGGGTTCATCACGCTCACCACCAGCGTGCGGCCACCCCGCTTCGCCGCCACAACCAGGGTGTTGCCCGCGTTGGTGGTGAAACCGTTCTTCACGCCGATCAGGCCGTCGTAGTGAGCGACGCCGTCGATCCCGGAGAGCAGCCGGTTGGTGTTGTCGATCTCGAAGGGCTTGCCCTTGGTGTTGGGGCCGCCCGGGAACTGGGCTCGCGCGGTCGCGCAGTAGCGGGCGAAGTCGGCGTTCTTCAGCCCGGCCCGTGCGAACAGGCTCAGGTCGTACGCCGAGGACACCTGTCCCGGCATGTCGTAGCCGTCCGGCGACACCACATGGGTGTCGTTCGCGCCCAGCGCGCGTGCCTCGGCCTGCATCGCGGTGACCGTCGCGGGCACCCCGCCGTTCATCGCCGCGAGTACGTGCACCGCGTCGTTGCCCGAGCGCAGGAAGACGCCCAGCCAGAGGTCGGAGACCCGGTACGTCTGGCCGGGGAGCACCCCGACCTCGCTGCTGCCCTCGCCCATCCCGGCCAGGTCGGAGCCGGTGACCATGTGCAGGGCGGTGGAGGGGATCTTCGGCAGTACGGTGTCCGCGAACAGCGTCTTCAGGGTGCTCGCCGGCGGCAGCTGCCAGTGCGGGTTCTTCGCCGCCAGCACCAGACCTGAGTCGGCGTCGGAGACCATCCAGGCCAGCGCTGACACCTTGACAGGTACCGCCGGTGCCCCCTCCTGCGGATCGACCTGCACACCGGCGCGGCCCAGCCGGTCACCGCCGACGGTGGACATCTGCGCCGGCGGCAGCCGCACCGGGGTGGAGCTCGCTCTCGGCGTCGCTCTGTGGGCGGCTGCGGCAGGAGCCGCGCCGGCCAGTCCGACGGCAAGAGCCGCGATACAGGAGGCTGCTGTGGACCCGACACTACGAAGTTCGATGTGCACCGATAGACCGTACCCAATCGTTCTGCGCGCCGGACCAACCCCCGCTGAAAACCGCCCGTCCGGCCGCCGCCCATACTTGGACCATGAGACTGAGTCGTCGTGCCTCCTGGTTCCTGACCGCCTTCGGCGTCTGGTCGGTCTGGATCTGGGTGACCTTCTTCAAGAACCTCTGGGCGGACGGAGAGGGACTGGCCTTTGTACACGGGGACCACTCCCGGCCCACCGCCTACTTCTGGATCCACGCCCTGCTCGCCCTGGCCTCACTGCTGCTGGGCGTCGTCGTGGGCTCCCTGGGCCTGCGCTCGCTGCGCAGCTCCAGGCAGACGACGTAGCACCACCAGGGGCGCGAGGCTCAGCCTCGCGCCCCTGGTGGTGGCTCTGCCCGAAAGCTAGAAGCGGCGGGTGACCAGCGCCCGCTTCACTTCCTGGATCGCCTTGGTGACCTCGATACCGCGCGGGCAGGCGTCCGTGCAGTTGAAGGTCGTACGGCAGCGCCAGACGCCCTCGCGGTCGTTCAGGATCTCCAGGCGCTGCTCGGCGCCCTCGTCACGCGAGTCGAAGATGAACCGGTGCGCGTTGACGATGGCCGCCGGGCCGAAGTACTGGCCGTCGTTCCAGAACACCGGGCACGAGGTGGTGCACGCGGCGCAGAGGATGCACTTGGTGGTGTCCTCGAAGCGCTGCACGTCCGCCTCGGACTGGATCCGCTCGCGGGTCGGCTCGTTCCCGGTGGTGATCAGGAACGGCATCACGTCGCGGTACGCCTGGAAGAACGGCTCCATGTCCACGATCAGGTCCTTCAGGACCGTCAGGCCCTTGATGGGCTCGATCGTGATCGGCTTGTCCGGGCTGACGTCCTTGATGAGCGTCTTGCAGGCGAGCCGGTTCTTGCCGTTGATCCGCATGGCGTCCGAGCCGCAGACGCCGTGGGCGCAGGAGCGCCGGTACGTCAGGGTGCCGTCCTGCTCCCACTTCACCGTGTTGATCGCGTCCAGGACGCGGATCTTCGGGTCCACGGTGAGCTGGTAGTCCACCCACACCGCGTCCGGGTGCTCCTCCGGGTTGAACCGGCGGATCCGGAGGGTGATGGTGATCAGCTCGACCTTGCCGTTCTCGGCGGCGTCGAGGCCGGCGGAGTGCGCTGCACCGTTGGCGGGGGCGTCGATCGTGGGGGTGCTCATCAGTACTTACGCTCCATCGGCTGGTAGCGGGTCACCACGACCGGCTTGTAGTCCAGGCGGATGCTGTCCTTGCCGTCAGCGTCCACCTCGCGGTACGCCATGGTGTGCTGCATGAAGTTGACGTCGTCGCGGGTCGGGAAGTCCTCGCGGAAGTGGCCGCCGCGCGACTCCTTGCGGGCGAGCCCGGACACCGCCGTGACCTCGGCCAGGTCGAGCAGGTTGCCCAGCTCCACGGCCTCCAGCAGGTCGGTGTTGTAGCGCTTGCCCTTGTCCATCACCGAGATGTTCTTGTAGCGCTCCTTCAGCGCGGCGATGTCGGCCACCGCCTGCTTCAGGGTCTGCTCGGTGCGGTACACCATCGAGTTGGTGTCCATGGACTGCTGCAGCTCGCTGCGGATGTCCACGACGCGCTCGGAGCCGTTGCCGTTGCGGATCCGCTCCAGCTGCGCCACGACCTGCGCGGCCGGGTTCTCCGGCAGCTCGACGTAGTCGGCGGTGGACGCGTAGTCGGCGGCGGCGATGCCGGCCCGGCGCCCGAAGACGTTGATGTCCAGCAGCGAGTTGGTGCCGAGGCGGTTGGCGCCGTGCACGGACACGCAGGCCACCTCGCCCGCGGCGTACAGGCCCGGGACGACGGTGTCGTTGTCCATGAGCACCTCGCCCTGGACGTTGGTGGGGATGCCACCCATCGCGTAGTGCGCGGTCGGCTGGATCGGGATGGGGTCCGTGTAGGGCTCGATGCCGAGGTAGGTCCGCGCGAACTCGGTGATGTCCGGGAGCTTGGCGTCCAGCTGCTCCGGCGGAAGGTGGGTCAGGTCCAGGTAGACGTGGTCGCCGTCGAGGCCGCAGCCGCGACCCTCGCGGATCTCGGTGTAGATCGCGCGGGAGACGACGTCACGGGACGCCAGGTCCTTCATGACCGGCGCGTACTTCTCCATGAAGCGCTCGCCGTCCTTGTTGCGAAGGATGCCGCCCTCGCCGCGCGCGCCCTCGGTGAGCAGGATGCCCATCCGCCAGATGCCCGTCGGGTGGAACTGGAAGAACTCCATGTCCTCCAGCGGCAGCCCGCGCCGGAACGCGGCGGCCTGGCCGTCACCGGTCAGCGTGTGCGCGTTGGAGGTCACCTTGAAGAACTTGCCGTTGCCGCCCGAGGCGAAGATGACCGACTTCGCCTGGAAGACGTGGATCTCGCCGGTCGCCAGCTCGTACGCGACGACGCCGGCGGTCCTCTTGACCCCGTCCACGTCGGCGAGCAGCAGGTCGAGGACGTAGAACTCGTTGAAGAACTCCACGCCCTCCTTGACGCAGTTCTGGTACAGCGTCTGGAGGATCATGTGGCCGGTGCGGTCCGCCGCGTAGCAGGAGCGGCGGACGGCCGCCTTGCCGTGGTCGCGGGTGTGGCCGCCGAAGCGGCGCTGGTCGATCTTGCCCTCGGGCGTGCGGTTGAACGGCAGGCCCATCTTCTCCAGGTCGAGGACCGCGTCGATGGCCTCCCTCGCCAGGATCTCGGCGGCGTCCTGGTCGACCAGGTAGTCACCGCCCTTGACGGTGTCGAAGGTGTGCCACTCCCAGTTGTCCTCCTCGACGTTGGCGAGGGCGGCGGCCATGCCGCCCTGGGCCGCGCCGGTGTGGGAGCGGGTGGGGTAGAGCTTGGTCAGCACGGCGGTGCGGCTGCGCTTGGTCGACTCGATGGCCGCGCGCATACCGGCGCCACCGGCGCCGACGATGACTGTGTCGTACTTGTGTACCTGCATGTCAGTCTGCTGCCTCGTCCGTCGCGCTAGCTGATGTTCGGGTCGAAGGTGAAGATCACCAGGGTGCCCAGCAGCACGGTGAAGACCGTGGCGGTCACCAGCAGGACCTTCAACCAGAAGCGGGTGGTGTCGCGCTCCGCGTAGTCGTTGATGACCGTGCGCATGCCGTTCGCGCCGTGGAGCATCGCGAGCCACAGCATCAGCAGGTCCCAGACCTGCCAGAACGGGGACGCCCAGCGACCGGCGACGAACGCGAAGCTGATCTTGGTGACACCGCCGTCCAGCACCAGCTGGATGATCAGGTGACCCAGCACCAGGAACACCAGGATGATGCCGGAGAGGCGCATGAACAGCCACGCCAGCATCTCGAAGTTGGTGCGGGACGTGCGCCCGGTCCGCTTGGTGCGGGTCCGGGGTGCCTCGATCAGGAAGGCGCCGGGGTCGGTGCTCGTGTGCGTGAGCTCGACGTTGTCAGTCTCGATAGCCATCTTCAGCCTCACCCGAACCAGGTACGGAGGGTCTCACGCAGGATCGGGTAGAACGCCCCGGCCATGGTGATCACCCACACGGTCACGACGGTCCACAGCATCTGCCGCTGGTACTTGGGACCCTTCGCCCAGAAGTCCACCGCGATGACCCGGAGGCCGTTCAGCGCGTGGAACAGGATGGCGGCCGTGAGGCCGTACTCCATCAGGTTGACGGGCCAGGTCTTGTACGTCGCGATCACGCTGTTGTACGCCTGCGGTGAGACGCGGACGAGAGCGGTGTCGAGAACATGGGCGAACAGGAAGAAGAAGATGAGGACGCCGGTGACTCGATGAGCCACCCACGACCACATTCCTTCCCGGCCGCGGTACAGCGTTCCAGCCGGCACGGAACAACCCTCCGGAAGCGGGGCGGGGGCTCGTCCGGCATCAGCGTCGGTCGGCCCGGCCGGGTATGGTCCACCGGCCCTGGCCATCGTAGCCACGGGAACAGGGGCGGAGCCCGCCGGGGGTACACGGTGTGATCAAACAGCCCTGCGCGGCGTAATGAGGTCGTGATCCTGTGGCCGCCGCCGAGTGGATCCGCCCGCGACGGCCTGCGGCTGAGCCGCTCGGCCCGACGTGAGAGCAGGTCAGGCCGCTGGCGCGGATGTGGGGGAGATCACCCCTGCCGTCTCACGAAGCCGCCGAGGCGTGAGACGCGACCAGGTGCTCCAGGCGGCTCAGCGCGATCCGCCGGAGCTCCTCCGCGGCTGTACTGCGCTCCTCGTCGGGGTCGTTCGCGAGCCGCGCCCGCAGGCTCACGAGTACCTGGTCCAGCATCTCCTCCGCCGGACAGCCGTCCAGGCACACGACGAACACATGACCGAAACGCGCCTCATAGGCGGCGTGCGCCGCCTGCAACGCGGTGTGCGCCGCGTGGCTGCCCGGTGCCCGCATCCCCAGCAGCGGCTGCGGCATGGAGCTCTCGTCCGCGAGCGCCTCCGTCAGATCCGCGAACGACAGGTCGTACGACGCCTCGCTCGCGGCCGCGAGCAGCGAGGAGACGGTGGGGTAGGGGCGGTGCAGGGCCAGCCGCAGCGCCCAACGGCGGCTGCCGCAGCACGCCAGCAGAGCCTCCTCGGCAGCGCCGATCGTGGCCTCGTTGAACCTCCGCAGCCCGGACGGCCTGCCCCCGTTCCCGTTCACTGGTACGGGCGCGGACACAGGAGGTACGGAGACAGCTGCGGGTGCGGTCACGGACACAGGCACGGGCGCATCGGATGTGCCCGGCTGCGCCGGAATCTCACTGGCCAGCGGGTCCTCCTCAGTCGAGCGGGGCAGGGGTAGGGGCGCGGCGCGAGGCTAGTGCAGTTCGCCGCGGCCTCCTGCCCTGCTTTCGACGGGTGCGACGGCGGGGTGACAGTTCCGGTTCCGGGGTGCGGAAGGGGTGAACGGGGGCAATGGGGGCTTGAATGCCGGTTGGCACATGGCGTTCCGAGTCTCTGACATCGTCTGCCCCCGCATAAGGATTCACTCGAATTGGCTATCAAGTCGAGACCCTTACGGTCGAATGATGGGACGGCTTCGCTGCGGTGAACGCCGGCTGCGTCTACGGCTCCCTGTGGATCTTGTGCTGGGCCGCCTGTGCGCGAGGTCGGACCACCAGCAGGTCCACATTGACATGGGCCGGCCGGGTGACCGTCCAGGCGATGGTGTCCGCCACATCCTCGGCGCTGAGCGGCTCGGCCACGCCCGCGTACACCGAGGCGGCCCGGGCCGCGTCGCCGTCGAAGCGGGTGAGCGCGAAGCCCTCGGTCTTCACCATGCCCGGGGCGATCTCGATCACCCGGATCGGCTCGCCGACCAGTTCCAGCCGCAGTGTCCCGGCGATCGCGTGCGCGCCCGCCTTGGCCGCGACGTAGCCGCCACCGCCTTCGTAGGCGGTGAACGCGGCGGTGGAGGAGAGCACGAGCACCGTGCCGTCGCCACTGGCGCGCAGCGCGGGCAGCAGCGCCTGGGTCATGTGGAGCACGCCGAGCACGTTCACCTCGAACATCTGCCGCCAGTCGGCCGGGTCGCCCTGCTCCACGGAGTCGGCGCCGAACGCCCCGCCGGCGTTGTTGACCAGCACGTCGACCCGGTCGAGCGAGGCCGCGAAGGCGTCCACGGCGGCGCGGTCGATGACGTCCACGGTGTGGGCGCTCGCCTGACCGCCCGCGGCGCCGATCTCCTTCGCGAGCGCCTCGACCCGGTCCGACCGCCGGGCGAGCAGCTCCACCCGGAAGCCCTCCTCGGCCAGCCGCCGCGCGGTCGCCGCCCCGATACCGCTGCTGGCGCCGGTCACCACGGCGACCCTGCCCTCGAACCGACCTGCCATCACGTCACTCCTCCGGTCGACTACGTGCCCGGAGCATCGTAGGCCGGTGTGAGGAACCTCCCAGCGGCTGCGTCTGTTCCCGGGATTGCGGCATCATTACAGTGCGTAGCGAAGTGGACGTTAATCGCCGCTAACACCCATATATTCTCTGCGGAGGACCCTCATGGCCCGCTTGTCGGAGTCCGGTTTGCCCATCGAGCCCGTCTACGGACCGGCAACGCAGGAGGGCTGGGACCCGGCGACCAAGCTGGGTGAGCCGGGCCGGTACCCGTTCACCCGCGGCGTCTACCCGAGCATGTACACCGGCAAGCCGTGGACGATGCGCCAGTACGCCGGCTTCGGGACGGCCGCCGAGTCCAACGCGCGCTACAAGCAGCTGATCGCCAACGGCACGATGGGCCTGTCCGTCGCCTTCGACCTGCCGACCCAGATGGGCTACGACTCCGACGCGAAGATCGCCTCGGGCGAGGTCGGCAAGGTCGGTGTGGCCATCGACTCGGTGGACGACATGGGAGTGCTGTTCGGCGGCATCCCGCTGGGCGAGGTCTCCACGTCGATGACCATCAACGCGCCGGGCTCGCTGCTGCTGCTGATGTACGAGCTGGTCGGCGAGGCCCAGGGGGTGCCGTCCACGCAGCTCACCGGGACGATCCAGAACGACGTGCTCAAGGAGTACATCGCCCGGGGCACCTACATCTTCCCGCCCAAGCCCTCGCTGCGGCTGATCTCCGACATCTTCCAGTACTGCCGCGCCGAGATCCCCAAGTGGAACACCATCTCGATCTCCGGCTACCACATGGCCGAGGCCGGGGCGACGCCCGCGCAGGAGATCGCCTTCACCCTCGCCAACGGCATCGAGTACGTGCGCACCGCCGTCGCCGCGGGCATGGACGTCGACGACTTCGCACCGCGCCTCTCCTTCTTCTTCGTGTCGCGGACGACCCTGCTGGAGGAGGTCGCCAAGTTCCGGGCCGCCCGCCGGATCTGGGCCCGGGTCATGCGCGAGGAGTTCAACGCCAAGAACCCCAAGTCCCAGATGCTGCGCTTTCACACCCAGACCGCGGGAGTGCAGCTGACGGCCCAGCAGCCCGAGGTGAACCTGGTCCGGGTCTCGGTCCAGGCCCTGGCCGCGGTGCTCGGCGGCACCCAGTCGCTGCACACCAACTCCTTCGACGAGGCCATCGCCCTGCCCACGGAGAAGTCCGCCCGACTGGCGCTGCGCACGCAGCAGGTGCTGGCCTACGAGACGGACATCACCGCGACCGTCGACCCGTTCGCGGGCTCCTACGTCGTCGAGCACATGACCGACGAGGTCGAGGCCGCCGCGCTGGAACTGATGCGCAAGGTCGAGGACATGGGCGGCGCGGTCGCCGGCATCGAGCGCGGCTACCAGAAGGCCGAGATCGAGCGCAGCGCCTACCAGGTCGCCCTGGAGACGGACGACGGCCGCCGCACCGTGGTCGGCGTCAACCGCTTCCAGCAGGAGACCGAGGACCCGTACGAGCCGCTGCGGGTGGACCCGGCGATCGAGCTGCAGCAGGCCGAGCGGCTGGCGAAGCTGCGCGCCGACCGGGACAGCGCCGCGGTGGACCGGGCGCTCACCGCGCTGCGGCGGGCGGCCGAGACGCCGGCCGAGAACGTGCTCTACCCGATGAAGGAGGCGCTGGCCGCCCGCGCGACCGTCGGCGAGACCTGCGACGCGCTGCGCGAGGTGTGGGGGACGTACATCCCCGTGGACAGCTTCTGAGCCCTGCGGCTGCTGGAGGTCCGCGGCTTCCGCACGCATCCCGACCCCGGGTGATCCAGATCACTCGGGGTCAGCCGTGCCCTCTTCGTCGTGCGCTCGTTGGCCGGATGAGCGGGTGCGGCAGGGAGGGGTGCAAACACGATGTCATACCCATCAGCGATCGGACTATGCGCCGAGCGGGGGACTTCCTCCCCTTCCGGCGGCACGGATTCCTGCGATCTCCTGCCCCAGCCGCCCCAGAGCCGTAGGCTTGCCGAGGTGAGCCAGCCAGTTGACGGTGCGTCCGCCCCCTCCCGCCGCCCCTTCGGTCTTCGTGCGCGCGTGCAGGCGCACCTTCCCGAGCTGACCGAGATCCGCCGTGATCTGCACATGCACCCCGAGCTGGGGCGGCAGGAGGTGCGGACGACCGCACTGCTGAAGGCACGGCTCGAGCAGGCCGGTCTCGCGCCCCGGATGCTCCCCGGAGGGACCGGGCTGATCTGCGACATCCGGCCCGAGGGAGTGTCAGCGACCGCCCCGCTGACGGCTTTTCGCGCGGACATCGACGCGCTGCCGATCGACGACGCGAAGCCCGAGAGCGTGCCCTACCGCTCCACCGTCCCCGGCCGGGCGCACGCCTGCGGCCACGACGTGCACACGGTCGTCGTGCTGGGCCTCGCCCTGGTGCTGGCGGAGGCGCTGGCCGAGGGGCGGCTGTCCGGTCCGGTCCGGCTGATCTTCCAGCCTGCCGAGGAGCTCATGCCGGGCGGTGCCCTCGACGTGATCGCGGCCGGCGGGATGGACGGGGTTGAACGGATCTTCGCGGTGCACTGCGATCCCAAGGTCGAGATGGGCCGAATCGGGCTGAAGGTCGGCGCGATCACCTCCGCCTGCGACCTGCTGCGGCTGTCCCTGGACGGCCCCGGCGGCCACACCGCCCGTCCGCACCTGACCACGGACCTGGTGACGGCCGTCGCCAAGACCGCCGCCGAGCTGCCGAGCGCGCTCGGCCGGCGGATGGACCCGCGCTGGGGCGTGAGCCTGGTCTGGGGCCGGATCGCCAGCGGCTCCGCAGCGAACGTGATCCCGCAGCACGCGGAGCTGGAGGGGACAGTCCGCTGCCTGGAGCTGGACGGCTGGCGCGAGGCCCCGGGGGCGATCGACGAGCTGGTCGGCCAGATCGCCGAGACGTACCGGGCGAAGTGGGTGCTCGACTACCACCGGGGTGTGCCTCCGGTGGTGAACGAGGCCGTTTCGGTGGCGATGATCAGTGGGGCGATGGAGGACTGCTTCGGCCCCGGGCGGGTCGAGGGAACCGAGCAGAGCCTCGGCGGCGAGGACTTCTCCTGGTATCTGGAACACGCCCCCGGCGCGCTGGCGAGACTGGGCGTCCGGAGTCCGGCCGAGACGGGTTCACGCGACCTCCACCAGGGGTCGTTCGACGTGGACGAGGGTGCGATCGGCATCGGAGTGGAACTGTTCGCGGCGCTCGCGCTGGGATGATCGACAGCGTGCGTAGAAGCGGTACGCTGGATTCCGGTACGGGCTGTTTGCGACGATCTGATAACGCCCGGCCCGGCGTAACACAATCGTGTTCTACGCGCGTTAACGTCGCATTCAATCCGCGCCGGTTAGGTGCGCGTCGACCAAGGAGAATCCCTTGCGCCGGGTTACCAAGATCGCCGCGGTTGTGCTCAGCGGCTCCCTCGGAATGGCTTCCCTCGCAGCTTGTGGCAGCAACTCGACTGCCTCCAGCAGCTCCCCCTCTGCTTCCACCGCATCTGTCGCTGGCACGCTGAAGGTCGGTATGGCCTACGACGTCGGCGGCCGCGGTGACTTCTCCTTCAACGACTCCGCCGGCCGGGGCCTGGACAAGGCGAAGACCGACTTCGGGATTCAGACGAAGGAACTCCAGGCCACCCCCACGGACAGCGATGCCGACCGCGCTTCGCGCCTGGACCAGCTGGCCCAGAACGGTTACAACCCGATCATCGCGATCGGGTTCGCCTACTCCGCAGCGCTCAAGACCGAGGCCGCGAAGTACCCGAACATCAAGTTCGCCATCGTGGACGACGCGAGCAACACCGCGGCGAACATCACCAACCTGGTCTTCACCGAGGAGCAGAGCTCCTACCTGGTCGGCGTCGCCGCCGCGCTGAAGTCCAAGACCAACACGGTCGGCTTCATCGGCGGCGTGGACGTGCCGCTGATCCACAAGTTCCAGGCCGGCTTCCAGGCGGGTGTCGCCTCCGTCAAGCCGTCCGACAAGGTGCTGGTGAAGTACCTGACCCCGGCCGGCAACTTCGCCGGGTTCTCCTCGCCGAACCTGGGCAAGGCGGCCGCGCAGGGCATGCTGTCCCAGGGTGCCGACGTGATCTACAGCGCGGCCGGCAGCTCCGGCAACGGCGCCATCGAGGCTGTCCACGCACAGCCCGGCGCCTGGGCCATCGGCGTCGACTCCGACCAGTACAACCTGCCGGGTCTGGCCCAGTACAAGAGCAGCATCCTGACCTCCGCGCTGAAGAACGTGGACGTCGCCGTCTACGACTACATCCAGTCGGTCAAGTCCGGTACGCCGCTCACCGGCACGCAGGTCTTCAGCCTCGACAAGAACGGCGTGGGCTACTCCACCTCCGGTGGGTTCGTCGACGACATCAAGGCCCAGCTGGACAAGGCCACCGCGGACATCACCTCCAAGAAGGTCGTTGTCCCCACCACCGTGAAGTGACGTTCCGTTAGTCGCTTCGCCGCCTGTGGAAAGGGGGTCCGTGGGGTGCGCACATGCGTCCCCCTCGGACCCCCTTCTCTTCGCTCTTCTCTTCAGCCTTCTCTTCACCGTCGCCCCGGTGCGACACTTCTTCGCCTCTTCTTCGCCCGCCCGGACTCACCCAGGAGCGCGCCATCAACGCCGCCACTCCGTCACCCACCGCAGGCTCGCCGGCCGCTGTCGAGCTGCGCGGCATCACCAAGCGGTTCCCTGGCGTCGTGGCCAACCACGACATCGACATCACGGTTCAACGCGGCACCGTGCACGCTCTCGTAGGTGAGAACGGCGCGGGCAAGTCGACACTGATGAAGATCCTCTACGGGATGCAGCGACCCGACGAGGGCACCATCACCGTCGACGGGGAACGCGCCGAACTGCACTCGCCCGCCGACGCGATCAAGCGCGGGATCGGCATGGTCCACCAGCACTTCATGCTGGCGGACAACCTGACCGTGCTGGAGAACACCGTCCTCGGCGCGGAGAAGCTGCACGGCATCGGCGGCCGGGCCAAGGCCAGGATCAGGGAGATCTCCGACGCCTACGGCCTCGGCATCCGCCCCGACGTCCTGGTCGAGCAGCTCGGTGTCGCCGACCGCCAGCGCGTCGAGATCCTCAAGGTCCTCTACCGCGGCGCCCGCACCCTGATCCTGGACGAGCCCACCGCCGTCCTGGTGCCCCAGGAGGTCGACGCACTCTTCGACAACCTGCGAGAGCTCAAGTCCGAGGGCCTGACCGTCATCTTCATCTCGCACAAGCTGGACGAGGTGCTCTCGGTCGCCGACGCGATCACCGTCATCCGCCGCGGCACCACCGTCGCCAGTGTGGACCCGCGCCAGGTGACCTCACGTCAGCTCGCGGAGCTCATGGTCGGCAGCGAGCTCCCCTCGCCGGAGTCGCGCGAGTCCACGGTCACCGTCGAGCCGATGCTCGACGCGTCCGGGCTGCGCCTCAGCGAGACCGACCCGGACGGCGTCGAGCGCAGCGTGCTCGGCGGCATCACCTTCACCATCCACAAGGGCGAGATCCTCGGCCTCGCCGGCGTCGAGGGCAACGGCCAGGCCGAGCTGGTCGAGGCCATCATGGGGATGCGCAAGCTCGACGAGGGCGTCATCACCCTCGACGGCCGGGACATCAGCGCCGAGGCCACCCGCGCCCGGCGCGAGGCCGGCATCGGCTACATCCCCGAGGACCGCCACCGTCACGGGCTCCTGCTGGAAGCGCCGCTGTGGGAGAACCGCATCCTCGGCCACGTCACCGAGCCGCCCAACAGCCGGCACGGCATCATCGACCCCAAGGCCGCGCGCCGGGACACCGAGCGCATCGTCCGCGAGTACGACGTCCGCACGCCGGGCATCGAGGTCACCGCGGCTTCGCTCTCCGGCGGCAACCAGCAGAAGCTGATCGTCGGCCGGGAGATGATCCACAAGCCCAAGCTGCTGATCGCTGCGCACCCCACCCGGGGCGTGGACGTCGGCGCGCAGGCCCAGATCTGGGGGCAGATCCGCGCCGCGCAGCGCGACGGGCTCGCCGTCCTGCTGATCTCGGCCGACCTCGACGAGCTGATCGGCCTCTCCGACACCCTCAAGGTGATCTACCGGGGTCGCCTGGTCGCCGAAGCCGATCCGGCCGCGGTCACTCCGGAGGAGCTCGGCTCCGCCATGACCGGTGCCGCCTCCGGTCACCTCGACCACGCCGACAACGGCACTGACAGCGACACCGCCACGAACCAGGCGGGGGAGTAGCCATGGAAACCACTACTTCGGGGCGCAACCCCCGCGCCCGGTCCACCCGGTTCGCCAGGATCGACTGGGAGAAGGTCCTCCTCGGCGTGGCCGCCCCGGTGCTGGCCGTGCTGTTCGCCGGCCTGGTGACCGCGATCGTGCTGCTGATCTCCGGGAAGAACCCGGTCCTGGCGATCTCGGACATCTTCAGCTACGACGTCAAGCCGGACAGCACCGTCTACATCCTCAACCGCGGAACCATCTACTACATGGCCGGTCTCGCGGTGGCCATCGGCTTCCGGATGAACCTCTTCAACATCGGCGTCGAGGGCCAGTACCGAATGGGTGCCTTCTTCGCCGCCTACGTCGGAGGCACGCTGCACCTCCCGGGCGCGCTGCGGATCATCGTGATCATCGTCGTGGCTGTCCTGGTCGGCGCCACGTGGGCGGGCATCGTGGGCGTGCTCAAGGTGACCCGCGGCGTCAACGAGGTGATCTCGTCGATCATGCTCAACTTCATCGCCACCAGCGGCATCATCGCCTTCCTGCTGCAACCGGGCCGCTTGGCCGCCAACAACCCCGGCAGCAACGACGTCACCACCGCCGTGCTGCCCACCAGCGCCCACTTCTTCACCTTCAGCTCCTACGGCGGGCCGATCTGGGGCTTCATCGTGATCGCCGCGCTGATGGGCGTCGCGTTCCACCTGGTGCTCTCGCGCACCCGCTTCGGCTTCGACCTGCGGACGACCGGGCAGTCCGACGGCGCCGCGCAGGCCTCCGGCGTGAACGTCAAGAAGATGATCGTCACCGCGATGCTCATCTCCGGCGGCATGGCCGGACTCATCGGCGTGCCCGAACTGCTGCACGAGTCCTTCAGCTACGGCCTCACCTTCCCGCAGGGGTGGGGATTCATCGGAATCTCGGTCGCCCTGCTGGGCCGCAACAACCCGGTCGGCATCGCGCTGGCCTCGCTGCTCTGGGCCTCGCTCGACCGGGCCGGAGGCCAGCTCACCTTCGACGGCTTCGACACCGAGATCGTCGGCATCATCCAGGGCACCATCGTGGTCTCCGTCGTCGTCGCCTACGAGGTCGTCCGGCGTTACGGCCTCAAGCGCCAGCAGCAGAAGGTCGGCCGCGAGCTCGCCGCCCAGTCCGGCACCGCGTCCCCGCAGCAGAAGGAGGCGGCGGCATGAGCGCCCCCACCAACGTCAACAAGGCCGTGAGCAGGGCGAAGTCGGCGAGCGGCAAGCTCACCACGCCGCGGCTGCTGCTGCTCATCTCCGGACTGCTGCTCGCACTGTTCGCGGTCCGCGCCGGGACCGGCGCCAACGACCTCACCTCCGCCGGCCAGATCGGCGGCATGCTCGGCCTGGCCGTGCCGATCGGCTTGGCCGGACTCGGCGGCCTGTGGGCCGAGCGGTCCGGGGTCGTCAACATCGGCCTCGAAGGCATGATGATCCTCGGCACCTTCTTCGGCGCCTGGGGCAGCTGGCACTGGGGCCCCTGGGCCGGCGTGGTTCTCGGTATGGCGGGCGGCGCGCTGGGCGGCCTGCTGCACGCCGTGGTCACCGTCACCTTCGGCGTGGACCACGTCGTCTCCGGTGTTGCCATCAACATCCTGGCCCCGGCCGTCACCGGCTACCTGGCCAAGCTGACCTTCTACCCGGTCGTCGGCTCCAAGCAGTCCCCGCCGCTGAAGCCCCTGCCCACCATCAACATCCCCGGCATCTCGCCATGGCTCACCGGGATCGAGAAACACCACTGGTTCGCGATCTCCGACCTGGCGGGCATCCTGGGCGCGCTGGTGACCGGCCTCTCCATCCTGGTCGTCCTCGCGGCGGTGCTGTTCGTCGGTACCTACTACCTGCTCTGGCGCACGCCCTTCGGCCTGCGGCTGCGCTCCTGCGGTGAGAACCCGACGGCGTCCGAGTCGCTGGGCGTCAACGTCTACCGCTACAAGTACATCGCCGTCATCGTCTCCGGCGCGCTGGCCGGGCTCGGCGGCGTCTACCTGGTGATGGTCAGCTCCAACATCTACCAGGACGGGCAGACCGGCGGCCGAGGCTACATCGGCCTCGCCGCGCTGATCTTCGGCAACTGGCGGGTCGGCGGTCTGGCGATGGGCGCGGGCCTGTTCGGCTACACCGACAGCCTGCAACTGCGCGGCAGCGACGCGGTCCACGCGCTGCTGCTCGCGGTCGCGGTGCTGCTGCTGGGAATCGCGATCCGGATGCTGCTGCGGAAGAGCTACGTCGGCGCGCTCTTCAGCCTGGTGGCCGCGGCGATGTTCGCGCTCTGGTTCGCCATGACCAAGGACGTGCCGGCGCAGATCGTGTCCACCACGCCCTACGTGATCACCCTGGTGGTCCTCGCCTTCGCCTCCCAGCGACTTCGCCCGCCGAAGGCGGACGGCATTCCCTTCCGCAAGGGGCAGGGCAAGTGACGGCGACGGACGCGGCCGCAGTCGACTGGGACGGCCTGCGGGCCGCCGCGCGTCAGGCCATGTCCCGCGCGTACGCGCCGTACTCGGGCTACCCGGTGGGTGCGGCGGCGCTGGTCGAGGACGGGCGCGTGGTCAGCGGCTGCAACGTCGAGAACGCCTCCTACGGGCTCGGCCTGTGCGCCGAGTGCGGGCTCGTCTCGGCGCTGCTGCTCAGCGGCGGCGGACGACTGGTCGCGTTCACCTGCTGCGACCGCGACGGTGCGCCGCTGATGCCCTGTGGGCGCTGCCGCCAGCTGTTGTGGGAGCACGGCGGCGCGGAACTGCTGGTGGAGTCGGTCTCCGGCATCCGTCCGCTCGCAGAGCTGCTCCCGGACGCCTTCGGTCCGGAACGGCTCTGAACCCTTCCGCAGCAGCGCAACGCGCGTAGAGTGGCGCGGTACGGTTTCCCGTACCGCGCCACTCGCTTGTACCCACCCGGTCGACCCCTCCTGAATCCACCCTCCTGAACCCACCTCCTGAACCCTCCCGAGGAGATCTCCATGGACGCCATCTCCGTCATCCGCGCCAAGCGCGACCGTGCCGAGCTCAGCGACGCCCAGATCGACTGGGTGATCGACGCCTACACACGCGGCGAGGTCGCCGACGAGCAGATGTCCGCTCTTGCCATGGCGATCCTCCTCAACGGCATGAACCTGCGCGAGATCAGCCGCTGGACCGACGCGATGATCCGCTCCGGCGTCCGGATGGACTTCTCCTCCCTCCCGCTGCCGACCTCGGACAAGCACTCCACCGGCGGCGTCGGCGACAAGATCACGCTTCCGCTCGCCCCGCTCGTCGCCGCCTGCGGCGCGGCCGTGCCCCAGCTCTCCGGACGCGGCCTCGGCCACACCGGCGGCACCCTGGACAAGCTGGAGTCCATCCCCGGCTGGCGCGCCCTGCTCAGCAACGACGAGATGATGCACGTGCTGCGCGAGGCCGGGGCGGTCATCTGCGCGGCCGGCGACGGCCTCGCCCCCGCCGACAAGAAGCTGTACGCGCTGCGCGACGTCACCGGAACGGTCGAGGCGATCCCGCTGATCGCCAGCTCCATCATGTCCAAGAAGATCGCCGAGGGCACCGGCGCGCTGGTCCTGGACGTCAAGGTCGGCACCGGTGCGTTCATGAAGTCCCTGCCCCAGGCCCAGGAACTCGCCCGCACCATGGTCGGCCTCGGCCAGGCGGCCGGCGTGAACACAGTCGCGCTGCTCACTGGCATGTCCACCCCGCTCGGCCTGACCGCGGGCAACGCGCTCGAGGTCCGCGAGTCGGTCGAGGTGCTCGCGGGCGGCGGCCCCGCCGACGTCGTCGAGTTGACCCTCGCGCTCGCCCGCGAGATGCTCGCCGCCGCCGGCGTCGCGGGCGGCAAGGACCCGGAGACGGCCCTCAAGGACGGCTCCGCCATGGACCACTGGCGCCGCATGATCTCCGCCCAGGGCGGCGACGTCGACGCGCCCCTGCCGGTGGCCCGCGAGCAGCACGTCGTCACGGCCACCGGCTCCGGCGTCCTCACCGAGCTGGACGCCTACGCGGTCGGCGTCGCCGCCTGGCGCCTGGGCGCCGGCCGCGCCCGCAAGGAGGACCCGGTGCAGGCGGGCGCCGGCGTCGAGCTCCACGCCAAGCCCGGCGCGACGGTACGGGAGGGGCAGCCGCTGCTCACGCTCCACACCGACACCCCGGAGCGCTTCGCCTACGCCCTGGAAGCCCTCACCGACGGCATCACCATCGCCCCGGCCGGGACCGCGTTCGACCCGGCCCCGATCATCCTGGACCGCATCGCCTGACGCGTTCGGAACGGCCGCCGGCCGCCGGAGGCATCCTCCGGCGGCCGGTTCGCGGGTCACTTCCCGTAGGTGAGCAGTCCGCTGGTGTCGATCCGCCACGGGCCCACGGGCACGGTGTCGCCGAAGGCGAAGCTCTCGCGGCGGGCGTACCTGGGCTGGGAGTGGACGATGCCGGTCCCGTCACGTGGGTCGACGATGA
Organism: Streptacidiphilus sp. MAP12-16; assembly: GCF_041262165.1. Lineage (NCBI taxonomy): Bacteria > Bacillati > Actinomycetota > Actinomycetes > Kitasatosporales > Streptomycetaceae > Streptacidiphilus > Streptacidiphilus sp. MAP12-16. The sequence goes on from NZ_JBGCBY010000023.1 coordinate 21,110, forward strand.
GGTAGAGCGGGATGCCCATGGCGGAGTAGTCCCTGACCTTCTCCTCGTAGTCGTTCTCGGGGTTGGACTTCGAGACGATCTCCACGGCCAGGAGGACGTCGGCGGGATAGACCGCTGCTGCGTCCTCCTCCAGGATCGACTCCGGGAAGACCATGAGATCGGGGCGGCGCAGCCTCGCCAGGCCGATGTCCTCGAGGTCGGCCCCCGCGTGGGCCACGAATCCGGGGTGGGTCCGGTCGAGCTGCTCGTTGAGCTGCTTGCCGATGCGGATGACCGCGAGCTCGTGCCTCCTGACGGGGGAAATCATCATGACGATCACCCCGTTGGCGATCTCCACCTGCCCTGTTCCCGGGATCTGCGGCAGCTGGCCGGCGATCTCTCGCAACCGGGCGTATGTGGCAGGATCGCTGCTCATGGCCCGAGTCTAACGAGCAGCGGCCACCGCGTGGCCTGCCGTGGTGCGGGCGTGGACGGTGCCGTAGAGGGTGACGCATGCGGCGAGGGCCATGGCGGCGAGGGCGACCAGGACGGTGCCGTTCCATCCGCCCGAGTGGTAGGCGTTGGCGCCGAGGGTGCCGCCGAGGCTGTTGCCGAGGTAGTAGGCCGCCAGGTAGAGCGCGGAGGCCTGGGCGCGGCCGTGGGTGGCGGTGCGGCCGACCGAGGCCGACGCCACGCAGTGGCCGGTGAAGAAGCCCGCCGTGATCAGGACCAGGCCCAGCAGCGCGGTGGGGAGCGAGTCCGGGAGGGTGAGCAGCAGCCCGGCCGTCGTCGTCCCGATCGCGAGGTACAGCGTGCCGCGCCGGCCGAAGCGGCCGGTGACCCGGGCCGAGGCGGCGGAGGCGAAGGTGCCGACGAGGTAGACGGCGAAGATGGAACTCGCCAGCCCCTGGGGGAGGTTGAACGGCGCCGCGACCAGCCGGTAGCCCATCACGGTGTAGACCGCGCCGAAGACCGTCATGAACAGCAGGCCCAGCGCGAACAGCCGGCCGAGCAGCGGGTTGTGCAGGTGCGAGGTGACGGTGCGGAGCAGGGCGGCCGGGTTGACCGGTCCCCGGCGGAAGTACTGGGCCCGGGGAATGAGCACCCGGAAGGCGACGGCGCAGAGCAGGGAGAGCACGGCCACTGCGGCCAGCCCCCAGCGCCAGCCGAACGAGCCCGCGATGACGCCCGAGACCAGCCGCCCGCTCATCCCGCCGATGCTGTTGCCCGCGACGTACAGGCCCATGGCGGAGGCCAGCGCCGTCGGGTGCACCTCCTCCGCGAGGTAGGCCATCGCGGTCGCGGGCAGTCCGGCCAGGGCGACGCCCTGGAGGGCGCGCAGGGCGGTGAGGGTGGTGAGGTCCGGCGCGAGGGGGAGGATCAGGGCGATGGCGGCGGCGCTGAACACGGAGGCCGTCATCACGGCCGTGCGGCCGTACTTCTCCGACAGGGCGCTGATCGGGATCACCGCGAGGGCGAGGCCGATCGCCGCGGCGGAGACGGTGAGACTGGCCTGACCCGGCGTCAGCCGCAGGTCGGCGGAGAGCGCCGGCAGCAGCGCCTGGGTGGAGTAGAGCAGCAGGAACGTGGCGAGACCGGCGCCGAACAGGGCGAGCTGCGTGCGGCGCAGGCCGCGGCTGCCGGGAAGGTGGCGCAGGTCCGCGAGCCTCGCGGCGGTCGCGGTCGCGGTGGCGGTCGACGTGGCGATGGCAGTGGCGGGCGCTGCGGCTTCGGTACGGGGCGACGAGATGAGGGCACTCGACGGCTGGTCGTCGAATGCCCCGCTAGTGGCAGGCGGCATACTCTGAACCTAGGCTCGGTCGGCTGATGCGTCCAATGCATGAAAGAGAGATGATTGATGCTGTGAGGTATGAGCAGAGGTCGACGGGCAGTCCGAAACGGCCACGTGACGCAGAAGACATGCCCGCGATCACCGTCGAGCTCGCGCCGGACGCGCCCGGCGTGCTGCTCGCGCCGCTGCTGGCCCAGTTCGCCGCGGTCGCCCGGCTGGAGCATGTGACCAGGGCGGCAGCCGAGTTGGGGATGCCGCAGCCGACGCTGAGCCGCGCCGTCGCCCGGCTCGAGGAGGAGTTGGGGGTGACTCTGCTGGCCCGGGAGGGCCGCACGGTGCGGCTGACCCGCGCCGGGCGGATCTTCCTCGCCGCGGCGGAGCGGGCGCTCGCCGAGGTGGAGCGGGGCGCGGAGGCGGCGCGGGCCGAGGCGGACCCGACCGGCGGCCGGGTGGCCTTCGGCTTTCTGCACACCATGGGTTCGGAGGCGGTGCCGATGCTGCTCCGGGGCTTCCGGGTGGAGTACCCGAAGGTCCGCTTCCAGCTGGTGCAGGACTACACCGACTCCATGCTCCAGCGGCTGCGCGAGGGCGAGCTCGACCTCTGTCTGGTCTCGCCGCGCCCGGAGGGGCCCGAGCTCACGGCGCGCCGGCTCGGCGAGCAGCGGCTGCGCCTCGTGGTTCCGGCCGACCACCGGCTCGCGGGACGGCAGCGGGTGCGGCTCCAGGAGGTCGCCGACGACGCCTTCGTCACCCTGGAGCCCGGATACGGCCTGCGGCGGATCACCGACGCGCTGTGCGCGGAGGCGGGGTTCGCGCCGCGGGTGTCCTTCGAGGGCGAGGAGGCGGAGACGCTCCGCGGACTGGTCGCCGCGGGGCTCGGCGTCGCGGTGCTGCCGCCCGCCACGGCGCCCCGTCCGGACGTGGCCGAGCTGCAGCTCTCGTCTCCCGGAGCGCGCCGGGAGATCGCTCTGGCCTGGGTGACGGGACGTCCGCTCACGCCACCCGCCGAGGCCTTCCGCGGGTACGTCCTGTCGGCGCGGGACCGGCTGCCGCTGCACAGCTAGGGCCCGGACCCCGGGCATGTCCACAACGGTGTGCGGAATGTTGTGCAGAACGTCGTCCTCGCGGCGTTCTCCGTCTACGCGCGTAGGAGGTATCGTTGACCGATGGAGAGCACCCTCACCCCCACAGACACCCCTGCCACATCCCCCGCGACGCCGCGGCTGCCCAGCGCTGACGAGATCCGTCGTGTTCCCAAGGTGCTGCTGCACGACCACCTCGACGGCGGGCTGCGCCCCGAGACGATCGTCGAACTCGCGGACGCCGTCGGCTACCAGGGACTGCCCGGCTTCGCCAACGGGAAGCAGCCCGACCCCGCCGAGCTCGGCGCCTGGTTCCGCGAGGCTGCCGACTCCGGCTCGCTGGAGCTCTACCTGGAGACCTTCGCGCACACCTGCGCCGTCATGCAGACCCGCGAGGCCCTGATCCGGGTCGCCGCCGACTGCGCCGAGGACCTCGCCGCCGACGGCGTCGTCTACGCCGAGGTCCGCTACGCGCCCGAGCAGCACCTGGAGGGCGGGCTGACTCTCGACCAGGTGGTCGAGGCCGTCAACGAGGGATTCCGGGCCGGCGAGGCCCGCGCCGCCGCGAAGGGCCAGCAGATCCGGGTCGGCACGCTGATCACCGCGATGCGGCACGCCGCCCGCTCCCGTGAGATCGCCGAACTGGCGAACCGCTACCGGGACATGGGTGTCGTCGGCTTCGACATCGCCGGAGCCGAGGCAGGCCACCCACCGACCCGGCACCTCGACGCCTTCGACTATCTCAAGCGCGACAACAACCACTTCACCATCCACGCCGGCGAGGCGTTCGGACTGCCCTCCATCTGGGAGGCGCTGCAGATCTGCGGCGCCGACCGCCTGGGCCACGGGGTGCGGATCATCGACGACATCGCCGTCGCCGAGGACGGCGGCGTCAAGCTGGGGCGCCTCGCCGAGTACGTCCGCGACCGCCGGGTGCCGCTGGAGATGTGCCCCACCTCGAACCTGCAGACCGGCGCGGCCGTCTCCTACACCGAGCACCCGATCGGCCTGCTGCGGCGGTTGCACTTCCGGGTGACGGTGAACACCGACAACCGCCTGATGTCCGGCACCACCCTGAGCCGCGAGTTCGAGCACCTGGTGGAGGCGTTCGGCTACACCCTGGACGACCTGCGCTGGTTCACCATCAACGCGATGAAGTCGGCGTTCATCCCCTTCGACGAGCGGCTCGCGCTGATCAACGACGTCATCAAGCCGGGATACGAGTCGGTGAACCGCCTGCGCGGTTAGGCCGATCAGGGGACGGGAGATTTGGGGCGGAAAGCGCCTCGTGGATACGTTGGGCCGCCAGTCGAGCACGTGGCGTAGCCGAAAGGCTCGCCACGGCCCCATCCGAGGACACGAGGAACCAGCTCATGAAAAAGGCAATGCTCCAAGCCGCCGGAACCGCCGTGCTCGGTGTCGCGCTCGCCGCGGCTGCCGTTACCCCGGCGGCCGCGGACGCACTGGGCGGAGCGCTCGGCGGGCTGCCCACCGGGGGACTCCCCAACGGGTTGGCGGGCACCCCCAACTCGGAGGGCGGCCAGGTCCTCGGCTCCCAGAACGCGAGCGTGCACGCGGTCACCGGCACGGCGCAGGGCCTGGTCAACGCGGCGGCTCCGGCCGTGCAGAACGCCGCCCAGGCGGTCTCCGGACTGAGCCAGGCGACCTCCCCGACCCGAGGGCTGCCGGGCGGGCTCCCGGTGGGGCTTCCGGGGGTCGGCAGCCTGCCCGTCAGCAGCCTGCCGGGCCTCGGTGCGGCCACGCAGGCCCTGCCGGTCCCGGGCGGGCTGGCCGGCTGACCCGCGGTCGGAGCTCGACGCGGAAGCCGGACGCGACCCGGGCCGGGTCCGTCACCACTCGGGTGACGGACCCGGCCCGGGTACGGGTCCGGCCGGGGGTTCACGGCTCCTGGGGGAGCAGCAGCCAGAGCGCGAGGTAGACCAGGAACTGCGGGCCCGGCAGCAGGCAGGAGAGCAGGAAGAGCACGCGTACGGTCAGCGCGCTCACCCCGAAGCGCTTCGCGATTCCCGCGCAGACACCGGCGATGACGCGGTCGTGGCGGGGACGGGCGAGGGTGGTGGCGGCGGCGTTCATGATCTGCTCCATCGGGTGTTCGGCGGTGCTCCGTTGTGGTGCTTCCAGCCTGCCGCCCCGAACCCGGCCGAACGTCCGCCCGGTCGACGATTCCGACCCCTGCCGGGCCCCCGCCCCGGGATGACCGACTCTCCGGGACGCTCTCCGGGTCACCCCTGAGAACCCGTCCGTCCGCCCAGCTCAGCGGCCTTCAGCGGGCCGAGTGTGCGATCTCGAAGGCTGCCGCGGTCGCGCGTACGCCGCTTGCCTCGCGGGAACGGCCCCTGTGGCGCAGCGCCGCCCGGGTCAGCGGGACGAACGCGAGGTGGGCGGCAGCGATGCCGATCGCCGCCAGCAGCACGTCGTCCACGTCCAGCAGGTGGCTCGTCAGCGTGGACTGCAGCACCTCGAGGCCGGTGGCGAGCAGCACCCCGGCGAAGACGGTGCGGAAGAAGGACGACAGCGTGGTGGCGTTCGCCCGTCCGCCGGCGAGCGGCAGCAGCACGCCCAGCGGGGCGAGCAGAAGCAGCCCGCGGGCGATCTCCAGATAAGCGTGGGAGGTCCCGGCGAGGAGCTCGGCGTGGACCGTCGCGAAGGGCGTCAGATTGGTGTCGGCCATCCAGGCCGCCGACACCGGCAGGAACGCGGCCCAGAGGACGAGCCCCAGATGCACCGCGAGCAGCAGCAGCCCCAGACGCCGCGCGCCTCGGTGCACGGTCGCCAGGTCGCCGGGGTGGTCCCCCTCGGGGAACCGCTGGCCGATACCGGTCCGCACGCCGGCGTTTCCTCGCTGCACGCCGGGGAGGACGCGCGTCGCGGGCTTCTCGGTTCCACCGTTCTCGCGGGCGGGACGTACGGGGCTCATGGGGACGCGGTGGTCGATGCCGCGTTCGACGCGGCGTTCGAGGCGGCGCTCGTGGGCGTGAGGGTGGACGTGGGTGCCGGTGTCGCGGAAGTGCTCGCCGTCGGACTGGAGCTGACGTGGAGGCAGGACAGCGTGCCGTCGGCCGCGGTGGGGCCGGTCGCCGAAGGGGCCGGGGTGGACGAATGCGTGGCCAGGGCATGGGCCTTGTCCCACGCCTTGGCGGAGGCGGGCGGCCAGATCACCCGCCCGATCGGCCCCGTGGTCGGGGCCGTCGGCAGCAGGCTCTCGTCGCGCTCCAACGCGGAGAGGGTCGCGTTCGGCGGCGGCGGACAGGCGGTCCGTGACGCCGCGTCGCCCGCGTCGACCGGGACCGCCGTGTCGCGGATCCCGCAGCCGCTGAGCGCAACCGCCAGCACCGCGGCCAGCACGCCGACGACGGCGAGCCCGCCGGCGCGACCGGTGCGACGGGAGGTGTCACCCGCCGGCGCGGTTGCGACCACGCGCGGGCGCGCGGTGCTCCGGTGGACTGCGGTGCCGTGCTTCACGCGTCGTTGCCCTTCACAGTGCCGTCCTCGTTGGTGCCGTCCTCGTTGCCCCCGTTGTCGTTCCGGTCATCGTGCCGCTTGACGGTGTCGGCGGTGCCGTCCGCGGCACCCGGCTCCGGCCGGGCCACGCTCGGGCCGCCGTCCGGAGCCAGGGGGTGCCCGGCCGCCACAGCCGGGTTCATCGGCAGGCTCAGCGTGAACACCGCACCCCGGTCCGGCCCGTTCGCGGCCGTGATCGTGCCGCCGTGGATACGGGCGTTCTCCATGGCGATGGACAGGCCGAGACCGCTGCCCTCGGACCGCCGCCGCGCCGCGTCCGCCTTGAAGAAGCGGTCGAACACATGGGGCAGCACGTCGTCGGGGATGCCGGGTCCGCCGTCGGCGACCTGCACCACCAGCCAGGAGTCGTCCACCCTGACCTGCACCCGCACCGGGGACCCGCCGTGCTTCAGCGCGTTGCCGATCAGGTTCGCCAGGATCACGTCCACCCGGCGCGGGTCGACCCGCGCGACGATGCCGCGCGGCGCGTCCAGCTCCACGGCGTCCAGCCAGGCGCGGGTGTCGATGCAGGAGGTGATCAGGTCGGACACGTCGATCTCGTCCAGCACCACCTTCGCCGTACCGGCGTCGAAGCGGGTGACCTCCATCAGGTTCTCGACCAGTTCGGTGAGTCTGCGGGTCTCGCTGACGACCAGGCGCACCGCCGGGGCGATCATCGGGTCCAGCGTGTCGGCCTCATCCTCCAGGATGTCCGTCACCGCCGTCATCGCGGTCAGTGGTGTGCGCAGCTCGTGCGACATGTCGGCGACGAAGCGGCGGCTTGCGTGCTCGCGCGCGCTCAGCTCCTCGACCTGGGCCTGCAACGCCTCGGCGGTCTGGTTGAAGGTGTGCGACAGCTCCGCGAGCTCGGCCGCGCCGCTCACCTCGAGCCGGGTGTCCAGACGCCCCGCGCCCAACTGCCGGGCCGCGTCGCCCAGCCGCGCCACCGGGCGCAGCACCGTCGACGCCGCTGCCTGTGCCAGCAGCGCCGAGCCGACCAGCGCCAGCAGCGTCGCGATGCCCAGTGACCAGGCCAGCGAGTCCATGTCCTTGCGCTCGTCGTCCAGCGACTTGAACATGTACGCGGTTGGACCCGTGGGCTGCACCCGGGTGCCGCCGATCAGGTAGGGCGTGCCGGCCATGGTGACCCGCTGCCAGAACAGGTGGTACCTGCCCGGCGCGGTGGTGCAGTGCGCGCAGGGGCTGGTCACCGAGCGCTGCAGGGCCGCCGGAACCATCGGCGCGCTGAACGTCGGGTCCGAGGACACCGAACAGGTGTCGCTCACCAGGACCACGCTGTACTGCAGCCCCGCGTGCGCGATCACGCTCGCGGCCCGCTGCAACTCGTCGCAGGTGGGCTGCAACGGAAGCTCGGTGATCGTCCCGCTCAGCGAGCCGCGGAAGGCGATGAGCGCGTTGTCCTGGGTCCGTTTCAGCACCGCGTCCCGGTTCAGCCAGTAGGCGATTCCCGACGCGGACACCGCCGCGGCCAGCGCCACCAGCGCGAACACGGCGATCAGCCGTATCCGCAGGGAGGTCAGTCGGAGGCGCCGTGCCAGCCACATGCCGGGCAGGGCTCTTGGATGGTCCGTCACGTCGCCTTCGCTGCTTCGGTTCTGACTGGTCGTAAAAGGGGAGGGTCGGGGGACTGGAAGGACTACTGCGGCGGGTCCAGCCGGTAGCCCACGCCGCGCACCGTACGGATCAGCGTCGGCTCCGACGGTACGTCCTCCACCTTCGCCCGCAGCCGCTGCACGCAGGCGTCGACCAGGCGCGAGTCGCCCAGGTAGTCGTGCTCCCACACCAGCCGCAGCAACTGCTGCCGGGACAGCGCCTGGCCGGGCCGCTGGCTCAACTCCAGCAGCAGGCGCAGCTCGGTGGGCGTCAGCTGCAGGTCGGCGCCCGCCTTGGTGACCGTCATCGCGCTGCGGTCGATCACCACGTCACCGTACGCCGAGGAGTCGGAACTCTCCCGCTCGCCCCGACGCAGCACCGCCCTGATCCGGGCGTCCAGCACCCGCGGCTGCACCGGCTTCACCACGTAGTCGTCCGCGCCCGACTCCAGGCCCACCACCACGTCGATGTCGTCGCTGCGGGCGGTCAGCAGGATGATCGGCAGCTGGTCGGTGCGGCGGATCCGGCGGCAGACCTCGAAGCCGTCGATACCGGGGAGCATCACGTCCAGGACGATGAGGTCGGGACGCTTCTCCTTGAACAGTTTCAAGCCGTCCTCGCCCGAGGCAGCGGCCGATACCTGATGGCCCTGCCTGGTCAGCGCGAGTTCGAGACCCGTGCGGATGGCGTCGTCGTCCTCGATGAGCAGCAGATGAGACACGGCAGCCATTCTGACTCATCACCGTGGCGGCAAACGACCCCCCTGCCGCTTCCTCCCGATTCGGGCCTCTGTGACAGGGCTGTGACAGTCGACGGACACGGCCATGACCCGACGGGGGCAAGCTTTTGCATGTCGGAGTCGGGGGACCACGACACCCAGTACCAACATCCACCAGGGAGCGCAGCATGAACGCAGTCATCGAGGCCCGGAGCGCCGCGGCACTTCGCGCTGCGCGCCCTGTGCACGCGAACCAGCACGGCACGCAGCACGGCACTCAGCACACCGTCCAGCCGTCGGCGCACCGACAGTCCCTGCACGGCATCGGCCGCCAGGGTCTGCACTCCACGCAGGGTGCCCACGACGGCTCGACCACCATGACGCTCACGCTCCGGGGTGTGGTGCGCAGCACCACCGTCCGCGAGCTCCCGGGGGGTGCGGCGGGAAGCGGCCAGCAGACCGCCGTACCGGTCGGTGTACAGGGAGGTGCGTCCGGGGAGCACTCGCACGACACCTCGCGAACCAACGAGGAGGAGTTCTCGGCCTACGTCCGCGAGCGTCGCGCCTCCCTGTACGCCACCGCCTACCACCTGACCGGCGACCGCTTCGCCGCCGAGGACCTGCTGCAGAGCGCGCTCTTCAGCACCTACCGCGCCTGGGACCGGATCACCGACAAGGCCGCGGTCGGCGGGTACATGCGGCGCACCATGACCAACCTGCACATTTCCGCGTGGCGCCGTCGCAAGGTCAACGAGTACCCGACCGAGGAGATGCCGGAGACCGTCGGCGACACCGACGCCATGGGCGGCACGGAGTTGCGCGCCGTCCTGTGGCAGGCGCTCGCCAAGCTCCCGGAGACCCAGCGCACCATGCTGGTTCTGCGCTACTACGAGGGCCGCACCGACCCGGAGATCGCCGACGTGCTCAACATCAGCGTCGGCACGGTGAAGAGCAGCATCTGGCGCGCCCTGCGCCGGCTGCGCGAGGACGAGATCCTGGCCTCGCGCGACGGTGACCTGGGTGAGGCTTTCGGCGAGCTGGTCGCCTGAGGGAGGCGACCGGTCCCGCCGAGGGACGTACGACCACGGGGAGCCGCGTGATCCGGGGGGATCATGGGCCCGCACTCCCGGGGGATGTGGGGGGAAGTCGCGGGTGGGGGCCCGGCTCGGGGGAGCCGGGGAACCCGCGACAGCAGGAAACGGAACGGGCACGGCAACCTCGGGGGAGGGACGCCGGGCCCGTTCCGCGCGTCTGCGCTCCGCGCGGGTCTGTGTTCCGTCCCGCTCGGCTTCGCCATCGCCGCTCCGCGCGCGGGCGCGCTTTGCTCTGGCCTGTTAGGTGTCCGCCGGGGTTCGCCGTCGCCGGTCCGCGCGCGGGCGCGCTTCGCGCGGGTCTGTTGGGTGCGGCCGGGCCTCGCCATCGCTGTTCCGCGCGGGCGCGCTCCGCGCTCCTGCGCTCCGTGGTCGAGTTGACCGTCGGCGCCGTGGGCTGGGCGGGTGCGTCAGCTGACGGGGAGGGCCGCGGGTTGGTCTGCGGCCGCGCGGATGCGGGTCAGTGCTGCGTCGCCGTGGCAGGGGTAGGCGCCCTGGGCGATCTGGCGGGCCACGATGCCGCGTTCCGCGCGCATCAGCCGCCAGCCGCGGTGCAGTAGGTAGGGAACGGACTTGCGTCGCTCGCGCACGTCCCGGCGGAAGCGCCGCCAGGCCGTCGCCGTGGGGCGGTTGCGCAGGCAGATCGCGTCACCCAGCAGCCCCTCCGCCTCGCAGCGCCGCACGATCTCGGCGGCGAAGATCCCCTCGGCGATGAACGCGGTGGCGCCGTCCAGCTCCAAGGTGTGCATCCCCACTCGGCCGTTGTCGGGAATCGAGTACACCGGAATCTCCGCCCGGCCCTCCGAGCACAGCCGCCGGATCGCCGCCATCGCGTCGTCCGCGTGCCAGGAGGCGGGGTGGTCCCAGTCCGTGACACCGCCGTCGCCGTCGCCGCTGCCACTACCGCCGCCCGCCGTCTGCGGCGCTCGCGGCACTCGCGGCAGCGTCGGGTCGTCGCCGTCCTTGTAGAAGTCGTCGAGCTGCAGCACCGGCAGTCCGGCCCGCTCCGCCAGCGTCGACTTCCCCGACCCCGACGGCCCGCACAGCAGGACGACGCGCGCGGGCAAGGTGGTGTTCTCGGGGAGGCTGCTCACAAGACACCAGTCTGACGTATGTCAGCCGGGGCGATTCTCCAGCCTCCAGACGAAGGCCAGCCCGGACCAGTCCTCCCCCAGGGCGGCGACCTTGACGTCGACCACGCCCGTCGGCAGGAACAGTTCGCGCAGCAGGTTGTCGGTGATGTCGCTCCGGTGCCCGGCCGCGCGCCGGGGCCAGGCGATCCAGAGGCAAGCCGCCGGCGCCAACGCGGCGACCAGCCTGGCCGTCTCGGCCCGCAGCTCGTCCGCGGTGCGGAAGAACGCGACTGTGACATCGGCCTCCGCGACCGCGTCCACCCGCTCCACCCCGCCCGGCAGCCCGGGGATCTCCCACCCGTCGGGGGCCCGCACCAGGGCCACCCGGTGCCCCTCCTTGATGCGCAACTTCTTCGCCAGCGGGGTGCCGGAATACCCAGGACCAGTCATAGCCAACCATCATGCCGGGCCTCGTTGATCGAACGTTGATCGGCGCGGGGGAGTATCGGCAAAGCGAACGGGCACGCACTCGGGGGGGAGGAGCGCGTGCCCGTTCTCAACGGACGACCGGGCCCAGGGGGGGTGGGGCGGGCCGCCCGGCTTGTGGGGGTTTCCGACCGGTCCGGTCAGATTCCCATCGGGTGCCAAACGGTCTTGGTCTCGAGGAAGGCCAGGAGGCGATCGGTGCCCGGAGCGGCGCTCCAGTCGTCAGTGACGTCGGGACGCCGTACACGTTTAAGGGTATCCGCTGCGAGGACTTCGAGAGCTCGCGCCGAGCCGTGACCTTCGGGCGAAATCACGCCGGTGAGGTCGAGGGCGTTGACGTCCTGGTGCGAGGCGAGGGTGGGGGCGATGTCCTCGGTCCGGCCGGAGATCAGGTTGACCACTCCGCCGGGGAGGTCGGAGGTGGCCAGCACCTCGCCCAGGGACAGTCCGGGCAGCGGCGCGTCGGGGGCCAGGGCGACGACGGCGGTGTTGCCGGTCGCGATCACCGGGGCGATCGCCGAGACCAGGCCGAGCAGCGAGAAGCCGTTCCCGGTCTGGGGCGCGACGATGCCGACGACGCCGGTGGGCTCGGGCGTCGACAGGTTGAAGTAGGGGCCGGCGACGGGGTTGGCGGAGCCCGCGATCTGGGCGACCTTGTCCGTCCAGCCCGCGTACCAGACCCAGCGGTCGATGGTCGCGTCCACGAGGGCGGCGGCCTTCTTCAGGCCGATGCCCTCGCTCACGGCCACCTCGGCGGTGAACTGCTCGCGGCGGCCCTGCAGCATCTCCGCTGCGCGGTACAGGATCTGGCCGCGGTTGTACGCGGTCGCGCCGGACCAGCCGGGGACGGCCTTGCGGGCGGCGGCGACGGCGTCGCGAGTGTCCTTGCGGGTGCCCTGCGGCGCGTTGGCGAGCCAGTCGCCGGTCTTGCGGTCGGTCACCTCGTACACCCGTCCGCTCTCGGAGCGGGGGAACTTCCCGCCGACGAAGAGCTTGTAGGTCTTCATGACGTCCAGGCGGATCTGCTGAGTCTCAGACATCGAGGTAGGCCTCCAGGCCGTGGCGACCGCCCTCGCGGCCGTAGCCCGACTCCTTGTAGCCGCCGAAGGGCGAGGTCGGGTCGAACTTGTTGAAGGTGTTGGACCACACCACACCGGCCCGCAGCTGGGACGCCATCCAGAGGATGCGCGAACCCTTCTCGGTCCAGATGCCGGCCGACAGGCCGTACGGGGTGTTGTTGGCCTTGGCGACGGCCTCCTCCGGAGTGCGGAAAGTCAGCACGGACAGCACCGGGCCGAAGATCTCCTCGCGGGCGACCCGGTGGGTGGCGCTGACGCCGGTGAAGACCGTCGGCGCGAACCAGTAGCCGGCGGAGGGGAGTTCGCAGGCCGGGGACCAGCGCTCGGCGCCCTCGGCCTCGCCCGCGTCGGTGAGCTCGCGGATCCGGGCCAGCTGCGCGGCGGAGTTGATCGCGCCGATGTCGGTGTTCTTGTCCAGCGGGTCGCCGACCCGCAGCGTCGCCATCCGGCGCTTGAGCGAGTCCATGACCTCGTCGTGGACCGACTCCTGGACCAGCAGCCGCGAGCCGGCGCAGCAGACGTGGCCCTGGTTGAAGAAGATGCCGTCCACGATGCCCTCGACCGCCTGGTCGATCGGCGCGTCGTCGAAGAGGATGTTGGCGGCCTTGCCGCCCAGTTCGAGGCTGAGCCTGGTGCGGCTGCCGGCCAGGGTGCGGGCGATGGCGCGGCCGACCTCGGTGGAACCGGTGAACGCCACCTTGTCCACGCCGGCGTGGCCGGTGAGCGCGGCGCCGGTACGGCCGTCGCCGGTGATGATGTTGACGACGCCCTTCGGCAGCCCGGCCTGGGCGCAGATGTCCGCGAAGCGCAGGGCGGTCAGCGGGGTCGTCTCGGCCGGCTTCAGCACCACGGTGTTGCCGGTGGCGAGCGCCGGGGCGATCTTCCACGCGAGCATCAGCAGCGGGAAGTTCCAGGGGATGACCTGGGCGGCCACGCCGACCGGACGGGGGTTCGGCCCGTAGCCGGCGAACTCCAGCTTGTCGGCCCAGCCCGCGTAGTAGAAGAAGTGTGCGGCGACCAGCGGCAGGTCGACGTCGCGGGTCTCGCGGATCGGCTTGCCGTTGTCGATGGACTCCAGCACCGCGAGCTCGCGGCTGCGCTCCTGGATGATCCGGGCGATCCGGAACAGGTACTTGCCCCGCTCGGCGCCGGGCAGCGCGGACCAGCCGGGGAAGGCGTCGCGGGCGGCCTTGACCGCGCGCTCGACGTCCTCCTCGGTGCCCTGCGCGAACTCGGCGAGGACCTGCTCGGTGGAGGGGTCGATCGTCTTGAGGGCTTCCTTGCCGGTGCTCTCGACGAACTCGCCGCCGATGTAGTGCCCGTAGGAGGTCGCGATGTCGCCTGCGGCGGCGCGCGACTCGGGCGCCGGCGCGTACTCGAACAGCTTGCGGCCGGGGGAGGCGGGTGCTGCCTTGGTCGGGGGGGTGCTCTTCTTCGCCACGGCTCAGTCCACCGTCACATAGTCGGGACCGGAGTACCGGCCGGTGGTCAACTTCTGACGCTGCATCAGCAGGTCGTTGAGCAGGCTGGAGGCGCCGAAGCGGAACCAGTCGGGGGACAGCCAGTCGTCGCCCACCGTCTCGTTCACCATCACCAGGTACTTCATGGCGTCCTTGGTGGTACGGATACCCCCGGCGGGCTTCACGCCCACCTGCACGCCGGTCGCGGCGCGGAAGTCGCGCACCGCCTCCAGCAGGATCAGGGTGACCGGCGGAGTGGCGTTGACGGCGACCTTGCCGGTGGAGGTCTTGATGAAGTCGGCTCCGGCGATCATCGCCAGCCAGGAGGCACGCCTGACGTTGTCGTAGGTCTGCAGCTCGCCGGTCTCGAAGATCACCTTGAGGTGGGCGGCGCTGCCGTCGGGACGGACGCAGGCCTCCTTGACCGCCGTGATGGTCTCGAAGACCTCCAGGTAGCGGCCGGACAGGAAGGCGCCGCGGTCGATGACCATGTCGATCTCGTCCGCACCGGCGGCGACGGCCTCGGCCGTGTCGGCGAGCTTGACCGGCAGTCCGGCGCGGCCGGAGGGGAAGGCGGTGGCGACGGACGCCACCTGGACCCCGCTGCCGGCGACCGCCGCACGGGCGAACGGGACCATGTCGGGATAGACGCAGACGGCGGCGACGCGGGGTGTCGTCGGGTCGCTGGGGTCGGGGCGCATGGCCTTGGCGCAGAGCGACCGCACCTTGCCGGGGGTGTCCGCACCCTCCAGCGTGGTCAGGTCGATCATGGAGATGGCCAGGTCGATGGCGTAGGCCTTGGCGGTGGTCTTGATGGACCTGGTGCCGAGCGAGGCTGCGCGCGAGTGGAGGCCGACGGCGTCGATACCGGGCAGCCCGTGCAGGAAGCGGCGCAGGGTCGCCTCCGACGAGGCGACCTCGGCCAGTCCGTCGCGGGCCCTGTCGGCGGCTGCTGGGGGAGTGGTGGGCATGCTCACCAGACCAGCATATCTACACGCGTAGCGTTTCGTCAGCGCCTACCCGGTGTGACTTTCGACCGGTAACGCCGATGCCATACCGCAATGGCGCCCCGCATGATCCGGGCGGCACGCTGAGGCAGAATCGTTCACCATGAGCGACCCCCAGGGCCAGGACGCCCCAGGCCAGGAGACCCCCGGCACGGACGTCCCGGCAGCAGACACCCCCGGCAGCGCCCACACCGCGCCTCCCGACGGCCCCGCCCTCCCAGCCTCGGCAGCGTCTCCGGCCCCGGCGGCCACTCCCGCCTCCCCGGCCTACGCCGACCGGTCGTACCGCTCGGTGATGGGGGCCGTCGCCGGATCGCTGCTGATCGTCCTCACGCTGTGGCTCTCCATCGACGCGATGGTGATCGGCCACGGGCGTGCGCCCTGGTACGGGCTGGCGACGCTGGTACTCGTGCTTCCGCTCGTCGGCGCCTACACCGTCTGGCCCTGCGTCCGGGCGAACCAGGACCGGCTGCTGGTCCGCAACCCGCTGCGCACCGTCAGCGCCCCCTGGAGCGAGGTCGAGTCGATCGAGGCGGCGCTGTCGGTGGAGCTGCGCGCGGGCGGCAGGAAGTTCCAGCTCTGGGCCGTGCCGGTGTCCCTGCGGCAGCGCAAGCGGGCCAACCGCCGGGCGATGATCGCCGCGGGCGACGCGTCGCAGCAGAGCTCCGGGCGCGGGCGCGGGCGCACGGGTGGCGACGACCGGTTCCCGGTGGGCGGCCCCGGCCTGCGCTCGCGCGGCGGATCCGGCGCCACCGGGTACGGCGCGTCGGAGACCCCCCGGGCCTGGGCCGACCAGGTCGTCGACGAGCTCCGCGAGCTGGCCGACGCCGCAGAGGGCCGCGAGAGCGCCGTCGGCACGGTCTCCGTCGCCTGGACCTGGTGGCTGATCGCCCCGATCGTCGTCGGCGCGGTCGCGCTGGTCGTGCTGTTCGCGACCAGCTGAGCCTGTCGCTCCCCCGGTCGTCAGTCCGTCGCCACCAGCAGTTCGCGCAGCCGCGCCAGCTCTCCCGTGCTGAGCCCGTGGTGGTGCAGGAAGCCGGCCGTGCTGCCGTGCCGGCTGTGGACACGGTCCAGGAAGAGCGAGAGCAGTCCCGGGTGCACCGGGCGGGAGGGGCGTTCGACGCCGTGCTCGTCCAGGTAGAACACCGGGCCGTCGAGCAGTCCCAGGCCCGCGTTGGAGAGGCTGAAGTCGGCGGTGATGTCGGCGTCGCGCACGCCCAGGGCGGAGAGGATCACGGCGATCGTCACGCCGGTGCGGTCCTTGCCGACCGCGCAGTGGACCAGGGCGGGAAGCGCGTCCGGTGCGATCAGCCGCTTGATGCAGGCCACGATCGGCGCGCCGGCCGTGTCCGCCATGAAGGCGTACATGCCCTCCAGGCTGCTGTCGA
Source organism: Streptacidiphilus sp. MAP12-16 (assembly GCF_041262165.1). Taxonomy (NCBI): domain Bacteria; kingdom Bacillati; phylum Actinomycetota; class Actinomycetes; order Kitasatosporales; family Streptomycetaceae; genus Streptacidiphilus; species Streptacidiphilus sp. MAP12-16. Next base: position 37,401 of record NZ_JBGCBY010000023.1, read on the forward strand.
CCTCGTCGGCCGCGGTCTCCGGGTTGGCGGAGGTCTCCGGGAGCGGGGGCAGCGTGGGCAGCGACACCAGTTCGAAGTCGAGGCCGTGCCGCTGGTTCGGCCAGTGGACGAGCTCGTCCGCGCCGCGCAGGTCCACGACCGTGCGCAGACCCAGCGCGGAGAGCCGGGCCGCGCCCTCCGGGCTCAGCTCGGTGAGCGAGGCCGAGCGGTACAGCAGACCCGGTCTGACCTGACCGGATCGGCCGTCCTGGCTGCCGTCGCCGGTGGTGGCGAAGCCCCCGGCGTCGCGGAGGTTGCGTACGCCGGGGACATCGATCAGCCGGTCGGCGCCGGGTATCGAACTGCGGGCGGGGTGGTGGTCCGTCGTCTCCATGGCGCTCACCCTAAGACCGACCGGCACATAGAGGGCGGCGTCGCGGGTAAGGGGGCACCTCCCGCCCGAAGGGTGGGGGAGGCTCTCCCCCAAACTTCGTCCGGGGGTGCCCCCTCCCTCGACCCTCCCCCAACCTTCGGCCGGGGGGACCCCCTTCTCCTTCCACCCTCCATGTGCCGGTCGGTCTACGGGTGGGCGCCGACGGCGCGTCAGATCCCGGCGGCGGCGGAGAGGTCGCGCTTGATGGACTCGAGCAGCGCCGTCGCGCGCTCCCGCGCGGCGTTGAGGACGTCGCCCGAGGCCACCGGGACGACGACCTCCAGGTAGCACTTCAGCTTGGGCTCGGTCCCGGAGGGACGCACCACGACCCGCGCCGAGGAGACCGCGTCTCCGCTGAGGCGGTAGCGAAGCCCGTCGGTGGGGGGCAGGTCGGCGCTGCCCTGCTCCAGGTCCTCCGCCGAGTCCACCCGCAGTCCGGCCAGGGCGCGCGGCGGCTGCTCGCGCAGGCGGGCCATGGCGTTCCCGATCAGCTTCAGGTCCGCGACCCGGACCGAGAGCTGGTCGGTGGCGTGCAGGCCGTGGGTGAGGGCGAGGTCGTCCAGCAGGTCGGCGAGGGTCCGCCCGGACTCCTTGAGTCCTGCGGCGAGTTCGGCGATGGAGAGGGCGGCGCTGATGCCGTCCTTGTCGCGGACCGCCTCCGGGTCGACGCAGTAGCCGAGCGCCTCCTCGTAGCCGTAGCGCAGGCCCTCCGCGCGGGAGATCCACTTGAAGCCGGTGAGGGTCTCGGCGTAGGGGAGTCCGGCGGCCGCGGCGATCCGGGAGAGCAGCGAGGAGGAGACGATCGTGGTGGCGAAGGTGCCCTCGGCACGCTTGGACACCAGGTGGGTGGCGAGCAGCGCGCCCACCTCGTCGCCGCGCAGCATCCGCCAGCCGGTCGCCGTCCCGTGCGCGGGGACGGCGACGGCGAGGCGGTCGGCGTCGGGGTCGTTGGCGACGACGATGTCGGGCCCGAGCGAGGCGGCGGTGCGGAAGGCCAGGTCCATCGCCCCGGGCTCCTCCGGGTTGGGGAAGCTGACGGTGGGGAAGTCCGGGTCCGGGTCGCCCTGCGCCGTGACGGTGCTGGGGGTGGGGAAGCCGGCTCGCTTGAACGCGGAGAGCAGGGTGTCCCGGCCCACGCCGTGCAGGGGGGTGTAGACGACGGAGAGGTCGCGCGGGGTGTGCGGGTCGACGACGCTCGCCGCGCGGGACAGGTAGGGCTCCAGGATCTCGGCCTCGGCCAGCACGTCCCAGCCGTCCGTGGCGAGCGGGACGTCGTTCAGCGAGCGGACCGCGTCGATCTCCGCGGCGATGCCCGCGTCGTGCGGCGGGACGATCTGCGAGCCCTTGAGGTCGCCGCTGAGGTAGACCTTGTATCCGTTGTCGCGGGGCGGGTTGTGGCTGGCCGTCACCATCACGCCGGCCGCGGCGCCCAGGTGCCGTACCGCGAAGGCGAGCACGGGGGTGGGCAGCGGGCCGGGGAGCAGCGCGGCGTTGAGCCCGGCTCCGACCATGACGGCGGCGGTGTCGCGGGCGAAGTCGTAGGACTTGTGGCGGGCGTCGTAACCGATGACCACGAGGCCGTGCGCGCCGCCGCGCTTGACGTAGGCGGCGAGTCCGGCGGCGGCCCGGATGACGACGGCGCGGTTCATCCGCATGGGTCCGGCGCCCATCTCGCCGCGCAATCCGGCGGTACCGAACTGGAGCGTGCCGGAGAAGCGCTCGGAGAGCCTGGACCAGGAACGGCACTCGTCCTCGGACCCGGTGCCGTCGCCGCACTCGGCGGCGGCGAGGAGGGCGGACAGCTCGGCGCGGGTGTCCGGGTCGGGGTCCTCGGCGAGCCAGGTACGGGCCCGCGTCAGCAGGTCGGTGGCGGGGTTCAGCGTCATTGCCTGATCCGTTTCTCTGGGCTGGGTCCGTGCGGTGAGGCGTTCGAAGCGTCGGGTGCGTGCGTGGGTCCGTACAAAGAGCATGGCATCCACCGGGAGAACAGGCGGATGCCATGCAGGGGCGTCGGTGGGGTGCTCAGATCCGTTCGAGGACCTTGGCGAGCAGCGCGCCCATCCGGGTGGCGGAGGTGCGGCCGGCCTCCAGTACCTCGGCGTGGTTCAGCGGCTCGCCGGTGATGCCGGCGGCGAGGTTGGTCACCAGGGAGAGGCCCAGGACCTCGGCCCCGGCCTCGCGCGCGGCGATGGCCTCCAGCGTGGTGGACATGCCGACGAGGTCGCCGCCGATGGCCCGGACCATGGTGATCTCGGCCGGGGTCTCGTAGTGCGGGCCGGGGAACTGGACGTAGACGCCCTCTTCCAGACTGGGGTCGATCTCCTTGCACAGCGCGCGCAGCCGGGAGGAGTACAGGTCGGTGAGGTCGACGAAGTTCGCGCCCACGATCGGCGAGGCCGCGGTGAGGTTGATGTGGTCGCTGATCAGCACCGGCTGGCCGGGGGCCATGCCCTGGCGCAGCCCGCCGCAGCCGTTGGTGAGGATGACGGTGCGGCAGCCGGCCGCGACGGCGGTGCGCACGCCGTGGGCGACGGCGGCGACGCCGTGGCCCTCGTAGAAGTGGGTGCGGCCGAGGAAGACCAGCGCGCGGGTGTCCCCGATGGTGATCGAGCGGACCTTGCCGGAGTGGCCGGCCACGGCGGGAGCCGGGAAGCCGGGCAGCTCGGTGATCGGGAACTCGTGGTCGGGGGTGCCGAGCTCGTCGGCGGCGGGGACCCAGCCGGAGCCCATGACCAGAGCGACGTCGTGGGTCTCCACGCCGGTGAGGGCGCGCAGCGCGGCGGCGGCGTCCTTGGCGGCGGCGTAGGGGTCGGCGTTGACGTCGGCGGGCTTGTTGGCGGCGGCAGCGGCAGCGGCGACCGACTGAGGAGATGCGTTCACACGGTCGAGGATATCTGTTCGCCCTACGCGCGTAGAAGAACGATCGGATGACATTTCCGACACCGGGACGTTCTCGGTGTGGAGTTTGCTACAGCCTCGGCGCTCGGCACTCAGCACGGCCGCTTGCGCAGGTCCATCACGTAGTCGTACGGCGCTCCCGCCGACTCCGCGGCGTCCGCGATGATGCCGACGTAGCGGGCCGAGGGCAGGCCGCCCTCGTAGTCGTTGAGCACATAGGTCCAGGCGGTCAGATCGCCCTCCATGGTGTGCACACGCACCCGGACCTTGCGGTAGAAGCCGAGCGGCAGGCCCTCCCAGCGGTCCAGGCCCACCTCGTCCATCGGGGCGATGTCGTAGAGGGCGACGAAGACCTGCTCCTTCTCCGACTCGACCACCGTGGCGATCGAGCCCTCCCAGCCGAACTGCTCCCCGCCGAAGGTCAGCCGCCAGCCGTCCAGCCAGCCGGTTCCGCGCAACGGCGAGTGCGGGGCACGGCGGCTCATCTGCCGCGCATCGAGGTTGCTGGCGTAGGCGGCATAGAGCGACATGCGTCACAGCGTACGGGAGCACACCGAGGTGCGGTCGAGCCCGGTGTCACGGAGGGGGCGAGGTGCGGGACAATGGCGTACGTGACTCGCATTGTGATCATCGGTGGCGGACCTGGCGGATACGAGGCGGCGCTCGTCGCCGCACAGCTCGGCGCGGAGGTGACCGTCGTCGACAGCGACGGCCTCGGCGGCGCGGCGGTGTTGACGGACTGTGTGCCGTCGAAGACCCTGATCGCCACCGCCGAGGTGATGACCAGTTTCGACAGCTCCTACGAGGAACTGGGCATCACCGTCGCCGACGGCAGCCCGACCACGCGCGTGCACGGCGTGGACCTGGGCAAGGTCAACCGACGGGTCAAGCGCCTCGCGGTCGCCCAGTCGCACGACATCACCCAGTCCGTCACCCGCGCCGGGGTCGGCCTGCTCCGCGGCTTCGGCCGCCTGGGCGACGGCGGGCAGGCGGTGGACGGTTCGCGGGCGGTGCTGGTCGACCTCGCCGAGGGCGGGACGACGGAGCTGCGCGCCGACGCGGTGCTGATCGCGACCGGTACGCACCCGCGGGAGCTGCCCGACGCCGCCCCCGACGGCGAGCGCATCCTGACCTGGACCCAGGTCTACGACCTGGACGAGCTCCCCACGGAGCTGATCGTCGTCGGCTCCGGGGTCACCGGGGCCGAGTTCGCGGGTGCCTACCAGGCGCTGGGGTCGCGGGTGACGCTGGTGTCCAGCCGCGACCGGGTGCTGCCGGGCGAGGACCCGGACGCCGCCACCGTGCTCGAGGACGTGTTCCGGCGACGCGGCATGAACGTCATGTCGCGGTCGCGCGCCGAGTCCGTGCGCCGGGTCGGCGACAAGGTCGAGGTGACGCTCGCGGACGGCCGGGTCATCACCGGCTCGCACTGCCTGATGGCGGTCGGCTCGATCCCCAACACCGCCGGGATGGGTCTGGAGGAGGCCGGGGTCCGGCTGACCGAGGGCGGCCAGGTCAAGGTGGACCGGGTGTCGCGCACCTCGGCGCCGGGCGTGTACGCGGCAGGTGACTGCACCGGCGTGTTCATGCTGGCCTCGGTCGCGGCCATGCAGGGGCGCATCGCGATGTACCACGCGCTCGGGGACGCGGTGCAGCCGCTGAACCTGAAGACGGTCGCCTCCAACGTGTTCACCGACCCGGAAATCGCGACGGTCGGCTACAGCGCCGCCGACGTGGAGTGCGGAATGATGGACGCGGTGTGCGTCAAGCTGCCGCTGCGGGGCAACCCCAGGGCGAAGATGCAGGGCATCAGGGACGGCTTCGTGAAGCTGTTCTGCCGTCCGGGGACCGGGATCGTGGTGGGCGGTGTCGTGGTCGCGCCGCGCGCGAGCGAGCTGATCCACCCGATCTCACTGGCTGTCGACAACAATCTGACGGTGGAGCAGGTCGCGAGCGCGTTCACGGTCTACCCGTCGGTCTCCGGGTCGATCGCAGAAGCCGCGCGGCAGTTGCACATCCGCAAGCGCGCTGCCGGCGGTACCCCGGGGGCGTGAGATCGGCTCGGGCGGCGCGCATTCTAGTGGTGTGCGCCGTTCCCTGGTGGACAACTTCGACTACTAGGTGCAAACGCCTGAAAGCAGATGGTCATGCACGTTACCGTCTGTTTCGTGTTCGCTGCAGAACGTCGCCAACTGATCCTCGAAATGGTGCGCGCGAACGGAGCGGTTTCGCTCCGGGAGCTCGCCCGAGTCGTCCAAACCTCCGAAGTGACCGTACGCCGTGACGTACGGGCGCTGGAGGCCGAGGGCCTGCTCGACCGTCGACACGGAGGGGCGGTGCTTCCCGGCGGTCTCTCACGAGAACCCGGATACCCGCAGAAAACGCATCTCGCCGCCGCCGAGAAGAGCGCCATCGCCGACCTGGCCGCCTCGATGGTCGCCGAGGGCGACGCCATCGTGGTGGGTGCCGGAACCACCACCCAGGAACTCGCGAGACGGTTGGCCCGGGTGCCGGGTCTGACGGTCGTGACCAACTCGCTGCTGGTCGCGCAGGCGCTCGCGCACGCCAACCGGGTGGAGGTGGTGATGACCGGCGGGACCCTGCGGGGCTCCAACTATGCGCTGGTGGGGAGCGGGGCCGAACAGTCCCTGCAGGGGCTGCGGGTGTCCCGGGCCTTCGTCTCCGGCAGCGGTCTGACCGCCGAACGCGGGCTGTCCACCACCAACATGCTCTCGGCGAGCGTGGACCGGGCGCTGGTGGCCGCGGCCGCGGAGGTCGTCGTGCTCGCCGACCACGGGAAGCTCGGGTCCGACACGATGTTCCAGACCGTGGCCACCGAGGCGATCGCCTGCCTGGTGACGGACGAGCAGGCGGGGGTGTCCGAGGAGGCGTCGCGGGAGCTCGACGCGCTGGCCGACCGCGGGGTCCAGGTCTGTGTCGCCCCGATCGTCCCGCCCTCGACGGGGGCCGCCCCGCCCGCGGCGGGCGTGGCTTTCCCGGGGCAACGAAGGTCGCCGGTCGGCACGGTACTGCCGCCCGCCGCGGTGGCAGCGCGCATGCGCGGGCGGGGCTGACGGCGAGGTCGCAACCCCGCCCTGCGGCCCGTCCCGCCCCCTCACGAGGGGGCGGGACGGTGTGGGTCAGTCCTTGATTTCGCAGATCGCCGCGCCACTGGTGACGGTGGCGCCGATGGCGGCGCTGAGGCCGACGACGGTTCCCGCCTTGTGGGCGTTGAGCGGCTGCTCCATCTTCATCGCCTCGAGGACGACGATCAGGTCGCCCGCGGCGACCGTCTGCCCCTCCTCGACGGCGACCTTGACGATGGTGCCCTGCATCGGCGAGGCCAGGGTGTCGCCCGAGGCGGCCGAGCCCGACTTGCTCGATGTGGTCCGGCGCTTGGACTTGGCGGCGGGCTTGCTGCTGGTCGCCGCCAGGTTCGAGGGCAGCGAGACCTCGATGCGCTTGCCGCCGACCTCGACCACCACGGTCTCGCGGGTGTCGGGCTCCTCCGCGTCCGCTCCGGTCGGGGCGAACGGCGGGATGTCGTTGACGAAGTCCGTCTCGATCCAGCGGGTGTAGATGGTGAAGGGGTCCGCGGTGAAGGCGGGGTCGGCGACCACGGCGCGGTGGAAGGGGATGGCGGTGGCCATGCCCTCGACCGTGAACTCGGCCAGCGCACGGGCCGCGCGCTGCAGGGCCTGGGTCCGGGTCGCGCCGGTGACGATGAGCTTGGCCAGCAGCGAGTCCCAGGCCGGGCCGATGACCGATCCGGCCTCGACGCCGGAGTCCAGGCGCACACCAGGACCGGACGGCGGCGCGAACGCGGTCACCGTACCGGGAGCGGGCAGGAAGCCGCGGCCCGGGTCCTCGCCGTTGATGCGGAACTCGAAGGAGTGACCGCGGATCTCCGGGTCGCCGTAGCCGAGCGCCTCGCCGTCGGCGATCCGGAACTGCTCGCGGACCAGGTCGATCCCGGTGACCTCCTCGGTGACCGGGTGCTCGACCTGGAGCCTGGTGTTCACCTCCAGGAAGGAGATGGTGCCGTCGACGGCGACCAGGAACTCGCAGGTGCCCGCGCCCACATAGCCGGCCTCGCGCAGGATCGCCTTGGAGGCGGCGTACAGCTCGGCGTTCTGGGCGTCGGTCAGGAACGGGGCCGGCGCCTCCTCGACGAGCTTCTGGTGGCGGCGCTGCAGCGAGCAGTCACGGGTCGAGACGACCACCACGTTGCCGTGGCTGTCGGCCAGGCACTGGGTCTCCACGTGGCGCGGCCGGTCCAGGTAGCGCTCGACGAAGCACTCGCCGCGCCCGAACGCCGCGACGGCCTCGCGCACGGCGGAGTCGAACAGCTCGGGGATCTCCTCCAGGGTGCGGGCGACCTTCAGGCCGCGACCGCCACCGCCGAAGGCCGCCTTGATGGCGATCGGCAGGCCGTGCTCGGTGGCGAACGCGACCACCTCGTCGGGGCCCGAGACCGGGTCCGCGGTGCCCGCGACCAGGGGGGCGCCCGCGCGCTGGGCGATGTGGCGGGCGGCGACCTTGTCGCCCAGGTCGCGGATGGCCTGCGGCGGCGGGCCGATCCAGGTCAGTCCGGCGTCGAGCACCGCCTGGGCGAACTCGGCGTTCTCGGACAGGAATCCGTAGCCGGGGTGGATGGCGTCCGCGCCGGAGTCGGCGGCGGCCCTGAGCACCTTGGCCATGTCGAGATAGCTGCCGGCCGGGGTGTCGCCACCCAGGGCGAAGGCCTCGTCGGCCGCGCGGACATGCAGCGCGTCCCGGTCCGGCTCGGCGTACACGGCGACGCTGGCGATACCTGCGTCGCGACAGGCCCGGGCGACGCGGACTGCGATCTCTCCGCGGTTGGCGATGAGCACCTTGCGCACAATGGCTCCCTTCTTGAACCGTGGATGAGTTTATGGAGTCCGGGGGCCTATTGGTGAGTCGGGTCCAGAGGTGAGCTTGCCCACACGGAGGGTGATTCTGTCTGTTCCACGGTACGCCGGGGGGCCGGGGCGGGTGTTTTGGCGCACCCCTTCCGGAGGTGACTACTGCTCAGTAAGGTGCGGACATGAGGATCTGGACGGCGGTCGCCGCAGCGGTGCTGCTGGTGCTTGAGGCCCTGGTGTTCGGCGTTGCCGGGCTTGTTCTGGGTGCTGTCGCCGAGCGGCAGAACATGTCCTTCGGCGGCTTGGCGCCGAAGGCGATGGCCGTGGGCGCGTGGGTGGGTCTGGGCCTGCTCGCGGTGTTCCTGGTGGCGGTGGCGGTGGTGCTCGTTCTCATGGCGGTGCGGCGGCGTGCCATGGGGCGGCCCACAAGGATTCTGCTGATTGTCTGTGCCGTGCTCCACGGCGTGCTCGCGACGGCATTGCTGGCGTTGTCCGGCGTTCCGGCTTTTGTGGGGATGCTGCTGACACTGGGTCTGCTGGTGCTGCTGCTCTTCACCCCGACGGAGCCGGGGTCGGGTCCGACGCCGGGACCGGTGTCGGACGTGGTGCCGAAGCCTGCGCTGTGACGTCGGCTACGAGTTCGATGACGTCGGCCCCGTAGGCATCCGGCTGGATGACGCGCAGCAGCAGGCAGAAGGTCTCGTCGGGGCTGTGGACGCGCATCATCTCGCGGTGGTGCCGGGTGAGGTAGCGGACCGCCGCCAGGTTGGACGTCGCGGTCTGACCGCAGATCAGGAAGGTGGGGCGCTCGCCCTCGCCGGCGGCGATGCGGCCGAGCAGGACGTGGTCGAACTTGCCGGGCTCGCGGGACCAGGTCCGGTCGCCGACGGTCAGTTCGTTGACCCCGGCCTCCCACTCCACACGGACGGAGACGCCGGGCAGCCGCCAGCGGAGGTGCGCGGCCATGCGGTCGTTGGCGACCGGACCGCCGATGCAGAACTCGGCTTTGTTGCCTATGCCCTGGTGGACCTCGTTGTGGGAGGTGATCTCCGCCTCGGCGCCGCACTCGCGGACCAGCGAGGCGAGCTCCATGAGCGCGTAGACGTCCCGCTGGGCGACCGTGCGCTCGGCGCCGCCGCCGGCCTTGCGGGGGACGACGAGCAGGCACTCGGTGCCCGCGTAGAGGCCGAAGAAGCGCCGTTTGCGGTCGATCCTGCGGCGGCGCAGGGCCGCCTGGAGACTCCAGGCGAGGACCGCGCTGAGGGCGCTGGAGACCACACCCAGGACGATGTTGAGTACCCCGTCAGCCATGCGCGCTCCCCCTTCTGAGGCGTACAGGGCCAGGCTAGTGGGTGGGTACGACGGAGCGTCAGTCCCGGGTGTCGGTCCGGGGTGTCGGTCCGGGCGTCAGACCCAGAGGTCGGTGATCCTGACGTCCAGTTTGAGCAGTAGGGCGCGCAGCAGCGGGAGCGAGAGCCCGATCACGTTGCCGGGGTCGCCGTCGATGCCGTCGACGAACGGCGCGGAGCGGCCGTCCAGCGTGAATGCCCCGGCGACATGCAGGGGTTCACCGGAGGCGACGTAGGCGGCGATCTCCTCGTCGGAGGGGCTGCCGAAGCGGACGGTGGTGGCGGCGGTGGCCGAGGCGCGTGCGCCGGTGCGGGTGTCGATGACGCAGTGCCCGGTCTGCAGCACGCCGCTGCGGCCGCGCATCGACTGCCAGCGGGCGAGGGCGTCGGCGGCGTCGGCGGGCTTGCCGAGGGCCTGGCCGTCCAGTTCGAGGACGGAGTCGCAGCCGACCACCAGGGCGGGGGCGCCGAGGGTCGCCGCGACCGCTGCCGCCTTGGCCTCGGCGAGGACCAGGGCCAGTTCGCCGGGGGTGGGCGCGGTGACGGCGTCCTCGTCCACACCGCTGACGACCACCTGCGGGTCGAGCCCGGCCTGGCGCAGCAGGGCGAGGCGGGCAGGGGAGGCGGAGGCGAGGATCAGCGGAACGGTCATGGCGTCCAGGGTAGGGGCTCGCCCCGGGCCGGCGCCGCGCTGACCGGGGGTCAGGCCAGGGGGTGCCCCGTCACGCCTGAGTCACGCACGACTCACGCCCGAGCCACGCCCGGGTCAGGCCATCACGATGATCAGCAGCAGCACCGCGAACACGGCGATGAACGCGCCGACGCGCCGCAGGAGGTCGTTCAGGCGGCGCTTCTCCTGCGCTGTGTCGTCAACGGGGTCGGACCAGAGCACGCTCTCCAGGGTGCAACCGGAAGCTGCCCCACGCCTGAGTACGGGTACTCAGTTTCGTGGGGCGGTCGACCTTAGAGGCTCCGCCAGTAGGGGGCTGGCGTCGCGTGCCGATGGCTGTCGCCTGGCCGGATTGTCGTCGGTCGACCGATGCTCCGCATCGACTCCCTCCTCCGCACCGCCCAGACTCGGCCCTCGCCCCGCTCCTTCATCCAGCCCCCTACTGGCGGAGCCTCTTAGACCGACCGGCAGGCGCTCCGGCGTGTGTTCAGTTCGCCCAGGCGGAGGTGCGCCAGGCGTACGGGCCCGGGCGCTGGGGCCTGCGCATGGCGCGGGCCCGGTCGGACCAGACGGACGGCTGGTCGGTCTCGTCGGCCCGGGCGGCGTTGGCCGCCGCCCGGGCGGAGACCACCGCCAGGACGGCGGCGAGCTCCTCGGGGCTGGGGTGCCCGTGCAGCACCTTGATGGGGGACATGGGGACTCCTCTACGGCTCCGGTCCACGGCTCCGGCTCGACGGCTGGGCAGCGCTACAGCGGGATGTTGCCGTGCTTCTTGGGCGGCAGCACCTCGCGCTTGTTGCGCAGCGCGCGGAGGCCCTTGACGATGTGCTGGCGGGTCTCGGACGGCATGATCACCGAGTCCACGTAGCCGCGTTCGGCGGCGACGTAGGGGTTGAGCAGGGTGTCCTCGTACGCCTCCACCAGCTCGACCCGGCGGGCGTCGGGGTCGGCCGCGGCGGCGAGGTCGGCGCGGTGCAGGATGTTGACGGCGCCCTGGGCGCCCATCACGGCGATCTGTGCGGTGGGCCAGGCCAGGTTGAGGTCCGCGCCCAGGTGCTTGGAGCCCATGACGTCGTACGCGCCGCCGTACGCCTTGCGGGTGATCACGGTGATCAGCGGGACGGTGGCCTCGGCGTAGGCGTAGATCAGCTTGGCGCCCCGGCGGATGATGCCGTCCCACTCCTGGTCCGTGCCGGGCAGGAAGCCGGGCACGTCCACGAAGGTCAGGACCGGGACGTTGAACGCGTCGCAGGTGCGGACGAAGCGCGCGGCCTTCTCGGACGCGTCGATGTCCAGGCAGCCCGCGAACTGCATGGGCTGGTTGGCGACGATGCCGACGGCGTGGCCCTCGACCCGGCCGAAGCCGGTGAGCATGTTGGGCGCGAACAGCGACTGCGTCTCCAGGAACTCGCCGTCGTCGAGGATGTGGGCGATGACCTTGTGCATGTCGTAGGGCTGGTTGGCGGAGTCCGGGACGATCGCGTCGAGCTCCAGGTCCAGGTCGGTGGTGCCGAGGTCGGCCTCCTCCGGGAACGCCGGGGGCTCCTCCAGGTTGTTGGACGGCAGGTAGGAGAGGAGGGCCTTGACGAAGTCGACGGCCTCCTTCTCGTCCGGGGCGAGGTGGTGGGCGACGCCGGACTTGGAGTTGTGAGTGCGCGCACCGCCCAGCTCCTCCATGCCGACGTCCTCGCCGGTGACCGTCTTGATGACGTCGGGCCCGGTGATGAACATGTGCGAGGTCTGGTCGGCCATCACCACGAAGTCGGTGATCGCCGGGGAGTAGACGGCGCCGCCGGCGCAGGGGCCCATGATCAGCGAGATCTGCGGGATGACGCCGGAGGCGAGGACGTTGCGGCGGAAGATCTCGCCGTAGAGGCCGAGTGAGGCCACACCCTCCTGGATCCGGGCGCCGCCGGAGTCGTTGATGCCGATCATCGGGCAGCCGGTCTTCAGGGCGAAGTCCATCACCTTGACGATCTTCTCGCCGAAGACCTCGCCGAGCGAGCCGCCGAAGACCGTGAAGTCCTGCGCGAAGACGGCGACCTGACGGCTGTCGACCGTGCCGTAGCCGGTGACGACGCCGTCGCCGTAGGGCCGGTTCCGGTCCTGGCCGAAGTTGGTCGAGCGGTGGCGGGCGAACTCGTCGAACTCGACGAAGGAGCCCTCGTCGAGAAGCAGCGCGACCCGCTCGCGGGCCGTCAGCTTGCCCTTGGCGTGCTGCTTCTCGATGGCGCGGGCGGATCCCGAGTGCGTGGCCTCGTCAAGCCGCCGCTTCAGATCTGCGATCTTGCCGGCGGTGGTGTGGCTGGCCGCGCCCTCGTTGGCGATTTCGGCTTGGGACATCCGGCGCGACTCCCGTCAGGAGGGGGTAGTGCTGTCCAGGGCGGTAGGGCTCCCAGCAGCACCAACGGGTGAGGTTTCCGTTGAGTAGCGTAGCCATGACGGCAGCGTGGCGGATATGGCGAGTGACCGGCGTCATAGGCGTCATAGGGTGGGTGGGTGACGTCTTCGCAGTGGAGTGACCTGGACCGGCCGCCGTTGCGCGGCGCGGCGCTGGAGCGGGCCCTGGTGCGGCCCGGTGGCCTGTGGACCTCGGTGCGGGTGGTGCCGCAGACCGGGTCGACCAACAGCGACCTGGTGGCCGAGGCAGCCGCCGGGGCTCCTGGGGGCACGGTGCTGGTCGCCGAGGAGCAGTCGGCCGGGCGAGGACGCCTGGAGCGCACCTGGAGCGCACCGGCCCGCTCGGGGATCTTCCTGTCGATGCTGCTGCGCCCCGCCGAGGTGCCGAAGGAGCGCTGGGGCTGGCTGCCGCTGCTGGTGGGGGTGGCGGCGGCGTCCGCGCTGAGCGGCACCGCCGAGGTCGAGGTGCGGCTGAAGTGGCCCAACGACCTGCTGGTCGCGGTCGACGGCGAGGAGCGCAAGCTCGGCGGCATCCTGGCGGAGCTGGCCGGGGACGCGGTGGTCGTCGGTATCGGGCTGAACGTCACCCTGCGTGCCGAGGAGCTGCCCGTGCCGACCGCGGGGTCCTTCGCCCTGGCCGGCGCGGCGGTGACCGACCGGGAGACCCTGCTGCGGGCCCTGCTGCGGACCTTCGCCGAGCTGTACGTGGACTGGGTCGAGGGGAAGGGCGATCCGGACGCGAGCGGCCTGCGGACGGCCTACTCCGCGCAGTGCGCGACCCTCGGCCGGACGGTCCGGGTGGAACTCCCCGGCGGACGTGAACTGGTGGGCGAGGCGACGGCGGTCGACGGCGACGGGCGGCTGGTCGTGCGCACCGCCGACGGCACCGAGCGGCCGGTCGGCGCGGGCGATGTCGTCCATCTGCGGCCGTGGCAGGACCAGGCGTGATGCCCCGAAAGGGATGAATCCGTGCGAGGATTCGTGCGGGCGGGGGTGTGAGCAAGGACACAGGGCGTGAGCGCGAGGGTGGACAGGTGGGCGACGAGGACCGGATGACCGGCTCGGCCGGGAACGGCGACGAGTCCGAGGCGACCGGCCACGAGAATTCGGTGCCGCTGCAGCTCGAACAGCTGATTCTCGACTCCGAGCGCCAGTACACCCCGTTCCAGGCGGCCCGCGCCGCAGGCGTGTCGATGGAACTGGCCTCGCGCTTCTGGCGCGCCATGGGCTTCGCGGACATCGGCCAATCGCGGGCGCTCACGGACGCCGACGTGATCGCGCTGCGCCGGCTCGCCGGCCTGGTCGAGGCCGGACTGCTCAGCGAGCCGATGGCGATCCAGGTGGCCAGGTCGACCGGGCAGACCACGGCCCGTCTCGCCGAGTGGCAGATCGACACCTTCCTGGAGCATCTGACCTCCGCGTCCGAGCCGGGGCTGACCCGCGCCGAGGTGGCGTACCCGCTGGTGGAGCTGCTGCTGCCGGAGCTGGAGCAGTTCCTGGTGTACGTGTGGCGGCGGCAGCTCGCCGCCGTGACCGGGCGAGTGGTGCAGGCCGCCGAGGACGAGGACATGCAGAGCGGTCGGCTCTCGGTGGGCTTCGCCGACCTGGTCGGCTTCACCCGGCTCTCGCGCCGCCTGGAGGACGAGGAACTCGGCGAGCTCGTCGAGAGCTTCGAGATCACCTGCGCGGACATCGTCGCGGGACGCGGCGGCCGCTTGGTGAAGACCCTGGGCGACGAGATCCTCTACGTCTCCGAGGACGCGGGAACGGCCGCCGAGATCGGCCTCGCGCTGATCGAGACCCTCGGCAAGGACGAGTCCATGCCGGCGCTGCGGGTCGGCCTGGCCTTCGGTACGGTGACCACCCGGATGGGAGACGTGTTCGGGACGACGGTGAACCTGGCGAGCCGGCTGACCTCGATCGCGCCCAAGGACGCGGTGCTGGTGGACGGCGAGATGGCGGCGGCGCTGGAGCGGGAGGGCGCGGTCGCACCGTTCGGGGCCGGGGGAACGCTGGGGCTGCCGCCGGGCGCGGCCGACGCGCTGTCGGCGGTGGCCGCGGTGGGGATCGCCCCGGAGGACCGTCCGGAGCCGGCGGTACTGGACGATCTGGAGCTGCGGTACCGCTTCAACCTGCAGCCGATGTGGCGGCGGCCGGTGCGCGGGCTCGGGCTGGTCGAGCCGTGGCTGCTCAGCCGCAGGCCGGTCTCCGGCGACGACCTGGGGCGATAGGAGCGTGCTCGCACCGTTTTGCCGGAAATGTCCCTAGGCTGATGGTGAGTGCCGCGGGCACGGGTGGCGAGCGCGGCGGAGAGGCGGCCAGGGGCGTGCAGGGCAGCGGCGTGCAGGTGGAGGGCGGTCCTCCGGTCGAGGCGGGTCCCGCGGACCCCGACGCCCGGCTGCGGGCCGTGGTCGGTCTGGCGCAGGCCATGTCCGCCGCCCGGTCGCGGATCGACGCGGTGCAGGCGGCCGCGGTGCGGGCGAGGGAGGCGCTGGGCGCCGACATGGCGGCCGTCTCGATGTGGGAGCGCGATACCGGGCGGCTCCGGGTGCTGGTCAACAACGGCCTGCTCGCACCCGGTGAGGAGGAACTGCCCGAGGACGAGTCCTACCCGGTCGCGGACTACCCGGAGATCGCCCGCTTCCTGGAGCAGCGCGGCCTCGGCGAGCCGTGGACCATGGACGGCCTGCCGCGGGCCTGGGTGCAGAGCGTCGACGACGACACCAGCAACAACGGCCCGGCCTGCAGCCAGCGCGCGGCCTCCCTACGACGGCGCGGGCGCGGCTGCTGCCTGGTCGCGCCGATCCTGCTGCGCGGCCGCGCCTGGGGCGAGCTCTACCTCGCCCGCACGGTGGGCGGGCCGGTGTTCGGCCGACCTGACGCCGAGTTCGCCACGGTCATGGCGGCGCAGATCTCCGCCGGTCTGGCGCAGAGCGAAGAACTGGAGGAGGTCCGCAGGCTCGCCTTCACCGACCCGCTGACCGGCCTGGCCAACCGCCGCGCGGTCGACGCCCGGCTGGACGAGGCGCTGGAGGCGCACCTCAGGGACGGAACGGTGGTGTCGCTGGTGGTCTGCGACGTCAACGGCCTCAAGCGGGTCAACGACGAGCGGGGTCACGAGGTGGGGGACCAGTTGCTGGAACGATTCGCCAATCAGCTGTCGCTCTGCGGCGCGATGCTCCCCGGGAGCGTCGCCGGACGGCTCGGCGGCGACGAGTTCTGCCTGGTGGCGGAGGGCGCGTCGGCCGACGAGGTGGTGCGGGTCGCCGAGGAGCTCTGCGCGCAGGCGCTGACGCTGGACCAGGGTGACGGCGTGGCCTGCGGGGTCGCCTCCACGGGCGACCCGATCGGCCCGGTCACCACCGCGGACCGGCTGTTCCGTCTCGCCGACGCCGCCCAGTACCGGGCCAAGTCCGGGCATGCCGCGCAGCCCGTGGTGGCGGGTCGCGGCGAGCGGCCGGACCCGACGGTGCGGCTGGTCGAGAGCGCGATCGACGATGGCGGTGACGGACGGGGCGGTCGCCGGACCGAGCGTCGCCGCTTCCGCGGTGCCCGGCACAGCGCGGATCCGGGACTGCTGCTCTCGGCTGCGATCAGTGCTCTCGACGAGGAGCAGCCGGTGCGTCAGGTCCACCCCGCGGACACCCTGGGCCGCCTGGAGATCGTCGCCGAGACGGCGTCACGGCTGCTCGACGCGGTGGCCTGGTGGATCTCGTACGTCCCGCCGGGATCGGAGCAGATGCGCACCGCGCACTACGGCGTCCGCCGGATGACGCGGGGCCCGGGCAGCGTCCGCGCCCAGGTGCAGCGCGCCGTGAACGAGGCTCCGGACGCGGTGTTCGACCTGCGTTCGTATCCGCTGACCGCGCGGGCCGTACACGGCCAGGCATTCACCATGCGGGCCGGGGTGCCCGGCAACGATCCGACGGAGGAGGCGGTGCTGCTGGTCGGCGGCTACCGAGCGGTGATCGCCGCGGGCGGCGCCAACCCCGCGGGCGGCTGGCTGGTCGAGCTCTTCGCCGACGAGTCCACCCTGTCCTTCGCCGCCCTCTGTCCCACCCTGCGTGCCCTGGTCGCCGTCGCCCTCTCCGGCCCCGCCTCGCCGCCGTGACGACTACTCGGCGCCGGTGATCCGTTCAGCCCCCGCGTACACGTTGGCGCTGCGGTCGCGGAGGAAGCCGACCAGGGTGAGGCCCAGCTCGGTGGCGAGGTCGACCGCGAGCGAGGACGGTGCCGAGACCGCGGCGAGCAGGGGAAGCCCCGCCATCGCCGCCTTCTGCGTCAGCTCGAATGATGCCCGGCCGCTGACCAGCAGCAGCTGCCCGCGCAGCGGCAGCAGGTCCGCACGCAGCGCCCAGCCGACGACCTTGTCGACGGCGTTGTGGCGGCCGACGTCCTCGCGCAGGCAGAGTAGTTCGCCACCAGCCGTGAACAGCCCCGCCGCGTGCAGTCCGCCGGTCGAGTCGAAGACCTTCTGCGCGGCCCGCAGCGTGTCCGGCAGTCCGTAGAGGATGTCGGGAGCGATGCGCAGCGGGTCCGCGGCGAGGGCCTCGGCCTGCGGCACGCGGGTGCGGATGGCGTCGATGGTCTCCTTGCCGCAGATCCCGCACGCGCTGGAGGTCAGCAGGTTGCGGTGCAACGAGACCGGCGGCGCCGAGCGGCCGGGCAGGGCGGCGTCGATCACGTTGTAGGTGTTGCGGCCGTCCGCGTCGGTGCCCGCGCAGTAGCGCAGGGATGCGAGGGCGGCGGCCTCCGCGACCAGGCCCTCGCTCACCAGGAACCCGGCGACCAGGTCGAAGTCGTCCCCGGGGGTGCGCATGGTGACGGTCAGCGAGACGCCGTTGATCCGGATCTCCAGCGGTTCCTCGGCGGCGAGGGTGTCGGGGCGGGCGCCGCTGCGCGGGCCCTGCAGTCGCACCACGCGGCGGCGCTCGGTCACGCGGCCCATGCGCGGCTCCTTCCGGTTCGGGCACCCACGGTACCCGTAGCCGCAGCTCCTGGTCCGATCGGGTGAACCAGGGGCCGAAGGATGGCCGCCGTAGCGCGTGTGACCGAGATCGTGGGCCCAGCTAGTTGTCATAAGTGCATTCACCTGGTGAGAATGTGCATATGGATATGCACAACGTGGTGGACGACAGTGACGACCGTGTCGTCGTGGGCAAGGCCAACGTGAGCCCGGCGGATGTCATCGCCGTCGCGCGCGGCAACGCCCGCATCGAACTCTCCGAGGACGCGCTCGCGGAGATGGCCGGCTCCCGCGCCCGCATCGACGCGCTCGCAGCCGAACCCCGCCCCGTCTACGGGGTCTCCACCGGCTTCGGCGCCCTCGCCGTCCGGCACATCGAGCGTCCGCTGCGCGCCCAGCTCCAGCGTTCCCTGGTTCGCTCGCACGCCGCCGGCATGGGCCCGCAGGTGGAGCGCGAGGTCACTCGGGCGCTGATGTTCCTGCGCCTGAAGACCCTCGCCTCCGGCCGTACGGGCGTCCGCCCCGTTGTCGCCGAGACCATGGCCGCGATCCTCAACGCCGGCATCACCCCCGTGGTGCGCGAGTTCGGCTCGCTCGGCTGCTCCGGCGACCTCGCCCCGCTGTCGCACTGCGCGCTCACCCTCATGGGCGAGGGCGAGGCGTACGGACCGGACGGCGAGATCCGCCCCGCCGGCGAGCTCCTGGTCGAAGCCGGAATCACGGCCATAGAGCTGCACGAGAAGGAGGGCCTGGCCCTCATCAACGGCACCGACGGCATGCTCGGCATGCTGGTCATGGCCATCGCCGACCTGTCCCGGCTGTTCACCACCGCGGACATCACCGCCGCCATGTCGCTGGAAGCGCTGCTCGGCACCGAGAAGGTGCTGCTGCCCGAGCTGCACGCGATCCGCCCGCACCCGGGCCAGGCCGCCAGCGCCGCCAACATGCTGAAGGTGCTGCAGGGCTCCGGCCTGACCGGCCATCACCAGGACGACGCCCCGCGGGTCCAGGACGCCTACTCGGTCCGCTGCGCCCCGCAGGTCGCCGGCGCGGGCCGGGACACGCTCTCGCACGCCCAGCTGGTCGCCGACCGCGAGCTCGCCTCCGCCGTCGACAACCCGGTCGTACTCCCCGACGGCCGGGTCGAATCCAACGGCAACTTCCACGGCGCCCCGGTCGGCTACGTGCTGGACTTCCTCGCCATCGCCGCCGCCGACCTCGGCTCCATCGCGGAGCGCCGCACCGACCGGCTGCTCGACAAGAACCGCTCGCACGGCCTGCCGCCGTTCCTGGCCGACGACCCGGGCCTGGACTCCGGCCTGATGATCGCCCAGTACACCCAGGCGGCCCTGGTCAGCGAGAACAAGCGGCTCGCCGTCCCCGCCTCGGTGGACTCCATCCCCTCCTCGGCGATGCAGGAGGACCACGTCTCCATGGGCTGGTCCGCCGCGCGCAAGCTGCGCCAGGCCGTGGACAACCTGTCGCGGATCCTCGCGGTGGAGCTCACCGCCTCGGCGCGCGCCCTGGAGATCCGTCTCAACACCGGCAGCGGCCCGCTCGCCCCGGCGACCGCGGCGGCCCTGGCGGCTACCCGGGCAGCAGGAGTCGGCGGCCCCGGCACCGACCGCTTCCTGTCCCCGGACCTGGACGCGGCGGCGGAGTTCGTCGCCACCGGCGGCCTGATCACGGCGGTCGAGACGGTCACCGGACCGCTGGTCTGACGAGATGCCGCGTCGTGACGGCGAGTGGGTTCACCCGGTCACCCGACCGGGTCACTCCCAGTCGTCACGACGCGGCGACCGCATCCCCTCCAGGCGCTGGGCGCGCAGCTGCACGAAGTTGACGCCCACGATCCCGCCCCAGGCGACCAGCAGGCCCGGCAGGTGCGCGACGCCCGCGCCGATCGCCGACAGCGGCACCGCCAGCACGAGTGAGAAGTACTGGAACGCGCTGACGCGGTCGCCCCGCCGCTGCCGCTTGGACGCCGCCGGACGCTCGCCCCGGGCGTCCAGCTCCCGCCGGACCCGCACGGCGACCTGGGCGTCCAGCCGGTTCTCCAGTCGCTGCAGGAACCCGTCGATGACCTCGTTCTCGTACTCGGGGCCGAGCTCCCGGGCAGTGTGGACCGCTGCCTGTAGATCCTTCTTGGTCTCGCTGTCGCCTGGATGCATGCCTCCGAGCGTAGAGAGCCGGGACCCCCTGTCGAGGGCCTCTCAGGGTCAGGTCAGGGAAAGGTCAGGGGGAGTCCGGCGAGCGAGATGGCACTTGCTGTTCCTGCATGGACTCATGCAGAGTCAGCGAACAGTGAAATTCTGGTCCGGCTCGGCGGAGCGAACAGAGCGAGAGGATGGCAGGGCGTCATGAGTACGACACCGACACCGACACCGGCGACGCCCGCTGCGGCCGAGGCCGTGGCAGCCGGTCCCTCCGGCAGGCTGCTGCGCCTGTTCGACGGGCACCGGCTGACCCCGACCCAGCGCCGGATCGCCCACTGCCTGGTGCGCAACGCCGCCGAGGCGCCGTTCCTGTCCAGTGTCGAGGTCGCCGAACTGGCAGGCGTGAGCCAGCCCTCGGTCACCCGCTTCGCCGTCGCTCTGGGGTTCGACGGCTACCCGGCACTGCGCCGGCAACTCCGCGACCTCGGCCTGAGCGAGCCGGGCGAGCAGGGGACCCGTCCGGAGACCGATCGGGATGTGGTCCGCAACGAGCAGCAGCAGGCCGTGCTCTCCGAGATCGCCAACCTGCAGCACCTCGCCGCCGTCCTCGCCGACCCGGAGCCGGTGCTCCAGGCCGCGAGACTGCTCGCCGCCTCGCGCCCGCTGCTGGTCCTCGGCCTGCGTGCCGGGTCCGCGCAGGCGCACGGCTTCGCCTACTTCGCGGCGAAGGTGCACCCGGACGTCCGGTTGCTCGACGAGGGCGGCAGCATGCTGCTCGACCGCATCGAGCAGGCGGCGCAGGCGGGCGCGACCACGCTGATCTGCTTCGCCCTGCCGCGCCACCCGCGCGAGCTGCTGGACGCTCTGACGGCCGCGAAGCAGGCCGGACTGACCGTCATCACCGTCGCGGACAGCGCGTTCGCCCCGGTGTCCGGTCTGACCGACCTGATGCTGCCGGCCGCCGTGGGATCCAGCCTGATCTTCGACACCGCCTGCGCCCCGATGATGCTGGGCCGGGTGCTGCTCCAGGCGATGTGCGACGAACTGCCGGGCGCGGTGGCCCGGCTGGAGGAGTTCGAGAACGCCGCCGCGACCCGCGGTCTGTTCGTCGGCTGAGCTGTTGGCATGATCGGCGCATCGGCTACCTCGCGGGCGTCGCCGTCCACCCGGCCGCCCGGGGCAGGGGGCTCGCCGCCCAGGTCCGTGGCCGCGTCGTAGGCGAGGCCCCAGGAGGGTGCTGGCCGTCCACGGGCAGTCGGTCTGATGGTCGACGACTGGAACAGCACCGCGATCCGCCTCTACGAGCGACTGGGGCTGCGCCGTCGCGCGGTCGGTGTGGCCGCGTTCGAAAACTGATCGAGGCAATCGCGGGAGGATTCAGCCAAACCTCATGCGCGAGCGCTATGGTCCCGCCAGATCTGTCGAATCCGCTTGGTTGGGAGGGTGAGGATGCGCGGTACCTATGCGCTCGCCCGGGTGGTGGTCATCCGTGGTGCGGTGGCTCGCACGCTGATGTGGATCGGTGCGGTGGGCGCGGTGGCGGGGCTGCTCGTGCCGAGTCTGACCGGACTCGGCAGAGGGGCGCTGCTCGGCGCCGCCCTGTTCGTCCTGGCCGCACTGGTCGGGCTGCTCCAGCGCCGCCGCTGGTACGCCGCCCGGGCGCGCGCCGCCGAGAAGGCCGCCTTCGCGGTGACCATGGAGCCGCCGCACGAGACCCGGCTCCGGCTCGCCCGCACCAACGCCCTGTGGCTGTTCGGCGGCATGGCCGCCGCCTGCGCCCTCGGCCTGCTCGGCGGCCCCGCCGCCGGCCTGCTCGTCCTCGGCTACGGCTTCGGAATCCAGCTCGCGGTGTGGCTGCTGGCCCGCTGGGAGCGGACCCACGAGACGCTGGTCTGGGCCCGCACTGAGGACAGCCGACTGCTCGGCCGCCGCAACCGGATCGGCGCCTTCGCCACCACCGGCCCGGCCGCCGGCCTCGTCCGCCCCGTCGTCCGCGGAGCGGCACGGAGGTAGCGCCGGAGCCGGCGAGCTGCACATGACCGTGCCCCCGGCGCAGACTCCGGGGGCACGGTCGTTCAGTGGGGCGGACTTTCAGTCGCCGAGCAGCCTGGCCTTCGCTGCGGTGAACTCCTGCGAAGTGAGCAGCCCCTGTCGGGCCATCGCCGCCAGCTGCGTCAGCGTCGCGGCGAGGTCGGCGCGGTGGTCCGTGCCGCGGCCGGCGCTGCCGGTGATCGCGCCGCGGAGCAGAGGGGCGCCGACGGGGCGGCGTCCGGTGGTGGGTCGGGTCGGTCGGGACATGGTCGGGGTCACCTCTGCTGTGCGTTGGCGAGCGCGTGGCGCGCTTCGGTGATGTGCTCGGGCGGAATGCGTACCGACGCGGCGACGCGGCCTCCCGCGTTGCGGAACGCCTCGGTGGCCTCGGTCGCCCACACGTGTTCGACGAGCAGGAGCAGCGCGCTGGAGCCGGGCCCGATCAGCTCGGCGGCCTCCTCGGCGTCCTCCGCACCCATCAGCTTGGCCGCGTCGGCGTCGGACACGACGTCGTCGAGGTGGTCGAAGTCGACGAGCTCGGCAGCGCCGATGCTGCCGTCCGCCGCCTTGGTGACGACCAGTGAGTCGATCAGGCGTACCCCGCCCGAGCGGCCCAGCGCCGCGAGCGGGGCCAGGACGTCCGCGCCGATCTCCTCGCCTGGGAAGGCGAGCACCAGGAATTCCACGGGGCCCACACGGGTCTCCTCTCGGGGTGTCCTCGGGTGTCCTCCGGCGCGGAGATACTGGCTGACAGCATATGGTCCATAGATGGACTTACCGGACATAACGGATGGCAGGCCTCTGGTGCCGCAGCGAATGATTGGCTATCTTCAGAGACAGAAGAACTGAATGGATGTATCCATGAGGAGGTCGGGAGAGTCATGACGCAGCACCAGAGCGGTCCGCGCACCGTACGAGCGTCGCGCGGCAGCGCGCTGACCACGCAGGGTTGGCAGCAGGAGGCCGCGCTGCGGATGCTCATGAACAACCTCGACCCCGAGGTCGCCGAGCACCCCGACAAGCTGGTCGTCTACGGCGGCACCGGCAAGGCGGCCCGCGACTGGCGCTCCTTCGACGCCATGGTCCGCACCCTGCAGACCCTCAAGCAGGACGAGACCATGCTGGTCCAGTCCGGTCGTCCGGTCGGCGTCATGCAGACCCACGAGTGGGCCCCGCGCGTGCTGCTGGCCAACTCCAACCTGGTGGGCGACTGGGCCAACTGGGAGGAGTTCCGCCGCCTGGAGCACCTCGGCCTCACCATGTACGGGCAGATGACCGCCGGCTCGTGGATCTACATCGGCACCCAGGGCATCCTCCAGGGCACCTACGAGACCTTCGCCGCCGTCGCCGCCAAGAAGTTCAGCGGCACCCTCGCCGGGACCATCACCCTCACCGCCGGCCTCGGCGGCATGGGCGGCGCCCAGCCCCTCGCCGTCACCATGAACGACGGCGTCGCCATCTGCATCGACTGCGACCAGTCGCGGATCACCCGCCGGATCGAGCACAGGTACCTGGACGTCGAGGCCAAGAACCTCAAGCACGCCCTGGAGCTCGCGGTCGAGGCTCGCGACCAGCGCAAGCCGCTCAGCATCGGGCTGCTCGGCAACGCCGCCGAACTCGTCCCGCAGTTGCTGGCGATGGACGCGCCGATCGACATCGTCACCGACCAGACCAGCGCCCACGACCCGCTGGCCTACCTCCCCATCGGCGTCGACTTCCACGACATGGCGACCTACGCCGCCGAGAAGCCCGCCGAGTTCACCACCCGCGCCCGCGAGTCCATGGCCAAGCACGTGGAGGCGATGGTCGGTTTCCAGGACAAGGGCGCCGAGGTCTTCGACTACGGCAACTCCATCCGCGGCGAGGCCCAGCTCGCAGGCTACACCCGCGCCTTCGACTTCCCCGGCTTCGTCCCCGCCTACATCCGCCCGCTGTTCTGCGAGGGCAAGGGCCCGTTCCGCTGGGCCGCGCTGTCCGGTGACCCCAAGGACATCGCCGCCACCGACAAGGCGGTCCTCGACCTCTTCCCGGAGAACGAGTCGCTGGCCCGCTGGATGAAGATGGCAGGGGAGCGGGTCCACTTCCAGGGCCTGCCCGCCCGCATCTGCTGGCTCGGCTACGGCGAGCGCGACAAGGCCGGCGAGCGCTTCAACGAGATGGTCGCCGACGGCACCGTCTCCGCGCCGCTGGTCATCGGCCGCGACCACCTCGACTGCGGCTCCGTCGCCTCCCCGTACCGGGAGACCGAGGCGATGCTGGACGGCTCGGACGCCATCGCCGACTGGCCGCTGCTCAACGCGATGGTCAACGTCGCCTCCGGCGCCTCCTGGGTGTCCATCCACCACGGCGGCGGCGTCGGCATCGGCCGCAGCATCCACGCCGGACAGGTCACCGTCGCCGACGGCACCAAGCTCGCCGGCGAGAAGATCCGCCGGGTGCTGACCAACGACCCGGGCATGGGCGTCATCCGCCACGTGGACGCCGGCTACGACATCGCCGTCGACGTCGCGGCCGAGCGCAACGTCCGCATCCCGATGCGCGAGGGCCAGTGAGCATGACCTCCGTCGAGGAGCAGCTCGGCTCCGCGACCGACGCGTACCGCCGGATGTGGTCCGAGCTGCTCCCCGTGGGCCGCTTCGACGCGTCCGCCGGCTACCGCCGGCACGCCTGGACGGCCGCAGACGCCGAGTGCCGCACCTGGTTCGCCGAGCAGGCGCAGGCGCGCGGCCTGGTCTACGAGGTGGACCGCAATGGCAACCAGTGGGCCTGGTACGGCGACCCGAAAGGTGAGGGGGCCATCGTCACCGGCTCCCACCTGGACTCCGTCCCGGACGGGGGCGCCTACGACGGCCCGCTGGGAGTCGTCGCCTCCTTCGCGGCGCTCGACGCGCTGCGGGAGCGCGGGTTCACGCCGGTGCGCCCGCTCGCGATCACCAACTTCGTGGACGAGGAGGGCGCGCGCTTCGGAGTCGCCTGCGTCGGCTCCCGGCTCACCGCCGGGGTGCTGACGCCGGACCAGGCGTACGCGCTGCGCGACGCGAGCGGCGTCCGGCTGCCCGACGCCATGGCGGCGGCCGGGCAGGACCCCTCGCTGATCGGCAAGGACAGCGACCGCCTCTCCCGGGTCGCCGCCTACGTCGAGCTGCACGTCGAGCAGGGGCGCTTCCTCGCGACCGGGACAGCGAAGCGGGGTCCGCACGCGGTGGGCGTCGCCTCCGCGATCTGGCCGCACGGCCGCTGGCGCTTCGACTTCCACGGAGAGGCCAACCACGCGGGCACCACCCGTCTGGAGGACCGCCGCGACCCGATGCTGACGTACGCCAACACCGTGCTCGCCGCCAGGAAGAAGGCCCGGCTGCACGGGGCGCTGGCGACCTTCGGCAAGGTCAGCGTGGAGCCCAACGGAACCAACGCCATCGCCTCGCTGGTGCGCGGCTGGCTCGACTCCCGAGCGGCGGACGAGGCGACCCTGACCGCACTGGTCGAGGAGATCTCGGTGGCAGCCAGGGAGCGCGCCGAGCGGGACGGCGTCCGCGCCGATGTCGTGCGCGAGTCCTACACTCCGGTTGTCGATTTCGACGCGCCGCTGCGCGACCGGCTCGCGGCGCGCCTCGGTGCCGACACCCCCGTGCTGCCCACGGGCGCGGGCCACGACGCGGGCATCCTGTCCGCCGTCATCCCCACCGCGATGCTGTTCGTCCGCAACCCCACCGGTGTCTCGCACTCGCCGAGCGAGTACGCGAGCGAAGCCGACTGCCTGGCCGGTACGGCCGCGCTCGCCGACGTCCTGGAGGACCTGACATGCCAGTGACTCAGTTCTGGGCCCCCCACGCCTGGGTCTACCCGGTCGTGGAACCCGACGTCCTGATCACTGTGTCCGAGGAGGGCCGGATCACCGCTGTCACCCCCGACAGCGGCCCGGCCCCCGCGGGCGCGCACATCCTCACCGGCCTCACCCTCCCCGGCATGGCCAACGCGCACAGCCACGCCTTCCACCGCGCCCTGCGCGGCACCGTCCAGGTCGGCAGCGGCACCTTCTGGACCTGGCGCGACACCATGTACCGGACCGCCGACGCGCTCGACCCGGACAGCTACCTCGCCCTGGCCACCGCCGTCTACGCGGAGATGGCGCTCGCGGGCATCACCGCCGTCGGCGAGTTCCACTACCTGCACCACGGCCCCGGCGGCGTCCGCTACGACGACCCCAACGCGATGGGCGAGGCCCTGATCGAGGCCGCCTCCCGCGCCGGGATCCGGATCACCCTGCTCGACACCTGCTATCTCTCCTCCGGCTTCGGCAAGGCACCCAACCGGCACCAGCAGCGCTTCAGTGACGGCGACGCCGACGCCTGGGCGGCGCGCGCGTCAGCGCTCAAGCCCCGCGCCCACGCCCGCATCGGTGCGGCCATCCACTCCGTCCGCGCCGTCCCCGCCGACCAGCTGTCGACCGTGGCGGCGTGGACCCACGAACCCCGCGCGCCGCTGCACGTCCACCTCTCCGAGCAGACCGCCGAGAACGACGCCTGCCTCTCCGCCCACGGGGTGACGCCCACCCAGCTGCTGAACCGGCACGGCGCGCTCGGCCCCCGGACCTCCGCCGTCCACGCCACCCACCTCAGCGACGCGGACATCAAGCTGCTGTCCGACACCTCCACCGTCATCTGCATGTGCCCGACCACCGAACGCGATCTCGCGGACGGCATCGGTCCGGCCCGCAGGCTCGCGGGTATGGGCAGTCCGATCTCGCTCGGCAGCGACAGCCACGCGATCATCGACCCCTTCGAGGAGGCGCGGGCGCTGGAGCTCAACGAGCGCCTCGCCACCCAGCAGCGCGGCCACTGGACGGCGACGGCGCTGCTGCGCGCCGCCACCGAGGACGGCCACGTCTCGCTCGGCTGGCCCGAGGCCGGGCGGCTGGCCGCCGGCTCGCTCGCCGACTTCTGCACCATCGCCCTGGACACCCCGCGCACGGCCGGCCCCGAGGCCCGGCTCGGCGCGGAGACGGCGGTCTTCGCCGCCACGGCCGCCGACGTCCGCGAGGTCGTGGTCGGCGGCCGGTTCGTCGTCCGCGACGGCGTGCACCAGACCGTCCCCGACGTGGGCGCGGCACTGGCCGGCGCCATCGCCGCCGTACGCGGCTGACCCACACCACGAGGAGCCACACACCATGGGCAGCACCCTGATCACCGGCATCGGTAGCCTGGTCACCAACGACCCCGCGCTCGGCGCGGGCCCGCTCGGTCCGGTCACCGACGCCGCCGTGGTGCTGGACGGCGGGCGGATCGCCTGGGTCGGCCCGGCCGCCGGCGCACCCGCCGCGGACGAGGTCTTCGACGCCGCCGGACGGGCCGCCGTCCCCGGCTTCGTCGACTCCCACTCGCACCTGGTCTTCGCAGGCGACCGCACGGCCGAGTTCAACGCCCGGATGTCCGGCCAGTCCTACACGGCGGGCGGCATCCGCACCACGGTCGCCGCCACCCGGGCCGCGACCGACGAGGCGCTGGACGCCAATGTCGCCCGTTACGTCGGCGAGGCGCTGCGCCAGGGCACGACCGTGCTGGAGTGCAAGTCCGGCTACGGGCTCACCGTCGAGGACGAGGCCCGCGCCCTGCGCATCGCGGCCCGCCACACCGACGAGGTCACCTACCTCGGCGCGCACGTCGTGGCACCCGAGTACGCCGACGACCCGGCGGCGTACGTGGACCTGGTCACCGGACCGATGCTCGACGCCTGCGCCCCCCACGCCGGCTGGGTGGACGTCTTCTGCGAGCGAGGCGCTTTCGACGGGGACCAGGCCCGGGCGATCCTCACCGCCGGTGCCAAGCGCGGCCTGACGCCCCGCGTCCACGCCAACCAGCTCACCGAGGGCCCCGGCGTCCAGCTCGCCGTCGAGCTCGGCGCTGCCTCCGCCGACCACTGCACCCACCTCACCGACGCCGACGTCGCCGCACTGGCCTCGGCCTCGGCCAGCACGGTCGCCACGCTGCTCCCAGGTGCGGAGTTCTCCACCCGTGCCCGCTACCCCGACGCCCGCCGCCTGCTCGACGCGGGCGCCACGGTCGCGCTCTCCACGGACTGCAACCCGGGCTCCAGCTTCACCACCTCCGTGCCGTTCTGCATCGCCGTCGCGGTGCGGGAGATGGGCATGACGCCGGACGAGGCGCTGTGGTCCGCGACGGCGGGTGGCGCTGCGGCGCTGCGGCGTACCGATGTCGGGCGGGTGACCGTGGGGGCGCGCGCTGACCTCGTGCTCCTGGACGCGCCCTCGCATGTGCACCTCGCCTACCGCCCCGGGGTCCCGCTGGTCGCCGCGGTATGGCGCGCGGGCGTCCGCGAGGTCTGACGACCCGGGGCGAACGACCTGGGGAGCGATAGGGCTCGGGTCAGCGCACGCCGTCGCAGTGACACTGTGCGGCTCCGCCGCGTGGCCTTCGATGGCAAGGCGCCGGGACGCCCTTGTAGCGGAGCTACGTGGGCTCGCGGCGCCGGCCGCTGATGTCCGGGTCGGCAACGCGGCAAGCGGAGGTGCCGGGCGCCCGAGCCCTATCGCTCCCCAAGGGCGTAAGCCCTGACACGTCCCCGACCCTGCCATCGTCGACTGAGAAGGTCGGTGCATGGTGGTTCCGCCTGTGACGCGGGTGGCGTACCGTCTGCCCAATCTGACGATCCGTCAGTATGGGCGTGACGGAGGCGAAAGGTGGGGCCTACATGCGTATCAGCAGGTTCGCGGGAGGGGTGGCGTCCGCCCTGGCCGCCGCCGGCGGGGTGGTGCTCGCGTCGCCGGGAGCCGCGCACGCGGCGACCGTCGCCGTGGACTACCACTGCCAGACGCCCATCGGGGTCAAAGACGCCGTCTCTCAGGTCGAGGTCACGGCGGTGCCGAGCGGTTCCGGCTACGCCGTCACAATGACCTTCACCAACGGAGTCTCCTCCAGTCCGGTCGAGCTCGGTGCGGGCACGATGCAGCCCAGCGCCCTGCTGGCGCTCGGCGGCGCGGGCAAGGGGACGGTGAAGGTCTCCGGGCCTGGGAACCCGGCGGCCGTACCGGCCAACACTCCCATCAAGATCGGCAGCATGACCGGGAGCTACACGCCGACCCAGAGCGGGACCGTCACGTTCACGCCGGACAAGCTCACCATCTCCGCTCTCGGCACGCTCACCACCTGCACTCCCACCGGAGCCGTCGGCGTCGCGCTGAGCCTCCAGGTGACGGCCGCGGCCGGCGCGCAGAACGCCTCGGCGGCCGGCTCGGGAACCCTGCCGCAGACCGGGCCGGCGGATGACGCGGTGGCGTTCGGGCTGTTCGGCGGCACCGTCCTGCTCGGCGGCGT
Organism: Streptacidiphilus sp. MAP12-16; assembly: GCF_041262165.1. Classification (NCBI taxonomy): domain Bacteria; kingdom Bacillati; phylum Actinomycetota; class Actinomycetes; order Kitasatosporales; family Streptomycetaceae; genus Streptacidiphilus; species Streptacidiphilus sp. MAP12-16. The sequence goes on from NZ_JBGCBY010000023.1 coordinate 66,500, forward strand.
CGGCGGGATGCTGCTTCTGACGAGGCGGTCCCAACGGGTCGGCAGGTGAGGGCCGGGCGCGGGTCCGGTGCGGCGCTTCCCTTGACTTCTAAATCTGACGGGTCGTCAATAATGGGCACCACGGGACCCCGGGACTCGCCGCAGACGGCGGCGGAGGCCCGGTCTCGTGGATAGCACGAGGCCGACCGCCCCGTCCACGGCAAGGGAACAGGGGCGGCCGGCCCGCATGGCACCGTAGCGCCGATCGAAGAATAGCCCCGGTGCACGCGACGGGGGGAGATCGGCAGCGGTGACCGTGACGGCTGTCACGCAGCGGGCGTGGCGATAGCCGCTCGTCCACCGAAAGGGGCACCACGATCGTGTTCCAGATCTCAGCAACGCGCCACCGAGGCACCAGGCCCGGGGTTCGCCACGCCGCATGGGCGGGGGTCGTCTCGCTGCTGGTCGCAGTGCCGATGGCGCTCGCCGGGCAGGCTCAGGCGGCCACTCCGGGCACGTCGGTGTCCTTCGCCACCACCTGCACGCCCGGGGTCGTCCCGGCCATCCACGGCACCACGATCACCGAGATCGCCGTGGACAACGCGACCCCCAAGGTCGGCGACACGGTCACGGTCACCTACGACGTGACCCAGCCCGCGTCCGGCAACCCCACCTCCACGGCGCTTCCGGCGAACGTCATCCTGCCCTCCGGAGTGGTGCAGCTCGGCGGGGCGCAGACCGGAACGGTCGCCGTCACCGGAACCCGTACCAACCCGCCCGTCGCCGGCAACGCGCCCTTCCCGCCCTTCCAGATGACCGGCACCTTCAAGGTCACCACCGCCGGCTCGATCACGCTGACCCCCGGCAACTACACCATCAACTCCAACTACATCATCAACCTCGACACACCCTGCACCATCGACACCCCGCCGGCGCCGGTGTCCAACACGATCACGGCCGGACCAGTCACGGTGCCCAACAACCGTGCCATCACCGACAATCCCTCCTCGGGGCCGACCGGAACCAAGGTCACCGTGACCGGCACCGGCTTCACCGCCGCCGCGGCGATCACCGTGGCGGGTTTCAGCGGCACCACGGCGACCGGTGACGCCACCACGGCCACGGCCGACAGCAGCGGTGCGTTCAGCGCCACGCTCACCGTCAACGCGGCCTCGACGACCGGGATCATCGCCTTCGAGGGGACGAGTTACGACCCGACCAAGGCAGCCCCGCCGGCCGCCTACAGCGTCACCACGGTCACCCCGCCCGGTGGCGCCAGCCAGACGCTGAACAGCTCGGTCAAGGGCGGCACGCTCAGCATGACCCAGGCGGGGAGCACCGTCACGATGACCCCGGTCGACTTCGGCACCGGGGGCAGCTCCACCGGCTCGCTCAACGCCGTGACCGTCAAGGACTTCAGAGGCGTCGGCAGCGGCTGGTCGCTCACCGCCAGCAACACCAACTTCACCGGTCCCGGCGGGAGCACGCTGCCCGCCGCCGACCTCAGCTGGACCCCCGCCTGCAGCACCACCGCAGGCAGCCCCAGCACCTGCGCCGCCGGCTCGGCGGGCCCCGTCGGCACCGCCGGCGCGACCCTGGCGAGCACCCCCGCGGCGACGCTGACCGGTGGTCAGTTCGGTGCCACGGCGAACCTCTCGCTGAGCATCCCGGCCTTCACCGCGCCGGGCACCTACAGCTCCACCCTCACGCTGACCCTGGCGTGAGCCCCGCGTGACATCTGAGTGGGCGGCGGCCCCGGTCGCCGCCCACACCCGCACCGTTGGAGGGCTGCCGATGTTCCACCGACCGCACGGAGCGTCGCGGTTGCCGAGACTGCTGGCGGCGGCCCTGCTGTCAGCCCTCGGCGCGCTCACCCTCGGGACGGCACCGGTCCTGGCACCGGCACCCGCATCGGCACCGGCACCCGCGTCCGCACCGGCGCCCGCGTCCGCACCGGCCGCCGACAACGGCACCTGGGCGGTCTTCCCGACGCCCGCGGCCGGCGGCAACGCCGGCACTCCGGACCGGCAGTACTTCTACCTGGAGGCGGCACCCGGAGCCGTCGTCAACGACACGGTCTCCGTCGTCAACCTCTCCGGCCGGCCGATCAACTTCCGGCTGTACGGCGCCGACGCCTACAACACCCCGCGTGACGGCGGTTTCGCGCTGCGCGCCGCCGACCAGCCGCAGACCGGCGTCGGCGCCTGGGTGCACCTCAAGGCCGACCGGCTCACCGTGCCTCCGCACACCCGGGTCGACATCCCCTTCACCGTGGACATCCCCGCAGGCGCGGAGCCGGGCGACCATCCCGGGGCCGTCGTCGCTCTGGACACCACCACCGAAGCCACCAGCGCGGCCGGCAAGGTCGCGGTCGGCATCCAGCGCGCCGTGGGCGCACGCCTCTACCTGCGCGTCTCCGGTGTCGCCGTCCCGGACGTCAGCGTCGACAACGTCCAGGTCGACCGCCATGCGCCGCTGGTCCCCGGGATCGGCGGCTCGATCGCGACCATCCACTACACGCTGGTCAACCACGGGAACGTCACCGTGCACCCCAGGCTCTCGATCAAGGGCAGCGGCTGGATCGGCGGGACCGTCCTCGCCGTCCCCGCCCGCGATCTCGGCATCGACCTGCTGCCCGGGCAGCAGGTGCAGTTGTCCGCAGCATGGCCCCACGCCCCGCAGTTCGACCGCGTCTCCCTCAAGCTCTCGGTCAGCGGCACGGACGTCTCGGCGTCCGGGAGTTCGAGCTTCCTGGCCGTACCCTGGTTCCTGGTCGGCGTGCTTCTCCTGCTGGTCAGCGCGGCGCTGCTGCTGCTCTGGGCCCGCGCGAAGCGGCGGCGCGCGCACCGCGGGCACTGGGCCTGGAACCGGCGGGGGCGGACCCGGGTCGAGGCGGCGGCATGAGGGCGCTGCGGAGCCGCCTCGCCCTGTCGGCACTGCTGCTGGGCCTGCTCGCGCTCCCCTTCTCGCTGACCGCACCGGCAGCGCACGCGGACGGCGGAGCAGCCGTGCGGGCCGACCCCGCCACTGCCGCGCCCGGCGCCACAGCCACCGTCACCGGCACCGGTTGGCCGGGCGGCACGCTGCTCACCGTGCTGCTCTGCGGACAGAACGCCCTCAGCGGGACGGACTCCTGCGCCAACCCCACCGGGCGGGCCGTCACCACGGGCGCGAACGGCGGCTTCACCGTACGACTGCCGATCGCCACCCCGCCCAAGCCCTGCCCCTGCGTCATCCACACCACCACCGTGACCGGCCCGAAGGTGTCCGTGGACACCTCGTTCCCGGTGATCGGCGCGCCCGTCGTCCCCTTGCCGACCCTCAGTGGCCGGCTGGTCGCGCTCAACGCCGACCTCGGCGGCGAGAGCGGCCTGATGAACTGGTTCGGCGCGCCGGCGCACCGCACCCTGAAGGCGATCATCGCCAACCTGGGCGACACGGCCGTCGCCAACCCGGTCTTTCAGTTGGGCACCTCGCACTCGGTGTACGCGCCGGGATGGCAGGACTTCCAGTGGAGCGGCGTCCTCGCCCCCGGGGCGAAGCAGGAAATCGATGTCCCGGTCGACTTCGCCTCCGGCGCCCACGGCGACTACGAGTTGCAACTCCGCTATGCAGGAGGGGAGTTGACGACACAGGAAGTGACGCTTCCGCGTTCGTGGGGAGTGACCCTGTTCTGGCTGCTGCTGTGTGTGGTCATTCCGGTGGGCCTGTTCCGCATCGGGCTGGCCGTGGTGGATCGGATGCGCCCGGACCTCACGGCTCGGCGCGGCCTTCGCCGGGACGAGCGGCGTGACCGGCGCACGGCGGGGCTCGGTCGCCGCCGGGCCGGCGACCCAGTGCCGGGAGTGTCGCCGTCCGAGTCGTCCACAGCGCGGGACACCCTCGTCCTGCCACCGGTTCCGCCGCACCCGCCTGCCTACCCGCCCGCGCGGAGGCCCGAGCCGCAGAAGCCGCGCGAACCGGTGCTCCCCTGGTTCTCGCCGGGCACCGTCCCCCTTCCCACTCCCGCCCAGGTCCGCACCCCTGGTTCTCCATCACCTCGAACAAAGGAATCCGAGCCGTGTACCGGAAAAGGCTGACCTGGGCCGTTCTGCTGGCGATGTCCGGCGCGACGCTCGTCCTCGGGACGCAGCAGGCAGTGGCGGCGAACGACAGTTTCGCGACCACGTGCATCCCACCGTCCATCTCCGGCCTGGGCCCGATCAAGGGAACCACGGTCGTCGACCTCAGCAGTTCAAACCCGACCCCCAAGGTCGGCGACACCATCACGCTCACCTGGAAGACGGTGAAGGCGGCGTCGAACAATCCGAACATCATCGACCTCAACGCCAATGTCGTCCAACCCAGCGGCACCGTCGCGGTCGGCGGCGCGCAGAGCGGCAGCCTCGCGGTAAAGGGCCCCCGTACCAACCCGCCGATCCCCAAGAACTCGCCGATGGTCCTGTCGGACATGACGGCGACGCTCAAGCTGACGGCGGCGGGCTCGGTGACGTTCACGCCGGGGGCGTACGACATCAACGTCAACCAGCCGATCTCCACGGACACCACGTGCGCTCCCGACGCGACCCCACCGGTCGGCCTGACCCTGACCGTCGGAGCGGTAGGCGGAACCACGGGCGGCACGACCACCACCGGCGGCACCACCACCGGCGGCACCACCACAGGCGGGACGACCACTGGTGGGACGACCACGACCGGAGGAACCACCACCACGGGCGGGACCACCACCGGCGGGACGACGTCCGGCGGCGCCACCGGAGGCGGCGGCGGCGACTTCCCCGGGACCCCGGTCACCGTCCACTACTCCTGCACCACGCCCATCGGGGTCAAGACCGCCACGCCCTCCATCACCATCAGCGCCAAGCAGTCCGGCGTCACCTATGCGATCACCGAGTCCTTCGCGTCCGGGGTCTCCTCGTCACCGGTCGACCTCGGCGCAGGCACGATGAAGCCCAGCACCACGGTGCTCGTAGCGGGTGCGGACAGCGGGTCGCTCAATCTCACCGGGCCGGCGAACGCCGCCACCATCCCGGCGAACACTCCCATCAAGCCGAACGACATGTCCGGTAGCTACATCTTTCCCAACAGCGGCCAGATCCAGCTCACTCCGGGTGTCCTCACCATCTCCGCCCTGGGCACGACCACCACCTGCAGAGCCACCAGCCAGCCCGGCGTCTCGCTGACCCTGAACGTCACCGGCGGTTCCGGCGGAACCACCAGCAGCAGCGGCACGACAGGCAGCACCAGCACGTCCGGCGGCAGCACCGGCAGCACCGGCAGCACCGGCTCGTCCGGCGGCACCGGCGGTCTCGCCCAGACCGGAGGTGACACCGCCACGGTCCAGGCCCTCGGCCTGGCCGGCGGCACCGTCCTGCTCCTGGGCGCGGCCGTCTTCGCGCTCACCCCCTGGCGCCGCCTGCGCCGCCCGCGTTGACGCCCGCCCAGATCGGCGCCGGTACCCCGCAGATCGCCCGGGTACCGGCCTGGTGGGCCGCTCGGCGGAGCACGCCTTTCGAGCGCACTACGATCAGGACATGACCCGTGTACTGCTCGCCGAGGACGACGTCGCCATCTCGGAACCCCTCGCCCGCGCGCTGCGCCGGGAGGGCTACGAGGTCGTGGTGCGCGAGGACGGCCCCTCCGCGCTGGAGGCCGGGCTCGAAGGCGGCAACATCGACCTTCTGGTGCTCGACCTCGGCCTCCCCGGTATGGACGGTCTCGAGGTCTGCCGCCGGTTGCGCGCAGACGGCCACGGCTTCCCGGTCCTGGTGCTGACCGCCCGGGCCGACGAGGTCGACACCGTGGTCGGCCTGGACGCGGGCGCGGACGACTACGTCACCAAGCCGTTCCGGCTCGCCGAGCTGCTGGCCCGGGTCCGGGCCCTGCTGCGGCGCGGCACCGTCGACCTCACCACCGGCGCGCACGGCGTGAAGATCGACGTCGAGTCGCACCGCGCCTGGATCGGCGACGAGGAACTCCAGCTCTCCGCCAAGGAGTTCGAGCTGCTCCGGGTCCTGGTCCGGGACGCGGGCCGGGTCGTCACCCGCGAGCAGATCATGCGCCAGGTCTGGGACACCACCTGGTGGACCTCCACCAAGACCCTGGACATGCACATCTCCTGGCTGCGGAAGAAGCTCGGCGACGACGCGGCCAGCCCGCGCTACATCACCACCGTGCGCGGCGTCGGCTTCCGTTTCGAGAAGGGCTGACCGGCGGGGTGCGCAGACGGCTGATCAACTCGACGCTCGCCGTGGTACTCGTGGTGGTGACGCTGTTCTGTGTCCCGCTGGCCCTGGTCGAGAAGCGCAGCATCGAGAACAACGCGCGGGACCAGGTCACCTCCGAGGCGCTGCACCTCCTCGGCGTGGTCGAGAACCGGCTGATCGCGGGCGAGCCGATCGACTCCGAGGCCCTGTCCGGACTGACCAGCCAGAACGCCCAGCGCTACGCCGTGGTCCAGTTGCCGGGGCAGCCCGAACTCACCCTCGGCGCACGCCCGACCGGCAGCAACCCGACCACCGCAGTCGAGACCGGCGCGCATGGCGAGAAGGTCACCGTCCAGGAGTCCCGCGAGCCGCTGAACCGCGACATCCGCAACATGCTGCTGCTCCTGGTTCTGGTCGCACTGCTGACCATCCTGGCCGCCGCGATGCTCGCCGTCTGGCAGGCCCGGCGGCTGGCCCGTCCGCTCACGGACCTCGCCGAGACCGCCGAGCGCCTGGGCTCGGGCGACCCGCGCCCGCGCCAACGCCGCTATGGCGTGGTCGAGCTGGACCGGGTCGCCGAGGTGCTCGACGCCAGCGCGGACCGGATCGGCCGGATGCTCACAGCGGAGCGCCGGCTCGCCGCCGACGCCTCGCACCAGTTGCGGACGCCGCTGACCGCCCTGTCGATGCGGCTGGAGGAAATCGTCGAGACGGACGACCTGGTGACCGTGAAGGAGGAGGCGGCCATCGCTCTCGGCCAGGTCGAACGGCTCACCGACGTGGTGCAGCGGCTGCTCACCAACAGCCGCGACCAGCGGAACGCCTCGGCGGTGGCGTTCGAGCTGGACGAGGTGATCAAGCAGCAGGCGGAAGAGTGGCGCCCGGCGCTGCGTCGCGCCGGGCGCACGCTGCACCTGGAGGGCCCGCCGGGGCTGCGCGCGCTCGGAACGTCCGGGGCGGTCGCACAGGTGCTGGCGGCGCTGATCGAGAACTCGCTGATGCACGGGGACGGCGCGGTGACCATCCGGACCCGGGTGCGCGACACCTCGGTCGTCCTGGAGGTCCAGGACGACGGAGCGGGTGTGCCGAGCGAGCTGGGCGCGCGGGTCTTCGAGCGCGCCGTCAGCGGCCACAACTCCACCGGCATCGGCCTCGCCGTCGCCCGCGACCTCGCCGAGGCCGACGGCGGGCGGCTGGAACTTCTGTCGCAGCGGCCGCCGGTGTTCGCCCTATTCCTCGGCCGTCAGGCCGAGGAACGCTAGCGGGGGTCTCGGCCGTCAGGCCGGGGAACGGTAGCGGGGGTCTCGGCCGTCAGGCCGGGGAACGGTAGCGGGGGTCTCGGCCGCCTCAGTCCTGGCGGGAGGTGGCGCGCTTGCGCTTGACCTGCTCGGCGGCGAGGATCTGCTCGGCCGCGCCGACGGCGTCCACCGCCACGGCCGGGGTCTCCGCAGCCTGCGGAACGGCCCGGAACACCCAGGTCCGGTAGGACCAGAAGCGGAACATCGTCGCGGTGCCGATACCGATCACGTTGAACCCTATGACCGCCACGCTGTCGTCCATCTTGAGGCCCGAGGTGAGGGCCCAGACGATGCCGATCTGGATGACCATGCCGATGCCGCTGAAAAGCAGGAACAGCGTGATCTCGCGTGAGCGCGTCCGCTTGTCGGCGTGGCGGTACACCCAGTACCGGTAGCCGATGTAGTTGGTCCCGATCGCGAGGAGCGTCGCCGCCATGCTCGCCCGGGTGGCCGGGAGCAGGTCCAGCCAGACGGGGAGGGTCCCGAACTGCACGACAAGGCCGACTATCCCGACTGCTCCGAACTTGATCAGCTCGTTGATGAGCCGACGGAGGACATTGGGCGCAGCGGGTTCAGTGCCGGGGCTCGTCGTCATCGGGGTCCGTATCTGTCGGGGCTCGCGGGAGCGTGATTTCATGCTAGTTCGCGTACCCGCTCCTTCACTGGGACGGCGGGGGCATCTCATCCGACTCTCAACACCAGCCGTGACCGGGGCTGCCCTTACTATCCACGATAGACGGTGGACAGGGGTGGTGCTTCAACGTTTGACAACCCCCGGTAACCAAGTGTTTACCGGGGGCGTCGTTCTGGCCTGCGGTGATGTGGAACCTGGGACACCGATATCCTCGGACATGTGACTTTTCCGGTAGTCGGCATGATCGGTGGCGGGCAACTCGCCCGTATGGCTCACCAGGCGGCGATCCCGCTCGGGGTGAGGTTCAAACTCCTCGCGGACACTCCGCAGGACTCGGCGTCGCTGGTGGTGAACGACGTCGTCCTGGGCGACTACCGTGACCTGGACACGCTGCGGCGCTTCGCCGCCGGGTGCGAGGTGATCACCTTCGATCACGAGCACGTCCCCACCGAGCACCTGCGGGCGCTTCAGGCGGAGGGCATCGCCGTCCGGCCCGGCCCTGACGCGCTGGTGTTCGCGCAGGACAAGGGCCTGATGCGGGCCAAGCTGGACTCCCTCGGCGTCCCCTGCCCCCGGCACCGGCTTGTCGCGCACCCGGCCGACGTCGCCGCCTTCGCCGCCGAGGGTGAAGGTTTCCCGGTCGTCCTGAAGACCACTCGTGGGGGTTACGACGGCAAGGGCGTCTGGGTCGTCCGCGACGAGTCCGAGGCCGAAGAACCGTTTCGAGCGGGCGTTCCGGTCCTCGCCGAGGAGAAGGTCGACTTTCTCCGGGAGCTCGCGGCGGACGTCGTGCGCTCCCCGCACGGGCAGGCGGTGGCGTACCCGATCGTCGAGTCCCTGCAGAAGGACGGCATCTGCCACGAGGTGACCGCGCCAGCCCCCGACCTGGACCCGGCCCTCGCCGCGGAGGCGCAGGCGCTCGCGCTGCGGATCGCGGGCGAGCTGGACATCACCGGTCACCTCGCCGTCGAGCTGTTCCAGACCCGCGACGGGCGCATCCTCGTCAACGAGCTGGCCATGCGGCCGCACAACTCCGGCCACTGGTCCATCGACGGCGCGGTCACCTCGCAGTTCGAGAACCACATCCGCGCCGTCCTCGACCTGCCCCTCGGCGACCCGCGCCCCCGCGCGCCGTGGACCGTGATGGTCAACGTCCTGGGGGGCGACTACCCGGACATGTACCACGCGTTCCTGCACTGCATGGCGCGTGACCCCGGACTGCGCATCCACATGTACGGCAAGGACGTGAAGCCCGGCCGTAAAGTGGGCCATGTCACGGTCTTCGGCGACGACTTGGACGACGTCCGGGAACGGGCCCGCCACGCCGCCGCATACCTGCGCGGCGACATCGTCGAATAGCGCGAACAGCCCGTCCAGTTCAGACAACTGCACAGCAGAGCAGAAGGGGACAGCGAATGTCCGAGCAGCCGTTGGTCGGCATCGTCATGGGATCGGACTCCGACTGGCCGGTGATGGAGGCCGCCGCACAGGCCCTCGACGAGTTCGAGGTCCCCTACGAGGTGGACGTCCTCTCCGCGCACCGGATGGCGAAGGAGATGATCGCGTACGGCGAGCAGGCCGCGGGGCGCGGTCTCAAGTCGGTTATCGCGGGTGCGGGCGGCGCGGCCCACCTGCCCGGGATGCTCGCCTCCGTCACCACGCTGCCGGTGATCGGCGTGCCGGTTCCGCTGAAGTACCTCGACGGCATGGACTCGCTGCTGTCGATCGTGCAGATGCCCGCCGGCGTGCCGGTGGCTACCGTCTCCATCGGCGGCGCGCGCAACGCGGGGCTGCTCGCGGTGCGCCTCCTCGCCGCGTTCGACACTGAACTCGCGGACCGGATGCGGGACTTCCAGCAGGAACTGAACAACCAGGCTGCGGACAAGGGCAAGAAGCTGCGCGCCAAGGTCAGCGGTGCCAACAGCTTCGGATTCGGGGGCTGAAACCCGATGGCCTACGTTCCCCCCGCGGCCGAGCTGCTGGATCGGGCCCGCGCGCTGCTCGCCGAGTACCCCGTCGTGGACGGGCACAACGACCTGCCGTGGGCGCTGCGCCAGCAGGTCGGGTACGACCTCGACCGGCGCGACATCGGCACCGACCAGCGGGCCCACCTGCACACCGACCTGGCCCGGCTGGCCGCCGGCGGCGTCGGCGGGCAGTTCTGGTCGGTGTACGTGCGCGCCGACTACGCGGGGGACCAGGCCGTCAGCGCCACCCTGGAACAGATCGACTGCGTGCGCGCGCTGGCCGCGCGCTACCCCGACCAGCTGCGGCTCGCGTTCAGCGCCGACGACCTGGAGGCGGCCCGCTCGCACGGCAGGATCGCCTCGCTGATGGGGGCCGAGGGCGGCCACTCCATCAACAACTCACTCGCCACGCTGCGCGCCCTGTACGCCCTGGGTGTCCGCTATATGACGCTCACTCACAACGACAACCTGCCCTGGGCGGACTCCGCCACCGACAAGCCGGTGGCCAACGGGCTGACCCGGTTCGGCGAGGAGGTCGTCCGTGAGATGAACCGCCTCGGAATGCTGGTGGACCTCTCGCACGTCTCCGCCGACACCATGCGGGACGCGCTCAGGGTGACCCGCGCGCCGGTTCTGTTCTCTCACTCCTCCTCGCGCGCCGTCTGCGACCACCCGCGCAACATCCCCGACGACGTGCTGGCGCAGCTTCCCGTCAACGGCGGCGTGGCCATGGCCACCTTCGTGCCCAAGTTCATCCTTCCCGACGCCATCGCCTGGACCCGGGAAGCCGACGCCAACATGGAGGCCAACGGCTTCCACGCGCTGGACACCACCCCGGCGGCCATGGACGTCCATCGAGCCTTCGAGGCGGCCAACCCGCGCCCGGTCGCCACGGCGGCGACCGTGGCGGACCATCTCGACCACATGCGCGAGGTCGCGGGCGTCGACCACATCGGCATCGGCGGCGACTTCGACGGGACGGCGTTCACGCCCGAGGGTCTCGAGGACGTCTCCGGCTACCCCAACCTGATCGCCGAACTGCTGGGCCGGGGCTGGTCCGAGGCCGATCTCGCCAAGCTGACCTGGAGCAACGCGGTCCGGGTGCTGCGCGATGCGGAGGGCGTGGCCAGGGACATGCAGGACAGTCCGCCGTCCATCGCCACCATCGGCCGACTCGACGGCTGAGCCTGTCCCGCGGTGGTCGCGACAGGAGCCGGTTCAGCCCGCCAGGTGCGGGATCTCGATCGCGGGGCACCTGTCCATCACCATGTCCAGCCCGGCGGCCCGGGTACGACCGTACGCCTCCGGGTCGATGACACCGAGCTGGAACCACACCGCCTTCGCCCCGACGGCCAGGGCCTGGTCGGCCACGTCCCCGGCGAGGTCGGAGTTCACGAACACGTCCACGACGTCGACCGGGAAGGGGATCTCCGCGAGCGTCCGGTACCCCTGCTCGCCGTGCACCGTCTCGGCCTTGGGGTGGACCGGGACGACGCGCTTGCCGAAGCGCTGCAGTACCCGGGCCACGCCGTAGGCGGCGCGGGAGGGGTTGGTGGACAGGCCCACCACCGCCCAGGTGTCCCCGGTCTCGGTAAGGATCTTCCGGACAGTGGCGTCGTCGCCGTAGTCGCTCATCGGGCTGCTCCTTCGCTCACTGGCGACAACCCGCGTCCGGTGCCGGGCATTCCGTACAGTCAGCTCGGTCGCCCCAGGGCCCGGTAGGTCCACCCGGCGGCGCGCCAGCGCTGCGGGTCGAGGACGTTGCGGCCGTCCAGGATGCGGCGTTCGGCGACGACCTCGGCGAGGTCGTCCGGGTCCATGGCCCGGAACTCCTGCCACTCGGTCAGGTGGAGCACGACATGGGCCCCGACGGCGGCTTCGAGAGCGGAGTCGGCGAAGCTGAGGCCCGGGAACATCTTGCGGGCGTTGTCCATGGCCTTGGGGTCGTAGACGGTGACCTGTCCGCCCTGGAGCTGGATCTGCCCGGCCACGTTCAGCGCGGGGGAGTCGCGGACGTCGTCCGAGTTGGGCTTGAACGCCGCGCCGAGAACCGCGACCCGGCGGCCGAGGAAGCCGCCGTCGCACTGCTCGCGGGCCAGCTCGACCATGCGGGAGCGGCGGCGCATGTTGATGGAGTCGACCTCGCGGAGGAAGGTGAGGGCCTGGTCGGCGCCGAGCTCCCCGGCGCGGGCCATGAAGGCGCGGATGTCCTTGGGGAGGCAGCCGCCGCCGAAGCCGAGTCCGGCGTTGAGGAACTTGCCGCCGATCCGCTCGTCGTAGGCGAGGGCGCCGGAGAGCTGCACGACGTCGGCGCCGGATGCCTCGCAGACCTCGGCCATGGCGTTTATGAAGGAGATCTTGGTGGCGAGGAAGGAGTTGGCAGCGGTCTTGACCAGCTCGGCGGTGGCGAAGTCGGTGACGACGAAAGGGGTGCCCTGGGCGATCAGTGGCGCGTACACCTCGCGCAGCTTGGCCTCGGCGGCGTCGCTGCGGACGCCGACGACGAGGCGGTCGGGGTGCAGGGTGTCGCTGACCGCGTATCCCTCACGCAGGAACTCGGGGTTCCAGGCGACCTCGGCCTCCGCGCCGACCGGGGCGCGCTCGGCGAGCCGCACCGCCAGGTGCTCGGCGCTGCCGACCGGCACGGTGGACTTGCCGACGACCAGGGTGGGCCGGGTCAGATGCGGAGCGAGCAGGTCGAACGCCGACTCGACGTAGGACATGTCACATGCGAACTCGCCGCGCCGCTGCGGGGTGTTGGTACAGATGAAGTGGATCTCGCCGAACTCGCCGACCTCCTCCCAGGAGGTGGTGAAGCGCAGTCGTCCGGTGGAGCCCTCCAGGCCGTGCAGGTGCTTGCGGAGCAGGTCCTCGAGCCCGGGCTCGTACATCGGGACGTGGCCGGCCGCGAGCGCGGCGACCTTCTCGGGAAGGATGTCGAGGCCCAGCACCTCGAAGCCGAGCTCGGCCATGCAGGCTGCGTGTGTGGTCCCCAGGTAGCCGGTGCCGATTACGGTGATCTTCACGGCGTGGTGGTCCTTCCGCTGGGTGGGGTGAAGCGGATGAAGCGGGTCGGGCCTGGCGATCCTATCCACACGCCCTGTGGGGGTGTTCCGGGCGGGCAGCTGTTGTGCACGTCACGCGCGGACCTGGTGCCCGGACGCCATAGAATTTGGATGTATCAGTATGTTACTTAACGGTAGATAACTTGGGGTGAGGCGTATGGCGTCCAACGGTTCCGCAGACTTCGACCTGTTCCGGATCTCCGAGGAGCACGAGATGCTCCGGGACGCGGTGCGCTCGCTCGCCGAGGACAAGATCGCTCCCTTCGCGGCCGAGGTGGACGAGCAGGCCCGCTTCCCGCAGGAGGCCCTGGATGCGCTGACCAGCAGCGACCTGCACGCGGTCCACGTGCCGGAGGAGTACGGCGGCGCCGGTGCGGATGCGCTGGCCACCGTGATAGTGATCGAGGAGGTGGCCCGGGTCTGCGCCTCCTCGTCCCTGATCCCGGCCGTGAACAAGCTGGGCTCGCTGCCGGTGATCCTCTCCGGCGACGAGGCGATCAAGCAGAAGTACCTGCCCCGGCTGGCGCGCGGCGAGGGAATGTTCTCCTACTGCCTGTCCGAGCCGGACGCGGGCTCCGACGCCGCCGGGATGAAGACCCGCGCGGTCCGCGACGGTGACTTCTGGGTGCTCAACGGTGTCAAGCGCTGGATCACCAACGCGGGCGTCAGCGAGTTCTACACGGTCATGGCCGTGACCGACCCCGACAAGCGCAGCAAGGGCATCTCCGCCTTCGTGGTGGAGAAGGACGACGAGGGTGTCTCCTTCGGCGCCCCGGAGAAGAAGCTCGGCATCAAGGGCTCCCCGACCCGCGAGGTCTACCTCGACAACGTCAGGATCCCGGCCGACCGCCTGATCGGCCCCGAGGGCACCGGCTTCGCCACCGCGATGAAGACCCTGGACCACACCCGGATCACCATCGCCGCGCAGGCGCTGGGCATCGCCCAGGGCGCGCTGGACTACGCGGCCGGCTACGTCAAGGAGCGCAAGCAGTTCGGCAAGGCCATCGCCGAGTTCCAGGGCATCCAGTTCATGTTGGCCGACATGGCCATGAAGCTCGAGGCCGCCCGCCAGCTCACCTACGCCGCCGCCGCCCGCTCCCAGCGCGGCGACAGCGACCTGACCTTCTTCGGTGCCGCAGCGAAGTGCTTCGCCTCCGACGCGGCCATGGAGATCACCACCGACGCGGTCCAGCTCCTCGGCGGCTACGGCTACACCCGCGACTACCCGCTGGAGCGGATGATGCGCGACGCCAAGATCACCCAGATCTACGAGGGCACCAACCAGGTCCAGCGCATAGTCATGGCCCGCAACCTCCCGTAGGCCGTTCTCGTCGTTACAGGCCCGCGCAGTTACCGGCCCGCGCGGTCAGCGGGCCAGCAGGGCTGCGGCGGACTCGATGTCGGGGGTGAGGTCGCGGTCGGTGGTGTCGGGGTTGAGGACGGCGGCGGCGTCGTGCTGGAAGCGGCCGAGCTCGGTGCCCGGGTCCAGCACGACGTCCTGCATCCGCAGGGCGCGGACGGCGGCGGCCAGTTCGCAGGCCAGGACGAGGCGCAGCGTCGTGACGGAGTCCAGGAGGTGCCTGGCGCCGGTCGCCGCGAAGCTCGCGTGCTCCTCGACGCCCCGGGAGAGGACGGCGTGGCCGAGGGTCACGGGCTGGGCGAGGCCGCGCAGTTCGGCGAGCGCGGACTGCGCCGCGTATTCGGTGATCATGATGCCGCTGCTGCCGTCCTCGTCCTGGGCGAGGTAGGACGGCAGGCCGGTGAAGGCGGGTACGGCGAGGACGCCGAGACGCGCGGTGGACAGCTGGGCGGTGCCGAGGACGGCCAGGCGCACCTGGTCCAGGGCCAGGGCGAGGGAAGCCTGGTGGAAGCCGCCGTGGTGGTGGTAGTCCGCCGGTCCCATGGACAGCAGCGGGTTCTCCGCGGCCGCGTTGATCTCTATGCGCAGGACCTGGTCCAGAGCGTCGGCCGCGTCCAGGGCCGCGCCGTGGACCTGTGGCAGGCAGCGCAGCCCGAACGGGTCCTGGACCAGGGCCGGTTCCCAGGTGACGGGTTCCAGCAGGGCCCGCATCCGGGCGGCGACCCGGTTCGCCCCCGGGTGCGGGCGCAGCGCGTGCACCACCGAGGCGTACGGCTCGGTGGAGCCGTGGACGACTGTCAGCGAGAGTGCGGCGATCAACGGTATCCGGTCGAGCAGGAGGCCCAGATCGGTGCAGCCGAGTGCGGACTGACCGATCGTCAGGGCGCTGCTGGACATCAGCGGGAGGGCGTCCCAGCGGTCCAGGATCAGCGGTGCAGGGGCGTCTCCCGATCCCTCGCCGTGGCGCCAGGGCTGCTCCCCGGCGAGGGTGAGGCCCAGCTCGGCCAACGCGGACAGGTCGCCGGTGCCGACGGAGCCGTAGGAGTGGACGGTCGGCACGTGCCCGGAGGCGAGGGCGTCGGCGAGGCGCTCGGCGACCGCCGCGCCGATCGCCGAGCCCGCGCAGAGCAGTTGGTTGAGCCGGACGGCGAGCATGGCGCGGGTCTGCTCGACCGGAACCAGCGGGCCGATGCCGCCGCTGTGGCTGCGCAGCAGGCGCATGCCGTGGCCGGCCGCGACCTCGTCCCGGAGGTCCGTGGTGCGGTTGGCGCCGACGCCGGTGGTGTGGCCGTACACGCGGCGGCGGGTGACGACCTCCTCGGCGACCTTGCGCGCCAGCAGCATGCGCTCGCGCGCGGCCGGGGCGATCTCCGCGCGGGCGCGGCGGCGGGCGAGGGCGGTGGTGTCCGCCGGGGTGAGCGAGGTGCCGTCCAGCGTCAGGGTCTGCGCGGGTGGAGCGGGGCGGCCGCCGGCGCCGTACATGGTCATGGAACGTGAGTATGGCCATCGATCAGGTACGCGAACAGAGGGGCCGGTCAGGAGTGGTCAGTTCACGCCCTGGCGGCGGATCCATAGCCGCTCCCACACGTTCACCCCGACCGCCGGCGCGGCGAGCAGGCCCAACGTGGCCAGGTACGGCGCGCGGCCGCCCACGAGCAGTGCCCCGCCGCTGGTGGTGAGCGGGCTTGCGTGCCCTGTGCTGCGTGCGGAGTCGCGGTCGGCGCCGCTCATGCCACGGGTGACGCCGGGTCAGTGCGAGGCCCCGCCGAGGTTGAGCGCCACCACTCCGCCGATGATCAGCGCGATCCCGGCCAACTTCCAGGCGTTGAGCGTCTCACCGAGGAACGCGAATCCGATCGCGGCGACAACCGCGGTGCCCACGCCGGACCAGATCGCGTACGCGGAGCTCACCGGGATGTGCTTGAGGGCCCGGGCGAGGAAGACGAAGGAGAGTCCGTAGCCTGCGACGACCACCGCGCTGGGGAGCAGCCGGGTGAAACCGTCGGTGAACTTGAGCGAGATGGTGGCGCAGATCTCGCTGCCGATGGCGAGCGCGAGCAGCAGGTAGGGCATGGGCGGGCGGGCCTCCGGGTCGGGCGGTGCAGCTGTCCAACGTCGCTACAACCAGCGTTGGTCGCTCATGCTTCCCTCGACCGCACCAAGCCGCGCAGGAGGGACAGATCCACGTCCAGCAGGCTGCCGACCACGGCCCGGCCCCGGGCCGGGGAGATGGGAATCGTGGAGGGCACCGCCAGGACCGCACAGCCCGCCGCCTCGGCGGAGGCGATGCCGATGGGGGTGTCCTCGACGGCGACGCAGGAGCCCGGCCGGACGCCGAGGGCCTCGGCGGCGGCGAGGTAGGGATCGGGCGAGGGCTTGGTCTCCGGGGTCTCGCCGGCCGCGAAGGAGACGGCGAAGCGGCGGCGGCCGAGGGCCTCCAGGACGATGTCGACGACGTGCCGCGGAGAGGCGGAGACCAGGGCGGTGGTGATCCCGGCGGCCTTGACCGCGTCGAGGAGTTCCAGCGCGCCGGGCAGCGGCACCACCTGTGCTTTGACCAGACCGGCGAAACGGTGTTCGAGGGCGGCTGAGAGAGATGCCTCGCTACGGCCGCCGGGAGCCCGCTGGTGCAGGTGGGCGGCGGTGTGTTGGACGGGCCGGCCGAGGATGTGCGGCTGGTCCTCCTCGCCGAGGACCAGGCCGAGCAGCCCGGCCTCCGTCTCCACCGCCTGCAGCCACAGGCCCTCGGTGTCGACGAGGGTGCCGTCCATGTCGAAGAGGACGGCGTGCAGTTCGGCGGGGCCGCCGGGGGTGTCGGTGGCGCGGGTGGGCACGGCGGACTGCTCTCTGTTGCTGGTGAAGTGTTGCCGGGTGAAGGGCTGCTCAGAAGAAGGGTTGCTCAGTGAAGGGCTGCGGGGTGCAGGGAGGCGTCAGGCCTCCCCGCCCTGGTGGCTGTCCACGAGGACCGGCCGCTCGGGGAGTTGCACCGTCACACCGGTGCCGGCCGGAAGCGCGGCGGCGTCGTGGGTGGACAGGTCGGCCTTGACCGTCCTGCCGTCGGGAAGCTGTACGGCGAGGCGGGTCACCGGGCCGAGGAAGGTGCTTCCGGTGACGATCGCGCCGCTGCCGCCCTGCGCGGTGAGCAGCACGTTCTCGGGACGGACCAGCACCTCGACGTCCTGGTCGGGGCCGGTCCTGGCACCGTCCACGGGCAGGCGCTGGCCGAGCACCTCCACCGTGCCGGGGTCGTCGCCGACGCGTCCGGTGATGCGGTTCATGGTGCCGACGAACTCCGCGACGAAGGCCGTCGTGGGGCGCGCGTACAGCTCGGCGGGCGTGGCGCACTGCTCCAGCCGCCCCGCGTGCATGACGGCGACCCGGTCGGCCATGGACAGCGCCTCCTCCTGGTCGTGCGTCACGAACAGGGTGGTGATGCCGAGTTCCTGCTGGAGCCGCCGGATCTCGTCCCGGAGCGTCAGCCGGACCTTGGCGTCGAGCGCCGAGAGCGGCTCGTCGAGCAGCAGCACGCGCGGGCGCAGGGCGAGGGCGCGGGCCAGGGCGATGCGCTGCTGCTGCCCGCCGGAGAGCTGGTGCGGGTAGCGGTCGCCGTACTGCGGGAGGCCGACCAGTTCCAGCAGTTCGTCGGCGCGCTTGCGGCGCTCGGCGGTCGCGACGCGGCGCATCCGCAGGCCGAAGGCCACGTTGTCGCGGGCGTTGAGGTGCGGGAAGAGACTGTAGGACTGGAACACCATGCCCGCGTCGCGACGGTGCGCCGGGATGCGGGTGATGTCGGCGCCGTCGACCAGGACCGCGCCGGAGTCGGGGGTTTCGAACCCGGCGACCATGCGCAGCGCGGTGGTCTTGCCGCAGCCGGACGGGCCCAGCAGTGCGAGCAGCTCGCCGGGCTGGACGGTGAGGTCCAGGCCGTCGAGGGCGACGGTGGAGCCGAAGGTGCGCCGCAGGCCCTGGAACTCGACGGTGGCGCTGCCGTTGTCAGTGGCGGGTGTTATCACTGTGCCAGTGGTCGAGGCGGCGTCGGCGGGGGCCGTCTTGGTCATCGGGGGCTCCCTTTGGGGGGTGGTTCGGAGTGGGGGTCGTTCGGAGTGGGGGTCGTTCGGTGCGCGGTTCGCTCGGTGGCGCGGGGTCAGCGGTGGCGGTGCGGGTCAGTCGGCCGTCGGGGTCGAGGTCTTGCGGCGTGCGCTGCCGGCCGACAGAACGAGCAGCAGCAGCCAGGTCAGCACCAGGCTGACGATCGAGACGGCGACGGTGACCGGCCCCTGGCCTGAGGAGTTGCCGTTGACGATCCAGACGGCGAAGGGCACGTAGCCGAGGATCGAGGAGGCGGTGAACTCTCCGAGCACCAGGGCCAGGGTGAGGAAGGCGGTGTTGAGCAGGGCGCCGCGCAGGTTGGGGAGGATCACGGTGACGATGGCGCGGGTGCGCCCGGCGCCGTTGTTCTGCGCGGCTTCGAGCAGGGTGCGGACGTCGAGCGCCCGCATCCCGGCGTCCAGGGTGCGGAAGGCGAGGGGAAGGGCCATCACCACGTAGGCGAGCAGCAGGATGACCGGGAAGGTGGGGTTCTGGATGGCGACCAGGGTCTGGAAGAACGGCGTCGACTGGAGGTTGTCGGTGCCCCAGCGCAGCACGGTGCTGATACCCGCGGTGAGCGCGATGGACGGTACGACCAGCGGCAGCGTGCAGGTGATCTCGACGACCGTGCGCAGCCGGGGGCTGCCGAGGCGGACGGCGATCACGGCCGGGATGAGCAGCAGGTAGACCACGGCGATGGTGGCCACCGCCAGCTCCAGCGAGAGCTGCAGCGCGGGCCACAGCCCGCTGACGCTGAAGATCTGCGAATAGGCGGACAGGGTGAAGCCCTTGACCGGGTCGTCCACCGTGAACAGCAAGGAGCCGAGGATGGGCACGGTGAAGTAGAGGCCGCAGATCAGCAGGATCGCGGCACGGCCGAAGCGGGGGCGGCCCCGGCGGCGGACCGCGACCGGCGCGGGGGGCCGCGTCGTCAGGGTTGTCAGAGCAGTGGTCACACCAGCCATCGGGCGCTCCGGCGTTGCAGGGGCAGGTACACGGCCATGACCAGGACGGCGATGACCACCATGTCGAGGCTCATCGCCAGAGCGACGTTCCCGGCGTCGGCGGAGACGTTGCCGTTGAGGGCGTTGGCGATCTGAAGGGTGATCAGCGGCACCGACGCGCCGACCATCGCGGCGGCGGTGGCGTACGCGGCGAAGGCCGTGCCGAAGAGCAGGATGAATCCGCCGAGCAGGGAGGGTGCGAGCACCGGCAGCGCCACATGGCGCCAGTACTGCCAGGTGGTGGCGCCGTTGTTCTGGGCCGCCTCGCGCCACTGGCGGCGCAGGCCGTCGAGGGCGGGCAGGACGCTGAGCACCATCAGCGGGATCAGGAAGTACAGGTAGACCAGGTTGAGGCCCCAGAAGGTGTAGAGGCTCCAGCCCGCGCTGGTCAGGTGCAGATGCGTGGTCAGCACCCCGGCGTTGCCGAGGGTGGCGATGAACGCGAAGGCCAGCGGCACGCCGCCGAAGTTGGCGAGCACCCCGGAGGCACTGAGCACGGCGTGCCGCAGCGTCTGGAAGCGGGAGGTGACGACGGCCTGGGCGAGCAGCAGTCCGATGGCGGTGCCGATCAGCGCCGAGCTAGCGGACAGCTTGACGCTGCCCAGCAGCGCGGTCAGGTAGCCGCCCTGGAGTGAGGCGCTGAGGTTGCCCGCGGTGTAACTGGCGGGGGTGCCCGGCGTGTTGGTGGTGAACGCACCGTAGGCCATGGCGACGGCTGGTACGCCGAAGGCCACGGCAACGAAGATCAGGAGGGGGGCGACGGCGAGCCGCCCCGCCGCCGCCTTGCGCAGCATGCTGCGCAGGCGGCGGCGGGGACGGTCGGCCCCGACTGCGGAAGTCGCGGGGTCGGCGGTGCTCACCCGGCGATGGCCTTCGCCCAGCCGGTGGCCAGCGCGGCCTTGGCCGTCTTGATCTGGGCCTGGGTCGGGAAGGTCGGGGTACCGGAGACGGTCGGCAGCTTGGCTGCGGCGGCCGCGTCGAGGGTGCCGGCGCTCTTCAGCGCGTCCATCTCCACCGGGCGCGCGAAGCCGCCGAGGAAGAGGTTCTGGCCCTCGGCGCTGTAGAGGTACTCCTCCCACAGGCGGGCGGCGGCCGGGTGCGGCGCCCACTTGTTGATGGCCTGGTTGTAGTAGTTGGCGTACTGGCCGTCACTGGGGACGTTGACCTGCCAGTTGATGCCCTTGGACTTGAACTCGGCGGCGTAGCCCGCGTTGAGGTAGTCCCAGTCGATGGTGATCGGGGTCTCGCCGGACTCCACGGTGCTCTGCTTGGCCTGCACCGGGTTGAAGTTGCCCGCCTTCTTCAGCTTGGTGAAGAAGTCCAGACCGGGCTGGATGTTGTCGAGGCTGCCGCCGTTGGCGAGCGCTGCCGCGTAGACGCCCGCGAAGGCCGCGCCGGCCTGCGTCGGGTCGCCGTTGAGGGCGACCATGCCCTTGTACTGGGGCTTGAGCAGGTCCGCGAAGCTCTTCGGGCAGGCGGCGACCTTGCCGGCGTTGCAGCCGATGGAGACGTAGCCGCCGTAGTCGTAGGTCCAGCTGCCGTCGGTGGCGGCCTGACCCGCGGGGATCTGCGCGAAGGTGGCCACCTTGTACGGCGCGAACAGGCCCTGCTGGGCGCCGCTGAGCGCGAACGCGCCGCCGAGGTCGAGCACGTCGGGGGCGCGGCCCTGGCCCTTGCGGGTGGTGACCGCGGTGATCTCGTCCGAGCTGGAACCCTCGGGGTTCTCGTCGCTGATCTTGATGCCGTACTTCTTGGTGAAGCCGTCCATGAGCGCGCCGTAGTTGGCCCAGTCGCGGGGGAGGGTGATCGCGTTCAGCGTGCCCTCCTTCTGCGCCGCCTTGACCAGGGCGTCCATGCCGCCGAGGTCGGCAGCGGAGGTCGCGGTGGCGGCGGACACGCCGCCCGAGCCGGCAGTGGTCTTCGTGGACGTCGCGGATCCGCAGGCAGTGAGGGTGAGCGCTGCGGCCACCAGGCAGCCGGTGAGGGCGGCTGCCCGGGCACGGGAGGGGGTCACGATGTCTCCTGACGAGGCGTCTGAGCAAGGAAGTGAGAACCGGGACTGCAAGAAGCACAGGGGCGACTTGTTTGGACAAGTCGATGACAGTACGCCCGAGAATGATGACGGGACAGTGAACGCGATGTATACACTCGCGTTCCTTTGGCTGTCGTTATTCCGCCTGGCGGGCCCCTGTTTCACCGGGCACGCAGGTAACGGTACGATCACGCAGCCGCAGCGGATCGGCCCACCCGCCGCTTCACCTGCGACAGCACTGTGCACAACGAATCACTGTGCACAACCAATCCGCCGTACCCCGACTGTGATGGAGGGCCCGACTGTGGCCGCACGCCACGAGGAGATCGCCGAGGAGCTGCGCCGGGCCATCGACCGCGGCGAGTATCCCGTCGGCGGCATGCTCCCCACCGAGAGCGATCTCGCCGCCCGCTACGAGGTCTCCCGGGGTACCGTTCGCCAGGCCGTCGCCGCGCTCACCTCCGAGGGCCGGATCGGCTCCCGCCAGGGCGCCCGCCGGGTCGTCCTGGGCAACCGCCGCAGCCAGAGCTTCGCCGAGCTGCGCAGCTTCGCCCAGTGGGCCCGGGCCATGGGGCGTACCGCGTCAGGCCGGGTCGTCGAGCAGTACCGCCGCCCGGCGAGCCCCGAGGACGTCGAGCGGCTGCTCATCGAGCCGGGCGCGGACGTGTTGCAGGTGCTGCGAGTGCGCGGGCTGGACGGCGAGCCGGTTCTGGTCGAACGCAATGTCTACCCGCTGTGGGTGGCCGAGGCGGTGGAGCGGCTCCCGGCCGAGTGCGAATCCGTCGTCCAGGCCCTCTACGAGGACATCGGGGTGATCTTCGCCTACGGCGAGCACATGATCGACGCCGTCGCCGCGGGCACCCAGGACGCGGAGCTGCTCGGCATCCGCAGGGGCGGCCCGTTGCTGCGGATCCGCCGCACCACCACGACTCACGCGGGCCGGCCCATCGAGTGGTCCGACGACCGCTACCGCTCCGGTTCGGTCAGCTTCGCCGTGGCCAACTCCATCGGCTCCAACCCGCTGGCACGCCACGTGGGGTGACGGTCGGTCACCCCACGTGCGACGCTGCGTGCGTCAGGTCTCGTCAGGTCTCGTCAGGTCGGGTCAGGTCGCCTCAGTTCGAGAAGGTCGGCACGGCCGAGTCGGTCTTGAGGGCGTTGAAGACCTGCTGGGCCTCGGTCATGTTCCACTTCACGGCCGAGCCGTCGGCGGGGGTCGGGTAGTTGGCGTTGGAGATCGGCACGGTGATGGTCTTGCCGTTGCCGCCCTTGACGTCCTTCATGGCGAAGAACATCGAGCCCAGGTCGGTCAGTCCGGTGCTGTTGTCCACCGTCAGCAGGGAGAGGCCGCTGTTGAGGGTGGGGTAGAGCGTGAACGGGTTCAGCAGGGTCCCCATCGAGGTGGCCTTGTGCGACAGCGCGTTCAGGAACTGCTGCTGGTGCTGCATCCGGGCCAGGTCCTGGGTGGCTTCCTGGTGCCGCTCGCGGACGAACGCCAGCGACTGCTTGCCGTTCAGGGTCTGGCAGCCGGCCTTGAGGTCGGCGCCGGAGGCCTTGTCGACGATCGGCTTGTCCAGGCACATGTCGATGCCGCCCAAGTCGTCGACCACGTTGACGAAGCCGGAGAAGCCGATCTCGGCGTAGTGGTCGATGTGCAGGCCGGTGTTGAACTCCAGGGTCTGGACCAGCAGCGGGCCGCCGCCCTCGGCGAACGACGCGTTGATCTTGTGCTTGGCCGCGCTGTGGGACACACCCTTGCTGTCGGTCCAGGCCGGGATGGTGACGTAGGAGTCACGCGGGATGCTCATCAGCGTGTTCCCGTTGCTGCCGGTGTGCAGGATCATCATCGAGTCGGTGCGGGCGCCCGTGTCGTACCCGGTGTGCAGGTCCTGCTGCTGCTGCTTGGAGAGGCCCTGGCGGCTGTCCGATCCGACGATCAGCCAGTTGGTGCCCTTCCCGGCGGCCGGACGGCCGGAGTAGTCGGCCAGCACGTTGCTGTGGGTGAGCTTGCTGCCCGCCCAGAAGTACGTGCCGACGCTCACCACCAGCAGCGTCAGTACCAGCGCGAACAGCGTGAAGCGGATCTTGCGGCTGCGGGACCAGCCGCGCCGCCCGCCACCGGGGCGCCGCCCCGCGCCGCCGTTGCCCGGACCGCGCGGGTCCAGTCCCGGCGGCAGCCCCGAGCCCTGCGGTGCGCCGGATCCCTGGCCCGCGTGGGACGCGGTCGGCGACCAGTCCCGCTGCCCTGCCGCCGGCCGCGGCACGGTGCGCCCGGCCTGCGGGGCCGGGCGCCCGCCGGAGCGTAGACCGCCCGCACCGCGCGGGTTCAGCTCCGGCGGCAGCGGCGGCTCGGACCTGTTGTGCGCCATGGGCGCGCCGGCACGGGTCTCCCAGCCGCTGATGTCCCGGCTCCGGGGGTCCCGGCTGCCGGGCCTCTCGTTCCACCCATCCTGCGTCGTCATGTGTCCGAGGATGCCCTGTTTCGCGGCCCGGCAGGGGCGTCGGCCATCCCTGGCGGCGACCTGTAGCAGTTTTGATGCATGCCGGTGAACGACCCGTGGCGGAATCGTCGGGCAGTAGGAGCGAATCCGACGGGATCTGTGACAGGTCTCGGCGACAGGTCTCACAGTCAGTGGCGGCAGGTCTCAGTGACAGATCACCGTGTCACCGCGTGAGGCGTAGATCACACCGGTCCCCGTGCTCGCGGCCGCGGCCGGGGTGGTCGGGGTGGTCCCGGCGGCGGGACCGCCGGTCGTGACCTTGCCGACGCCGGTGAAGTCCCGGCCCAGCACCAGCTGGATGGTCGGACCCAGGTGCGGCACCGGGACGAGTTGCGCGCCGGGCAGCGCGGCTCCCAGCGTCCGGGCGGAGCCGTCCCAGCGCGGGTCGTAGCGGACGACCGTCCGCGCCGCGCCGTCCGGGCCCGGAGCGTTGGTCGCCGGGCCGGTGGTACCGAAGCCGGCCGCCCGCAGCTCGCCCTCGGCCCGGGCGCCGAGGCCCGGCACGCCCGCGCCGTTGAGCACCTGCACCCGTACCCGGTCGGGCGGGACGGCGACCCGCACCGGAGCGGCCGTCTGCCCGCCGACACCGGGCGTGGCCGCGCCGGCGCCGGCAGTCGCCCGGGGCGCCGGAGCCGTCAGCGGCTGGTCCTTGCGCAGCGCCGCGAAGAGCGCGGCCGCCCGCGTCCGGTCCCACAGCACCGTCGAGCCCCAGCCGGGCGCCTCGTGGTTCAGGTCGGCCAGCGGCACCGTCGCGAAGGAGGCCGAGGAGGGCCGCAGGTCCTTCAGGCGGGTACCGAGAGTCACCAGGTCGTGCCCGCTGAGCCCCTCGTCCGCCTTCACGGACTTCAGCACGGCGGACAGCACGCTCTGCAGCCGCACCGGGTCGAGCAGGGTCCCCGAACTGGTCGCCTGCTGGATGACCTGCGCCACGAACTTCTGCTGGCGCTGCATCCGTCCCAGGTCGGCGGTCGGGTCGACATACCGCGCCCGGACGTACTTGAGCGCCTCCGCGCCGTCGAGCCTGGTCGTGCCCACCGGGAGGTCGAGTCCCGACTTCGGGTCGCGCAGAGGCCGGTCGGTGCACACCGGGACACCGCCGAGCGCGTCCACCGTGCTGACGAAGCTGAGGAAGTTCAGCTGGAGGTAGTGGTCGATGCGCAGGCCCGTGGCCTGCTCCACGGTCTGCACGGTCAGCGGCGGCCCGCCCAGGCCGTAGGCAGCGTTGATCTTGCCCATGGCGGCGGGCATCTGCCGTCCCGTCGCGGAGTCCCGGTGGGCCGGGATGGCGACGTAGCTGTCACGCGGGATGCTGACCACGCTGGCCCGGCCCCCGGAGGCCGACAGGTGCACCAGCATCATCGTGTCCGTGCAGTGGCAGGCCTCGCCGCCCGCGTGGAGGGACCGCAGCACGTTCTCCGGCACGCCCTCGCGCTCGTCGGTGCCGACGACGAGGAAGTTCAGCGCGTCGTCGCCGGAAGGCCGGTTCCGCAGACCGCCGAAGACGTTGATCCGGCTGATCGAGTCGCCGACGCCGTTGACCACGGCCCACCCCACGCCGCTGGTGGCCAGCACCGCGCCGGAGACCGTTCCCGCGATCCAGACGCTCCAGCGCCGGTGGTGGCGGGCCTGGAACGCGGGGCGGGCGTACGGGTAGCGGCGGTCGGCTGGCATCTTCGGGATCGTAGGCGCGGCCGACGCGTACGAGGCGGAGCCCGGGCGGGGTGTCGCCGTGGTTCCCTCGTAGGAGAACCGTTCCACCCGCAGCGGCGAGCATCGCGACGCTTGCGGAACGGAGCGGCAGCGCCCCCCGAACCGTGCGCGCCCCTGCGTTCGGCAACGCCGTGGAGCCAGCGGTACGGTTGCGTCCAATGAACGCGACCCCCGCCTCCCACGCCCCCGAGGGGCAGCCGACTCCGCTGCCCTCCGTCTCCGTGATCATGCCGGTGCTCAACGAGGCCCGGCACCTGAGAGAGGCGGTCCAGCGCATCCTGGAACAGGAGTACGCGGGCAGCCTCGAGGTGGTGATCGCACTCGGCCCGTCCAGCGACAACACCGACGAGATCGCCGCGGCACTCGTCGCCGAGACGGCGGGCACCGACCGCGAGGTGCGGACCGTGTCCAACCCCACGGGTCGGACGCCGGCGGCACTGAACGCGGCCATCCGCGGCTCGCGCTACCCCGTCGTGGTCCGGGTCGACGGTCACGGCCTGCTCACCCCCGGCTATGTCGCCACCGCGGTCCGGCTCCTGGAGGAGACCGGGGCGGCCAACGTCGGCGGCGTCATGCACGCCGAGGGCGAGAACGACTGGGAGAAGGCGGTCGCCGCGGCGATGACGTCCAGGATCGGCGTCGGCAACGCGGCCTTCCACACCGGCGGCCAGGCCTCCGCCGCCGACACCGTGTACCTCGGCGTGTTCCGGCGCGAGGTGCTGGAGAAGCAGGGCGGCTACAACGAGGAGTTCGTCCGGGCCCAGGACTGGGAGTTGAACTACCGGATCCGCCAGGACGGCGGGCTGGTCTGGTTCACCCCCGACCTGCGCGTGACCTACCGCCCCCGCCCCGACCTCCGCGCGCTGGCCCGGCAGTACCGCGACTACGGCCGCTGGCGCCGGGTCGTCACCCGCTACCACCGGGGCTCGGTGAACCTGCGCTACCTCGCCCCTCCGGCGGCGGTGCTGGGCGTGAGCCTCGGCCTGGTCGGCGGGGTCCTGCTGAACCCGCTGCTGTTCGCCGTCCCCGGCGGCTACGCGGCGCTGATCCTCCTCGGCTCGCTGCGCGAGGGGCGCGGACTCCCACTCGGCGCCCGGGTCCAACTCCCGGTCGCCTTCGCCACCATGCACATGTGCTGGGGGTGGGGCTTCCTCACCAGCCCCCGCTCGCTGGCCAGCCGGGTCATCGCCAGCACCGCGCCTGCGGCGGCCTCCGTCGACACCGGGGCCGCCGCCGCGCGGTAGCTCCCCAGGTCGTAACGGCGTCGGGCCGGATCAGGGCTGCGGGACGACCGGCGGGGTGGAGCCCGTCCAGCTGTAGAGGTAGTTGCCGTTGGCGGACTTCTGCTGGTTGACGACCATGCACTGGGTGCTGTCGTCCGCGGCGTTCTGCGAGTCGGTCTGCGGCGGCAGGCCCGCGGACTTGGCCGGCGCGCTCGTGAAGGCCGTGCCGGTGGTCCAGTCGGTGCCGATCACCAGCGTGAGGTGGGTCGCCGAGGACGAGGCGGTCAGTGCCGCCGGTGACAGGCCGAACGCGGCCGCGACAGCCTGGGCCTGTGCCTGGTCCGCCGCCGGATAGGTCAGCCTGGTCGGAGCCGCTGGGGGGTTTTTGAAGTCCAGGGTCGCGTGTGTGAAGCCCTTCGCGACCAGGAACTCGGTGAGGGCCTTGCCGCGGCCGTTGACGCCGCTGGCGTTCTGCACGGAGACCTGGACAGCGGCCTTGTCCACGGGGGTCGGACTGGCGGCGGCGCTCGCCGGGGCGCTGGGGGTCGGACTGCCGGTCGTCGGACTGCCGGTCGTCGTGCTGCCGTGCTTGTCGAACGGGATGTCGTTTCGCAACTGCGCGAATATCTGCTGGGCCTCGGGCTTCAGCTCGACGGGGAGATTGAGCGGGTTGGATGGGTTCGTCCCGTACTGCCAGGGGATGGTCACCGTGGTGATCCGGTTGGTGGGGACCTTGTTGAACTCTAGTGCGAGGCTGGACAGTGCGGTCACCGTGCCCAGCTTGTCGTCGACCTGCAGCGCCTTGGTGGCGGCCTGCGCGAGGTTGTTCATCTCGCTGACGTTGGTGAGCGTCCCGAGGCTCTTCATCTGGCGGATCATCGAGTTGATGTAGAGGTGCTGCGCGTGGGTGCGGCCGATGTCGCTGCCGTCCTCCCAGGCGTGCCGGGTACGCAGCCACTCCAGCGCCTGCTCCCCCTGGATCTTGCGGGTTCCGGCCGGGTAGAGCAGGTGCGAGCCGATCTCGTGACGGACCCCGCTCGCGTCGTAACTCACCTGGTAGTCCATCACGTTCTGTTTGGTGCAGACCTGGACGCCGCCGATGGCATCGGCCATGTTCACCACACCGGAGAAGTCGATCATCATGTAGTGGTCGATGCTGATGCCGGTGAGCTTCTGCCAGGTGTCCACCACGCAGGCCGGGCCACCGTAGTTGAGACTGTCGGTGATGGCCTCGTGGCGGTTGTTGTGCCCTTGGCAGTCCGCCAGGTCGACCACGGTGTCACGGGGGATGCTCGTGATGGAGGCGTTGCTGCGGTCGGCCGAGAGGTGGACCAGCATCTCCACGTCGGCATGCGGAGGGCTGTTGTCGCAGGAGCCGCCGAGCTTGCAGTCGGCCGCGGTACTACGGCCGTCCGAGCCGATCAGGAGGATGTTGAGCGGGGTCTGCCCCTGCTGGTTCGGCACGACCGCGGCGACCGTGGCCTTGGGGTCGGCGTGGAGGTTGCCGGTGCGAATGTTGCTGTTGAGTTCCTGGATGTAGAGGTAGCCGCCGCCGGCTACCGCCACCAGGGTCACGCCCATCGTGACGGACGTGTACTTGAGTATTCGTTTGCCGCGGCCTGCCTTCTTGCGACGCGATTTCCCCGCCTTTCGGGCGGCTGCCCGACCGCCGGTGCCGCGGGGTGATTCTCCACCTGCGGGTGCGTATGTCTGGTTGGTGCCGCCGGAACGGTCGTCTTCATACATCAAGGACAATTCACCCCTGCGCGAGTCTCCAGAGTCGGCGCCACCCCCGAGGCGTAACCCGGCGGCTGGCGTCTCCCCTGCGGCCGCTGCTAGGGGACTATATCGATTCGAGATCCCCGATTCACCTCGTGTTGTCCGAGAGAAAGGAATGAGAAGCCGAAGTCGACATGTCACCCGGCGGGGAATTCCGCTGAATCCAATTGTTGGCGAACTGGAAAGAAACGGACAGTTCCGGCGCGTTTCGTCACCAGGAGTACGCGGGGTTCACCTTTGCGCATTTGCTCTGGTCGCCGCTCTGTTGCGCCGCGGTCGTCGGAACCGCCCCCGCGGCCGGGGTGACCACGACCGGGAAGCTGCTGCCGCTGGGCCAGTCCGAGCCGACGACGAGGAGCGGCTGCGAGGCTGAGTCGGACTCGTGCAGGGCGCTCGACGGCAGGCGCAGGGCGCCGGCGACGGCCTCGGCGACAGGCCGGTCGGCGGGAGCGTAGCTCAGCGTCGTGGCGTGCCGGTGGCCGAGTGCGTTGAGGCCGTTGCGGGTACGGGGGAATCCGAGGGCGCGCAGCGCCGCCGTCAGGGTCGTCGCCCGCCCGGGGATGTCGCTGCCGTTCTGCACCGTGAGGCGGGCCTCGGCCGGGGAGCCGGAGCCCGTCGGTGAGGGCGCCGCCGTCGGCGAGGCGGGCGGCGCGGACGGGGACGTGGACGGTGCCGGCGGGGCCGCCGCACCGTGGGCGTCCAGCGGGACGTCGCCCCGCACCATCGAGAACAGCCGGTCCGCGTCCCCCGGCATGGGGATGACCCAGGCCTTGGGGTTCCTCGGATCCGCCGCGTACGGCATGGTCACCGTGGTCAGCCGCTCCGGCTGGATGTTCTTCAACTGGTCGGCGAGACGGGCCAGTCTGGTGACGCTGTCGAGGCTGTCGTCGACGGTCAGCGCCCTGGTCGCGGCGTTCGCGAGGGCGAGGACCTTGGCGGGGTCGGCCAGGGTGCCGCCGGAGCGCAGCCGCCGCAGCAACGAGGTGAGGTACATGTGCTGGGTCTGTGTGCGGTACAGGTCGCTGCCGTCCCCGAATCCGTGCCGGGTGCGCAGCCACTCCAGCGCCTCGACGCCCTTGACCACGTGCTCGCCCTTGGTCAGCCGCAGGTGCGAGAACGGGTCGCTGACGTTGCCTGTGGTGCAGACCGGCACGCCGCCCACGGCGTCCGCCATGCTGACCACGCCGCCGAAGTCGACCATCATGTAGTGGTCGATGTGAATCCCCGTCAACTGGTGCCAGGTGTAGACGGTGCAGCCGGGGCCGCCGTGCGACAGGCTGTCGGTGATCTGTTCGTGCGGCGCTTCGGGATAGGCCTGGCCGGTCGCCGGGTCGGTGCAGGACGGGATGTCGACCATGGTGTCGCGCGGGATGCTGATCAGCGAGGCGTTGCTGCGGTCCGCCGAGACATGGAGCAGCATCTCCACGTCCGCGTGCGCCGGGCCGCCCACGGAGGAGCGGGAACCGCCGAGAGCCAGGTCGGTGGCGGTGTCGCGGGTGTCCGAGCCGATCAGCAGGATGTTCAGCGGGGCGTGTCCCGCCGAGTCCACGGAGACGCTGCCCTGGTCGCCGAAGCTCAGCGCGCCGTGCCTGATGTTGCTGTTCAGGTACTGCACATAGCCCCAGCCGCAGAGCACGCAGAGCAGCACCAGGACGCCGCAGATCAGGGCCAGGCGCCGGGTGCGGCGGCGCGGGAGCCCGCGGTCCTCGCGCCGCTGCTCGGTGCGGGGCCGGGACTGCTGAGACGGGGTCCTGCGACGGCGGGGGCTGGCGTGGTTGCTGGTCATCGGCGGTGCCTGCCTTCATGCTCTCGGGCGTCTGCCCGGAGCGCGCCGGGCTACTGGCTGCCGCAACCGGCCTTTCCGGTGCCGCCGGCGGCGTTCGCCGGGCCGGAGGGGGCTGCGGGGGAGGGGGCCGCGAACGGCTTGCCTATGCCGTGGAAGTCCTGACCCAGCGTCAGCACCATGGGATCGCGCAGGCCGCTGCCTTTGCCGTCGCCGTGCAGCGCGGTGGCGGGCAGGCCCATCGCGGCGGCGAGAGTGCGGGCCTGGTCGACGTGGTCCGGCGCGTAGACGAGCGTGGTGGCGGCGAGGGTGGCGGGGGCCGGGCCGCCGTTGCTGGTCCGCAGGAAGTGCTCGGTGTTCTGCATCCAGCTGAGTACCGACTCGGCCTGGCCGAAGGTGCCGCTGCCGTTGAGCACGGTCACCCTGACGTCGATCGCCGCCGCCTTCGCGCCGTTCAGGAAGGCGCCGGAGACGGCGGGTTCGGGGCGGGGCCCGGTGACGGTCGGGGAGTTGGACGACTGCGCGGTGCAACTCGGCGCGCTGCGCGGGGCGGCGGCTGCGGGGCCTCCGGCGGCGCTGCTGCTACCGCCCCTGAGCAGGACGTAGCCGCCGATCCCGGCTGCGGCGACGAGGAAGCAGGCCACCCCGGCGATCATCGGCCCGCTGTGCACGCGGCTGCGCCGCGCGCTGCCGCGCCGCCTGGCCGCCCGGCCTCCTGCGGGCTGCCGCGCGGGGGCGGCGACTTGGGGTGAGGGCGAGGTGGTACCAGCGGTGGCGGAGGCGGGACCGGTCGGGCGCTGCGGCTCGCCGGGCAGCCGCATCCGGTACTCGCCCGTGCCCGGATCCAGGACCCACAGGTCGGCGGCGTCGACACCGCCGAGGCCGCCGGGTTCGGCGCCCGTCCCGCGTCCCCTCTGCACCTCTAGCTCCGCTCTGCCCAGGAGTGTCCGCCCCGAGTCGGCCACACTAGCCGGTCACTCCCCGAGGGTGACGCGGAGCCCGGAGAAGAGGGTCAGGAAGAGGTGCAGATGTCCTGGTTTGCGGTACGTCCGGTGAAGGTGGGGAGGGTACTTGAGGGTGAGGGGACGGCGGATGTGGAGGGGGCGCCCTGGGCGGCGTCGGCGGCGGCCTGAGCCGTGGCGGCAGCGGACGGCGAACCGGACGCCGAGCCGCTGGGCGAACCAGCGGGCGATCCGGAGGGCCCGCTGGTCGTCAGCCGTACCGGCAGATCGTTCCGGATCTGGGCGAACAGCTGGTCGGCCTCGGGCTGGCGGAACTGGTCCCGATTGGAGTCGTTGACGTACGGCTCCCGGGGCGCAGTCAGCAGCACCAACTGCTCCGAGGGCATGTTCCGGAGGCTGGTCGCCAGGTCGTACAGCTTGCTGACGGTGTTCAACCCGGGGTCCACGGTGATCGAGGAGGTGACCGCGTTCAGCAGCGGGAACAGCCGCACCGGGTTGAACAGCACACCGCTGCTCTCGGCCTGCTGCACGAGGGAGGAGAGGAACTGCTGCTGCCGACCCATCCGCTCGGTGTCACTGCCGTCGCCGATGGTCTCGCGGACCCGGACGAAGCCCAGGGCCTGGGTGCCGTTTATGGTCTGCCGGCCCGCCGGCAGGTACAGCTGCGCGTTCTTGTCCGCAACCGGCTTCGCCAGGCAGATCTTCACGCCGCCGACGGCGTCGACCATCGTCTTGAAGCCGTTGAAGTCCACCACCATGAAGTGGTCTATCCGGATGCCGGTGAGGTTTTCGACGGTGCGGATCGTGCAGGCCGTTCCACCGTAGGAGTAGGCCCAGTTGAACTGGGCGAACATGGCGTTGGTGTGGTTGCCGTCCGGGAGTTCGCAGGCGGGGATGTGCACCATGGCGTCGCGCGGGATGCTCATCGCGACAGCGCTCTTACGGTCCTTGGACAGGTGCAGCACGATGGTGGTGTCCGAGCGGGCGCCACCGTTGGGGTCGCCGTAGGAGCTGTTGGCCCCGGCCCGGCTGTCGGAGCCGATGAGGAGG
This sequence comes from Streptacidiphilus sp. MAP12-16, assembly GCF_041262165.1. Classification (NCBI taxonomy): domain Bacteria; kingdom Bacillati; phylum Actinomycetota; class Actinomycetes; order Kitasatosporales; family Streptomycetaceae; genus Streptacidiphilus; species Streptacidiphilus sp. MAP12-16. Next base: position 99,142 of record NZ_JBGCBY010000023.1, read on the forward strand.
ATGTTCTCGGCGTTGTAGGCGATCGGCGCGACCGTCGGGCGGTCCTTGACGGGGCCGAGCAGCCTGGGCGTGGTGGTGTCGGTGTGGATGTTGTGGTTGAGCTTCTGGTACCCGAGCCAGAGAGTCACCGAAACGGCGATCAGCACCAGACCCAGGCCCAGTGCGAACCAGCGCAGTAGGTGCAGGCGGCGCCGCGGGCGTGGAGCGCCCGCGTCCGCCGAGGCGTCGCCGGCGGAGGTCGCGTTGCTGGACTCGCCGGTGGAGGTCTCGCTACTGGACTCGACGCTGGAGAAACGATTCTTCTCGGGAGGGACTTCGCTGTTGGGAGGGGCCTCGCCGTTGCCGCTCATGCCTGGAACCGTCCCCGCGAGTTTCGTGCCATGGCTGTCGCCGGATCCACGGCTGCGCTGCCGGAGGCCGGGAAGACCTGTTCAAGAACCAGACGCTTGAACGGCGGCTGAAGTTGCACGCGTGTTCGACGAACATGGCGGCGCGGGTGACGGAGTGACGGAGTGACAGGTGCGGTCGCCCGCCGGTCCAGCGGTCAGCTGATCCGGCGGGTCACCCGCTCCGAAGCCATCCGCTGCTCCAGCAGTTCGTCCGCGAGCTTCTCGCTGTTGCGGCACAGCACGACCGAGGCCCCGGCGGCGATCGGCGCCAGCAGCCCCCCGCCGAGCCCCGCCCAGTCGTCGAACGACAACGTGCTCAGCACCCGGTCGGTGGGACCGAGCTCCAGCCGCTCCGCCTGCTCAGTGGCCAGCGACACCGCCTGCGCCCCCGTCAGCTGCTCCCCGTCGATCACCAGCGCGGGGCGGTCCGGGTCCACCGGCGCGTACGGCACGAACCGGTCGCCCTGCGCCGGGACCTCCGCCGCGTAGTCCAGAAACCCGGCCGGCAGCTGCGGGAATCGGCCGCCCAGCGGACGCAGCGCGAGCGCCACCCGCTCGCCCGGGCAGGCGAGGGCCGCCTCCAAGGTGTCCGGACCGCTGACGACCAGCGACGCCTCGGCCGGGTCACCCCCCGGACACACCGTCAGACCGACCGACCAGCAGGCGAAAAGCCAGATCGCGGTCTGCCAGTGTGCGGGCAGCAGCAACGCGGCCCGGTCGTCGGGAGCGGCGGCGAGATCGTCCTGCAAGAGGTTGGCGGTCTTCGCCACCCAGTTGTCGAACGTCTTGACGGAGAGTTCGACTCTCTCGCCCGTCGCGTCGTCGTAGTAGGTGATCAGCGGGCGAGCAGGGTCGGTCGCAAGGGCGGAGCGCAGCAGATCGGCGGGGGTCGCTGCGCCGCTGAGGGGTGTCTGGCTCATGGTGTCGACCAGCCTATGCCCTGGCGCATGCAAGGTCGTGCACCAGTACGGCACCCGAGGCGTCGGCTTCGCCTCGCACCCTCGGCGCTCACTCGCTCAGAAGCCGGGCGAGAAGCTCGTCGGGGAGCTGCTTCCCGCCCATCCTGACCCAGGTCCCGTCCGGGAACGCGATGTCCACACCCTTGCCGGGACGGCGTGGCGCGCCCGCGCGCAGAGTCAGCTGGTCCCGCGAGTACTCCCCGGCGACCTTCTGCTGGGCGAGCGGAGTGTCGTAGCGGGTGCCCAGAGCGATCACCCTGCGGTCCGTGACCACGAAGAACACCCTCCGCAACGGATAGGAGGCTCTGGTAGCCGCGATCACGAACTGGCCTGCGGCCCCTTTCCATCCGCCGCTGAGGGGTTTCGTGCCGGGAAGGAGTCCGAGTACCCGTTTGATCGGCTGGACGTCGGATGACTCGAAGCCGCTGATGGCGGAGAGGAAATCGAGGAAGCGTCGAAAGCCCTTCTCCGTCGAGAGATGGCGCTCCGGCGCGTTCTTCACCAACCACCCGAAGTCGGTCCGTACGATGCCGCGGATGTTCTCTTCGGGCTCGAGCAGCAGCGGGAGATGGGGGCCGTGCTCGTCGAGCTCCTGCTGCCACAACTCCTGCACGGTGGCGGGTTCAGGGCGTGTCGACACGTCAGTGCTCTCCTGCAGGTTTGGGGACAGGGTTGGCGAAAGTGGTGAGGGCGTCGAGCTTGTCACGCAGCGAGGAGGTACTGGAGTCCGGGAGTCGGTAGGGGGCGGGTGTCGGCGTCCCGGTTCCGGTCGCGCCGTCGATGGCGCGCGCTGTCACGGCGAGCCCGCCATCGCCGGTCAGCTGATCCTTCGCGCCCGCGCCGATGTCCTTGGCGATCCCGGACTTTCCGACTGCGGTGGGAAGTCCAGTCAGGCCGCCCAGGGCGGTGCCGGCGGTAGCGGTCACGATCTTGTTGCCGATCTTGAAGGTGCGGTAAGCGCTCCAGGAGTACTCGGCGTCCTTCCCGACCTTGAATATGCTGCCTGCCGTCCGGAAGCCCTTCGTCAACTCCTGCGCGGCCTTGAAGCTCCCGTACGTCGCTTTGAATCCCTTGGCAGCTTTGACCGCCTCACCCGCGGCCTTCAGGTCCTTCAGCATCTTCTGCAGGTCCTCGAGCACCTTTCCCAGTGTCGTGCAGACCTTGGTGGCACGTTCGATGAACACAGCCGCCTCCGCCGTGGCGGCGGCGGCCCCGACGAAGGTGGCGAGGCCCAGAGTGAAGATGTCCGCGACGGCGGTGGCGGCGAGGTCCATCAGGTACCACTCGATCGCCTCACGGATGATCATGACGATCATGTCCTCGGCGAGCTGGCACTCCTGACCTGCGTTGTTCAGGATCTCCGCGGTCTGGGACATGTCCTGGGCCATCGACTCCAGCTGCTGGAACAGGTTGCCCATGAACGTACCGAATGCCCCGGACGCCTGGCCGTCCCACTGCGGCTGCAGGGCGCGGCCCCCCGACTGCAACTGGCCGCAGATGTCCCGGGTCGTCTTGGCCTGATCCAGCCAGACGGCCCCGGCCGCGTGCAGCTCCTCGGGCCTTCCGGTGACCATGTCGAGGAGATCCTGCAGGCCGGTGATCTTGAGGAACTCCCGTACACCGCTGTCGATCAGGCCGTCGACCGCTCCGGACTCCATCTTGTGGATGTCGGGAAGCTGGACGGGCAGTGTGAACAGCGGAGTGTTGATCCAGTTGTAGGCCGCGACGGCCTCGTCGCCTATTCCCCCGGCCACGTCAGTTCGCCGCCCGGTTCGCGGCTATCGAGCCCAGAGCGTGGACGTGCTCCTCCTCGACGGCCTGGTACTCGTCTGCGACCGCCGCCAGCGCCTGGCCGATGCCGGAGAGGATCTCCGCCATGTCCATCGTGTTCTGCGTCTCCGCCTCCGCGTGAGCGGTGTACTGCCCGTGCATGGAACCCGAGTTCGGCAGCTGGCCGAAGGCGTCAGCCGACACCGAGACCCCACTGATCGCGGCGTTGACCTGCTGCATTCGTTCTGCCTGCGTCTCCAGGAGTTGCGCGTAGCCGCGCAGCGCCTCTGGGTGGACGACGAAACCTGCACCCATGGAATTCCCCCGTCAATCGGCCTTCACCGGCGACCGCACGCTATCAAAGTGGCCCCTGCGCCCCGCGGGACGCCCGTACCCTTGCTCGGGTGGACGAGGGAAGAGTGGCGGTACCCGCGGTGCTCGCGGTGCCGGCGCAGCGCGCGGCGGACGCTGCCCGCACCCGCGAGTGGAAGCCGCTCGGGGCGCTCGACGTGGGATCGACGCTGGGGGTCCTGCGACACGGCTCACGCGATCCGTCCTACCGGGCGACGCCCGACGGCGCGCTGTGGCGCGCCTCGCGGACGCCCGGCGGCGTCGGCACCCTGCGGGTGCTGGTGCGGCCCGCCGACGCGCTGGTCAGCGCGCAGGCGTGGGGCCCCGGCGCGGAGTGGCTGCTGGACCGTCTGCCCTCGCTGCTCGGCGCGGACGACGACCCGTCGGGCTTCGACTCCTCGACCCACCCGCTGCTGCGCGAGGCCCACCGCCGCAACCCCGGCCTGCGCCTCGGCCGCACCGGGCTGGTCATGGAGGCACTGGTCCCTGCGGTCCTCGAGCAGAAGGTCACCGTCGACGAGGCCCACAGCGCCTGGCACCGGCTGCTGCACCGCTTCGGCACGGAGGCGCCCGGACCCGCGCCCGGACGGATGCGGGTCGCGCCCTCCGCCAGGGACTGGGCCATGATCCCCTCCTGGGAGTGGCACCGGGCAGGTGTCGACAGCAAGCGCTCCGGCACCGTCGTACGGGCGGCCCGGCTCGCGGCCCGCCTCGAACGCGCCTCGGTGCTGCCCTCCGCCGAGGCGGCCGCGCTGCTCACCACCGTCCCCGGGATCGGCGTCTGGACCGCCGCGGAGACCATGCAGCGCAGCAACGGCGATCCGGACGCCGTGTCCGTCGGGGACCTGCACCTGCCCAACACGGTCGGCTGGGCCCTGGCCGGTCGCGAACGCACCGACGACGCCGGGATGTTGGAACTGCTGGAGCCCTACCGGGGCCATCGGCACCGGGTCTGCAGACTGCTCCGGATGGTCTCCATGCGTGCGCCGCGCCACGCCCCGCGCTACTCGCCCCGCGACTTCCGCGCGATCTGACGAGGGCCCGGCCGTCACTGCTGACCCGGTCCCATCGCGCCTCAGCTGTCAGCGCACATCGGTTCACCGGCGGTCAGTTCACCGCACCTCGATGAACGCCTCCGCGTCGCGCGGCGCCCGCTCCGGCGCCGGCGCGGCGGGATGCCCGACCGCGACCGCACCCATCGGGTCCCAGCCCTCCGGCAGCGCCAGCACCTCGCGCACCGTGTCCCGGCAGAACATCGTGGACGACACCCACGCCGTGCCCAGCCCTTCCCCCGACAGCGTGACCAGCAGGTTCTCCACCGCCGCGCCCATCGCCACCACGAACATCTCCCGCTCCGCGGCCGCCCGCCGCGCGTCCGGATAGTCGTGCGAGCCTTCCATCAGCAGGCACGGCACCACCAGGTACGGCGCGTTGCGCAGCACGTCGCCGCGCCGGACCCGGGTACTGACCTGCGTGTCCGTCCAGCCGTCCAGTGTCCGCAGGTCCTCGTTCCAGGCCGCCAGCATCGCGTCCAGCAGCCGGGTCCGGGTCTCCGCGGACTCCACCAGGACGAAGCGCCAGGGCGTGGTGTGGTGCGGCGCGGGCGCGGTGATCGCGGCCGCGACCGCCCGGCGCACGGCAGTGCCGTCGACCGGTTCGTCGGTGAACCGCCGTACCGTCCGCCGCCCGGTGACCGCCTCGCGAATCGCCTCCGAGGTGCCCAGCCGGAACATGTCCTCGGTGGCGCTGCGGATCATCGGCCGGACTCCCGCGCCGTCCTCCTCCGTCACCAGATGGCCGAGGCCGCGCAGCACGGCGACCGGCATGCCGGACGTCTTGCCCTTCACCAGGTCCGCCGCCGCCGCCAACTCGTCGGCCGTCGCGGTGACGGTCATCGCCAGCTCGTTGCCGTGCGAGTCCGTCCGTCCCCGGTGGTCCTCCAGCGCGTCCAGCCCTGCCGCACCGATCGCCACGTCCGTCAGACCGTTGCGCCAGGGCCGCCCGAAGGTGTCCGTGATCACCACGGCGATCCGCGCGCCGGTCAGCCCGCCCAGCCGTTTGCGCAGCGCGCGGGCGGAGGCGTCCGGGTCCTCGGGCAGCAGCAGCACGGTTCCCGGCGGGGTGTTGGACGCGTCGACCCCGGCCGCGGCCATGATCAGGCCCTGCCGGTTCTCCACGATCCGGGTCCGCCCGCGCCGGGCGACGACGCGTACGGTCTCGGCGTCTATGGCCGCCTCGCGGTCGTCCGCCAGGACGATCCGGCCTTCGGCCTTGCTCACGATCTTCGACGTGATCAGCAGGATGTCGCCGTCCTGTAGGCCGTGCCGCAGGCTGCCGCCAAGGGCGGCGAGCAGCAGCTCGCCCAGGTCGTCCCCTGCGGCGATCTCCGGCAGCCCGGTGACCCCCCGTACCGAGAACTCGCTCACGCCCGCCGCACCGCCTCGGCGAAGGCCAGCGCCTCCCGGGCCATCGCGGCGCTGGCGTCCACGTCCGTCATCCACAGCGGCACCGCCCGGCAGGGGACGCCCGCCGCCTCGACCTCGGCCACGGAGGCCGCGTCCGACTCGTCCACCAGCCAACCGTCCAGAAGTTCGCTGCCGTAGTGCTTCGCCACGGCAGCGGCGGTGGTCTCCACCCCCACCGCCTCCAGCACCTTGTCCGCCATTCCGCGCACCGGCGCGCCGCCGATGATCGGGGAGAGGCCGATCACCGGCGCCTTCGCCTCCACCACCGCGCGGCGGATCCCGGGCACCGAGAGGATCGTCCCGATGCTCACCACCGGGTTCGACGGCGGGAAGAGGATCACGTCGGCCTCGGCCAGGGCCTCCAGTACCCCCGGGGCGGGCTTAGCCTGCTCCGCGCCCACCGGGATGATCGCGTGCGCGGGAACCAAGGCATGGTGCTTCACCCAGTACTCCTGGAAGTGCACAGCCTTCCGCTCGCCCTCGATGTCCGTCAGCACGTGCGTCTCCACCCGGTCGTCCGACATCGGGACCAGCCGAACCCCGGGCTGCCAGCGGGCGCACAGGGCCTCGGTGACGGCGCTCAAGGGATAGCCCGCGCCCAGCATCTGGGTGCGCACGATGTGCGTCGCGAAATCCTTGTCGCCGAGGCCGAACCACTCGGGTCCGACCCCGTACTCCTTCATCTCGGCCTTGATCGAGAAGGACTCGTCGGCGCGCCCCCACCCCTGCTCCTCGTGGATGCCACCGCCCAACGTGTACATCACGGTGTCCAGGTCGGGGCACACCTTCAACCCGAAGAGGTGGATGTCGTCCCCGGTGTTCCCGATGACGGTGATGTCGGTGAGGCCGGCCCCGGGCCCGACCTCCTGCTTGAGGCCGCGCAGGAAGCGCGCGCCGCCGATTCCTCCGGCCAGTACCACGATGCGCATACCAGTCATCCTCGCAGGTGCCGCGGACAACCATGCCCTGCGGGGGGATCGGGCTCGCCGACCCGCTCCGACTCCCACCTCTTACGGACCCCTGACGGATCGTCCGCGACCCACTCGCCCGGCGCGCTATGCCCCTAACGTCCCGAGGTATGGACGTACTCCTCACCGGCGGAGCCGGATTCATCGGGTCGGCGGTCGCCGCCCGCGTCGCCGCGGCAGGCCACCACGTGCGCGTGCTGGACGCCCTGCTGCCGGCCGTGCACCCGGCGGGAACACCGCTGAACCTGCCTCCCGGCGTCGAGTTCATTCACGGCGACGTGCGTGACCGGGAGACCGTCGAGAAGGCGCTGCGCGGAGTGACCACCGTCTGCCACCAGGCGGCGATGGTCGGCCTCGGCCTCGACCTCGACGACGCGCCCGACTACGTCGGCTGCAACGACCTGGGCACCGCCGTGCTGCTGGCCGAGATGGCCAGGGCGAAGGTGTCCCGGCTCGTCCTGGCCGGCTCGATGGTCGTCTACGGGGAGGGCCGCTACCGCTGCCCCGAGCACGGGGAGGTCGCGCCGGGGCCGCGCCGCACGGTGGACCTGGACGCCGGGCGCTTCGAACCGCCCTGCCCGCGCTGCGGCGCACCGCTGGAACCCGGGCTGGTGGACGAGGACGCGGCACCGGACCCGCGCAACGTCTACGCGGCGAGCAAGCTCGCCCAGGAGCACCTGGCGTCGGCGTGGGCACGGGCCTGCGGTGGGCGGATGATCGCGCTGCGCTACCACAACGTCTACGGACCCGACATGCCCCGCGACACCCCCTATGCGGGGGTGGCGTCGATCTTCCGTTCCGCCCTGGCCAGGGGTGAGGCTCCACGGGTGTTCGAGGACGGCGGCCAGCGGCGCGACTTCGTGCACGTCGCGGACGTCGCCGAGGCCAACTTCGCAGCGCTGCGGGCACTTCCCGACCGGCCTCCGGGGGAGTCGCGCCGCTACAACGTCGGCAGCGGGGTGGTGCACACCGTCGGCGAGATGGCAGCGGCCCTCGCCACCGCGAACCACGGGCCCGAGCCCGTCGTCACCGGCGAGTACCGGCTGGGGGACGTCCGCCACATCACCGCGGACTCGCGCCGCCTGCGCGAGGAGCTGGGCTGGCGGCCGATCGTGCCCTTCTCCTCCGGGATGGCGGCCTTCGCACACGCCCCGCTGCGCGGGCAGTAGCGGGGGGCTCCCGTCCGGCAGGTCAGCCGGACGGGAGCCCCAGCAGCCGGAGTCCCGCCGCAGGAGTCCCTGCCGCACGCCGCGCGAGCCCCCGGGGGGACCTCGCCGCCGCGAGCCCTCCGGGGCGGGAGCCCCCGCAGCCTGAGTCCCGCCACAGGAGTTCCTGCCGCGCGCCGCGCGAGCCCCCGGGGGGACCTCGCCGCCGCGAGCCCCCCGGGGCGGGAGCCCCCGCAGCCTGAGTCCCGCCACAGGAGTTCCTGCCGCACGCCGCGCGAGCCCCCGGGGGGACCTCGCCGCCGCGAGCCCTCCGGGCGGGAGCCCCCGTCGCAGGAGTTCCGCCGCCCGAGTCCCTGCCACACGCCCGCGCGAGCCCTCCGCCGCGGGAGCCTGGCCGCTGCGAGCACCTGCCGCAGGGCGAGCCCCCGTACTGGGAGTCACGCGCCGGGCGTCAGGCCCACGGCATCGCGGCCGGCAGGGCGATCTCGAAGCAGCAGCCGCCGTGCACGTTGTGGACCGAGGCGTGCCCGGCGTGCGCCTCCACGATGCCGCGCACGATAGCGAGGCCGAGCCCCGCGCCCGTGTCCCCGTGGTGCTGCACCGCCCCGGCGGGAGCGGTCGCCGCCTTGCGCGGGGTCCGGGCGCTGCCGCCGCGCCAGCCGGTCTCGAAGACCCGGGCGAGGTCCTGCTCGTCGATGCCGCCGCAGCCGTCCGTGACGGACACCACGACCTCGGCCTCCTCCTGCCGCGCGGCGACCGCGACGGTCCCGTCCACCGGCGTCGACCGGATGGCGTTGATCAGCAGGTTGCCCAGCACTCGGGTGATCTCCCGGCTGTCCACCTCCACCGGAGCCGGCGCGATCCTGTCCCCGACCAGGTGCACCCCGCGCTCGCGGGCCAGCGGGTAGGCCCCGGCTATGGCGTCGCCGACCAGGTCGTAGACGGACACCCGGGAGAGGCTGAGAGTGAGCGCCCCGGCCTGGATACGTGACAGTTCGAAGAGGTCGTCGACCATGCCGGTCAGCCGGTCCACCTCGGTGCGGATCCGCGAGTGGTAGCGCTGCGGTTCGTCGGCGACGCCGTCCTCCAGCGCCTCGGCCATGGCCCGCAGCCCGGCCAGGGGGGTGCGCAGGTCGTGCGAGATCCAGGCGATCAGCTCGCGCCGGGAGCTCTCCAGCGCACGCTCGCGCTGCCGGGACTCCGCCAGGCGGGCGCTGGTCGCCGACAACTCGGCGCTGAGCTCGGAGAGCTCCGAGCTCAGCGGCCCGAGAGGGGCGGTGAAGCCGGCGTCGCTGCCCACCGTACGGGCGGCGCGGGTCAGCGCCCGGCTCCCCGCGACGACCTGGCGGCTGAGCAGCGCGGCGACGATCAGGGAGACCACGGAGCCCATGCAGGTCACGATGGTGACGACCTGGAAGTCGTGATGACCGGGGAGCATGGCCTCGGCGACGGCTATGGTGCTCGCGGCGACGGCGAGGACGGTCACGAAGACCACGGTGAACAGCGAGAGGGCCAGCGAGCGGCGGCGCAGCAGCAGGACCGCGGGCCAGCCGACCACCCCGGCGGCCGCCGCGCCCAGGGCGGCGTAACTGGCCATCAGCATCAGGTCGCTCATGCGCTTGCCGCCTCGTTCTCAGCGTTGGCGTCCGACACGGGGTCGAACCGGTAGCCGACGCCCCAGACGGTGGTGATCAGACAAGGCGCGGCCGGGTCGTCCTCGACCTTCTCGCGCAGCCTGCGGACGTGCACGGTCACGGTCGACATGTCGCCGAAGTCCCAGCCCCAGACCCGGTGCATCAGCTCCTCGCGCCCGAAGGCGGTGCCGGGGTGCTGGAGCAGGAACGCGAGCAGGTCGAACTCGCGCAGCGTGAGCGCGAGCTCGCGGCCTGCGCGGTGCGCCCGGCGGGCGCCGGGGTCGAGGACCAGGTCCCCGGCGCGCAGCAGCTCGGGGGAGGGCGGCGGCGTCGGGGCGGCGCTGCGGCGCAGCACCGACTGGATCCGCAGCACCAGCTCCCGGGGCGAGAAGGGCTTGGTGACGTAGTCGTCCGCGCCGAGCTCCAGGCCCAGGATGCGGTCGTGCTCGTCCCCCTTGGCGGTGAGCATGACCACCGGGACGCCGCGCCCGGCCGGGTCGGCGCGCAGCCGGCGGCAGACCTCGAGGCCGTCGATCTCGGGCAGCATCAGGTCGAGGACGAGCAGGTCGGGGCGGGTTCGGGCGACCCGCTCCAGGGCCGTTCGGCCGTCTGCGGCGCGCTCGACCGAGTATCCGGCGCGGAGCAGGTAGCGGGCGACGACCTCGGCGACGGTCGGGTCGTCGTCAACGACGAGGATGTGCCCGTCGGGGGAGTGCTGCGGAGGTGAGGAGGTCACACTCAGAGAGTAGAAGGCCGCAGCCTGGGAGGATCTGTTCCGGCGATACCCCGTAGGACTTCCGTAAGGAGCCCTTGGGGCATTTGTCCACCTTTCCGCTCGTACCTTGAGCGCCATGACGAATCCTCATGCACCGCACGCGGTGAATCGCGTGGATGTCGTGCTGCCCTGCCTCGACGAGGTCGAGGCGCTGCCCTATGTGCTCGATCGAATGCCGGACGGCTGTCGCGCCATCGTCGTGGACAACGGTTCGACCGACGGTTCCGCGGACCTCGCCCGCGAGCTGGGCGCCCTGGTGGTGCCCGAGCCCCGGCGCGGCTTCGGTGCGGCCTGCCACGCGGGACTGCTCGCGGCGACCGCCGAGTACGTCGCCTTCTGCGACTGCGACGCCTCGCTCGACCCGGCCGAGCTGCCCGCCCTGGTCGCCCTGGTCCGGGACGGCACGGCCGACCTGGTGCTGGGGCGCCGCCGCCCGACCGAGCGCGGTGCCTGGCCGCTGCACGCCCGGCTTGCCAACGCCGAGCTGGCCCGGCGGCTGCGCACCCGTACCGGCGCCCGGCTGCACGACCTGGGACCGATGCGGGTCGCGCGCCGCGAGCGCCTGCTCGGCCTCGGCCTCGGCGACCGCCGCTCCGGCTACCCGCTGGAGATGGTCCTCGCGGGCGCGGCTGCCGGGATGCGGATCGTGGAACGCGAGGTGGCGTACCGCCCCCGGGCCGGGCGGTCCAAGGTCACCGGCACGCTGCGGGGCGTCCGGCAGGCGGTCCAGGACATGCGCTTTCTGCTGGCCGCACCCGCCCCGACCCTGCTGGTGCTGGCCAAGGCCCCGGTTCCCGGGCGGGTGAAGACCCGGCTGACGCCAGCCTGCACCCCCGGGCAGGCCGCCGAGCTGGCGGAGGCGGCGCTGTCGGACACCCTGCGCACGCTGGGCCAGGTGCCGGCCGGGCGGCGGGTGCTGGTCCTGGACGGCCCTCCAGGGCGCTGGCTGCCGCCGGGCTGGGAGGTCGTGCCGCAGAGCGGGGGCGGTCTCGACGTACGGCTGGCGGCGGCGTTCGCCGCAGTAGCGGGCGACGCGCCGGCGCTGGTCGTCGGCATGGACACCCCGCAGCTGACCGCGCGCACGCTCGCCGAGCCGCTCGCCCCGGCGGCGCGGTCCGGCGTGGACGCCTGGTTCGGTCCCGCCTCCGACGGGGGCTTCTGGGCGCTGGGTCTGGCCCGGCCGCGCGCGGAGCTGGCGCGGCGGCTGCTGGTCGGCGTTCCCATGTCCACCTCGGTGACCGGCGCGGTGCTGCGTGAGCGCCTCGACCAGGCCGGCCTGCGGGTGGCCACGCTGCCGATGCTCACCGACGTCGACACCGTCGCCGAGGCGGCCGAGGTCGCCGCGCTCGCGCCGGACAGTCTCTTCGCCGCCTGCTGGCGGAACGTCAGTTCCCGTTCCCTCAGCGACACAGCCGTCCGTGCGGGAGCCGCCAGGTGACGACCGCCATCCTCGCCCCCGAGCGCGCCCCCTGGGTGGACGACCCCTTCGCCGAGGCCATGCGCACCGGGCGCGGCCCGCTGTGGCTGCGCCGCCCCGACGGACACCGCTACCCCCTGGACGTCGAACGCTGGTGCGCCCCACCGGACTCGGCCGACCGCACCCTACTGCTGCGCTGCCTGCGGCGCGGAGTCCCGACGATCGACCTCGGCTGCGGCCCGGGCCGCCTCGTCGCCGAACTCCAGTCGTACGGGCTGCCGGCTCTCGGCGTGGACATCACCCACGCCGCTGTCGCCCGCACCCGGGGCATCGGCGGCAGCGCCCTGTGCCGCTCGGTCTTCGACCCGCTCCCCGGCGAGGGTCGCTGGGGCACCGCGCTCCTGGCCGACGGCAACCTGGGCATCGGCGGCGACCCCGAGGCCCTGCTCCGCCGCGCCGCCGAACTCCTGGCCCCCAGCGGGGTGTTGCTCGTCGAGGTCGAACCGGCCGAGCTGGACGAGCGGGTCACCGTCACCGTCGAGGACGCCTGGGGCCGCTGCGGGCCGTCCTTCCCCTGGGCCAGGCTCGGCGCCGCAGCGACCGTCGGCATCGCCGGACACGTCGGCCTCGGCCCCAGCGACTCGTGGAGCGCCCGGGGCCGCCACTTCCTCGCCCTGCGGCGGATACGAGCGGCGAAATGAGGGCGGATACGAGCAGGTGCGGCAGTGCGGGGCCGCTCCTTACGGAAGTCGTACAGGGCCCCCTGATCGGCCCCACGACGACCCTGCCGATGCCAGGGTGACAGGGTGTCCACCACCCTCCGAGCCCCGCGCCGGGCCGTCCCCTCCTCCCCGGGGCCCGCCCGGCGCGGCGACGTCCGCGCCACCTGGCCGTGCGCCGTCGCCGTCGCCGCCCTCGTGGCCGCGCTGGCCTACACCTTCGTCGGCGGCGGCACCCTGGGCAATCTGGTCCCGCTGCACGTCTGGTACCTCGCCGACGGCGCACTGTTCGCGCTCGCCATCGTGCTGCTGCGCCGGGTACCCCCGCGCCGCACCGCCGCACTGGTCCTCGTCGGCAGTTTCGCGGTCGCCCTCACCGGCCTCCTCGCCCCGCCCCGGACCAGCGACGACGCCTACCGCTACCTGTGGGACGGCCATGTCCAGGCCGCGGGGATCTCCCCCTACGCCTACGCCCCCACCGACCCGCACCTGGCCGCGCTGCGCGCCCAGGAGCCCGCGCTGTTCCCCGTCACCGGTTCCTGCACCGGCTGGGACCTCCGCCGTTCCGGCGGCATCTGCACGCACGTCAACCGTCCGACCGTGCACACCATCTACCCGCCGGTCGCCGAGGTCTGGTTCCTCGGCCTGTACGAGGCCGGGCGGCTCACCGGCGGCCACGGGGTGCGTACCGCACAGGCCGGGGGAGCGCTCGTCGCGGTCCTGACCACGGGCGCGCTGCTGCTGGTTCTGCGCCGGACGCGCGCGCCGCTGCACCGGGCCGCGCTGTGGGGCTGGTGCCCGGGAGTGGCGCTCTGGGCCGTCAACGACGCCCATGTGGATGCGCTGGGGGCGCTGCTGATGGTGTGTGGGCTGGGCGTGCTCGGGTGCGCCCGCTGGGGGCCGGGCAACGGACGGGTACTGGGCCGGGTCCTGGGCGGAGTGCTGCTCGGTGCGGCGACAGCGACCAAGCTGATCCCCGTGCTCGCCCTGCCGGGAGCGGTGTCGGGCGCCCTCGCCCGGGGCCGCCGTCCGCGCCTGCGCGATCTCACGGTCCCCGCTGTGGCCGGGGTCACCTTCCTGCTCTGCTACGTCCCCTACGTCCTCGCCTCCGGCCTGGGCGTGATCGGCTACCTGCCGGGCTACCTCCAGGAGGAGGGCTACGACCAGGGCAGCCGGTTCGGCCTGCTGACGCTGCTGGGACTGCCGAGCCGGCTGCTGCCGGCCGTGGTCGCCGCGGTCCTGCTGGCCGCCGTGTTCCACGTCCTGCGCAACGGCGACCCGGACGCGCCCTGGCGCGGTTCACTGGTCGTCGTCGGCACCGCGTTGTTCCTCGCCGCTCCCGGCTACCCCTGGTACGCGCTGCTGGTGGTGGCCCTGGTCGCGCTGGAGGGGAGTTGGGAGTGGCTCGCCGTCCCGGCCGCCGGCGAGGTGATGATCGTGCTGGGCCGGGACCTCCAGCAGCAGGCGTACGCGGGGGCGCTCTGCCTGGTGATCGCGGGAATCGCGGTGCGACGGCTGGCGCGTACGGCGGACCTGGTCAGCGCTCCGCGCGCTGCGGCTGCCGGGCCCGTGCCGGTTGTCCCCAGCCCGGTCCGTACGGCGTCATCTCGGTGAGTCCGGGGAAGTAGACATGCAGGCTCACCGCGGGCTCCAGCGAGGTGTTGACGACCTCGTGCACGTAGCCGGGCGCGAAGACCCGCTGCCCGCCCTCCGTCAGCCGCCGTTCGGTCTCCCCGGCCCCGGTCAGCGAACGTTCCGTCAGCTCGCCGGCCAGGACGGTGAGCACGCCGGAGGCGCGTCCGTGGTCGTGGCGGCCGCTGCCCTGCCCGGGCAGCCAGCTGAGCAGCCACACCTCGTAGCCGGGCCCGGTCTCCAGCTGCCCGTACCAGCGGGTGAGCGCGTTGTAGCGCACCATCGGCTCCCAGCGCTCGCGGTCCGCGGCGACCCTGCGGGCGAGGGCGGCGAAGTCGCCGACGGTGGTGGGGTGGGCCAGCGGCCGGGGCGCGAGGTGGGGCCAGGCGAGCGGGTCACCCGCGATGCTGACGTCGCTGAGCCCGTCGGCCCAGGTTCGAGTGGCCCGGGCCCGGTCGGGGAGGGGTGAAGACATGAGAGCGAATGTCCTTGCTGGCGCCGTGAGCTGGGGGAGGGTGCTTCCCGAACGGTCGGAATCCCGGCGGGTGACCAGCCGGGAACGACCACAGGGCCCGACCGGGGTCAGGCCCTAGCTACAGCGGCAACAGAGCGCACTGGCGGCACGGCGGAGCTCGGCGACGAGGCTCTCGGGGTGCGTGCGGTGCTCTGACATAGGGACAAGGACACCCTGCGGCTCTGCCCGCTGTCAACTCTCAGCTCGGACGATGCGGAATAGATCACCCGATCAGGGGATAAATCAGCTCTCGGGTTTGCACCTGAAGATCGCCGGGAACGACGCGCTCGACACCGGTGCGCCGGCGCTGCCCTCCTCGGGGCACGCTGCAACCGGACCCCTGGCAGCCCCGTCCTTTGTGGTGGGGCGTCCGGGTGGGGCGCATGAGGACGCCGGATACCACGTCTCCCGGTTTGTCCGGATATGCACACTTATCGTGGCCGCTTGGTTCCAGGGAGTGAATCCCGGGCCCAATACCAGAGCATCGCTTGACTCGGCCAGAGTTGCGCACTTGTAATTTCACTCGTGTCGTTTCGTCACTTTGGCCAACGACCGCACCACGGGGACGCACGCTGAAGAGGGGTAGGAGGCGCGCTGATGAGCGAGCTCTTTGAGTTGATGATCGCCGACGAGGACGCCGGTGAGGAAGAGCTTGGCTGGCAGGAACGCGCCTTGTGCGCCCAGACCGATCCCGAGTCCTTCTTCCCGGAAAAGGGCGGATCGACCCGGGAGGCCAAGAAGGTCTGCCTTGCCTGCGAGGTTCGCTCCGAGTGCCTGGAGTACGCCCTGGCCAACGACGAGCGCTTCGGCATCTGGGGCGGTCTCTCCGAGCGTGAGCGCCGCCGCCTCAAGAAGGCCGTCGTCTGAGATCAGGACGTCCGTCGTCCGAAATGGACGCCGCCCCGTCGCGGACAACCACGTACTGACGCGAGCCCCGCCCGCTGCCACAGCCTGGGCGGGGCTTCGTCATGACCGCACCCGCATGTCGCACTCGCATGTCGCACCCGTATGACCGCTTCCCACAACCGCACGGAGAGCCCCCGCTTCTCACATTTCCACACCGGTTCCCATCGCCCCCGTAGTCAACCGTTAGTGTGGGGCGCCCGGAGCGTGTCCCGCAGGCCGCCCGGACACCCTGCCACCCAGCGAACCGGGGCCCGCCACCGCGATGACTGCAACAGCGACGACTCCCTATGGCCAACCCGCCCCCGGACGGCCCCCGGCCTACCCGAGGCACCTGGTCACCGCCGTCCTGGTCAGCCACGACGGTGCCCGCTGGCTGCCCCAGGCACTGAACGGACTGCTCGGCCAGGACCGTCCGGTCCAGCGCGTCCTCGCCGCGGACACCGGCTCCGCCGACGACTCTCTGCGGCTGCTCTCGGACGCCCTCGGCTCCCAGGCGGTGCACCAGTACGGTCGGCGCACCGGCTTCGGCACTGCCGTCAACGAGACCGTGCGCGCGACCTCCCCGCTGCGCGCCCAGGACCTCCCCTACGTCATCTCCGCCAGCGGCTACGACCCGGTCAGCGGCACCCACGACCAGTTCGGCGACCCGCTCGGGCACCACGACGAGCTCGCCGCCGACCAGCTCCAGGCAGGCGGCTCGGTCGAACCCGTCGAGTGGCTCTGGCTGCTCCACGACGACTGCGAGCCGCACCCCGACGCCCTGCGCAAGCTGCTCCAGGTCGCCGAGACCACCCCGTCCGCCGCGGTCATCGGCCCCAAGCTGCGCAGCTGGTACGACCGCCGCCAACTGCTCGAAGTCGGCGTCAGCATCGCCCGCAGCGGACGCCGCTGGACCGGTCTGGACCGACGCGAGCAGGACCAGGGTCAGCGTGACCAGGTCCGCCCCGTCCTCGCCGTCTCCACCGCCGGCATGCTCATCCGCCGCGACGTCTTCGAGGAACTGGGCGGCTTCGACCCGTTCCTGCCGCTGATGCGCGACGACGTCGACCTCTGCTGGCGCGTCGCCGCAGCAGGGCACCGCACCGTCGTCGCCCCCGACGCGATCCTGCGGCACGCCGAGGCCGCCAGCCGCGAGCGCCGGCCCATCGACTGCTCCCGCTCCGACCGGCCGCACCGCATCGACAAGTCCGGCGCGGTCTACACGCTGCTCACCAACTCCCGGCTGGCGCTGGTGCCGTACCTGGTGCTGCGGATCACCCTCAGCACCCTGCTCCGGGCCCTCGGCTACCTCCTCGGCAAGACACCGGGCCAGGCCATGGACGAGTTCGCCGGGCTGGCGCACGTCCTGCTGCGATTCGGCCGGGTTCTCACCGGACGCGTCCGCCGCAGCCGTACCCGCAGTCACGACGCCCTCGACGACCGCAGCCTGTTCCCCGCGCCGGGCGCCACCGCGCGCGCGGCCGTCGAGAACCTCGTCGCCGAGTTCGCCGGGAAGACCGGCAGCGAGGCCGCGTCGAGCCGGCACGGCTCGGTCGAGTCCGGACCCGTCGACGACGACTCCGAGTTCCTGGAGATCGAGCAGTTCGCCAAGCTCAAGCGGATCGCCCGCAAGCCCGCGCCGGTGCTCTTCGCCGGGCTGCTGGCACTCACCCTGGTCGCCTGCCGCGGCGTGCTCGGCACCGGCGCGCTGTACGGCGGTGCGCTGCTCCCCGCCCCCGGCGGCGCCACCGACCTCTGGAACCAGTACGCCGCGAGCTGGCAGGCCAGCGGCGTCGGCTCGGCCGGCGGGTCGCCCCCGTACCTCGGCGTGCTGGCCCTGCTGTCGAGTCTGTTCCTCGGCAACCCCGGCCTCGCCATCAGCCTGGTGCTGCTCCTGGCCGTGCCGCTGGCCGGAGTGTCCGCCTACCTGGTGTCCCGGCCGTTGATCGAATCCCGGCTGGTCCGTGCCTGGGCAAGCGCGGGCTACGCGCTGCTGCCCGCGGCCACCGGCGCCCTCGCCCAGGGCCGCCTGGGCACCGCCGTCCTCGCCATACTGCTGCCGCCGCTGGCCCGTGCCGCCGCCGTCGCGGTCGGCCTCGGCATCCGCCGCGAGACGGCGGCCCGAGGCGGACGCCCCGGCTGGCGCAGCGCCTGGGTCGCGGCCCTGCTGCTCACCCTCACCACCGCGTTCGTCCCCCTCACCTGGGTGCTCGGACTGCTGCTCGCGGTCGGCTCGCTGGCCGCCGTCTTCGTGCGCGGCGGGGCCTTCGGCAGCGGCGCGGGCGCGCTGCGCGGCCTGGGCCTGCGCTGCCTGGCCATCGTCGGCACCCCGCTGCTGGTCCTCGCCCCCTGGTCGCTGAGCCTGCTGACGCACCCCGCGCGGCTGCTGCTCGAAGCCGGGGTGCCCGGTGCGGTCGGCCCCACCGCCACCCCCACCGGGCTGCTGCTGCTCGACCCGGGCGGCAGCGGGACCGTCCCCGGCCTGCTCGTCGTCGGCATCGTCCTCGCCGCACTCGCCGCACTGCTGCGCGCGGACCGCCGCCGCGCGGTCGTCGCCGCCTGGGGCGCGGCCGCCCTCGGCATCCTTGGCGCGGTCCTCACCGGCACCACCCAGGTCTCCCCGGGGCCCGGCGTGCAGGCCGTGTCGGCGTGGGCCGGTCCGGCGACCCTGCTCGCCGGGATCGCGCTGCTCTCCGCGGCCGCCATCGGGGCCGACGGGGCCCGCGCGCGCGTCGCCGGGATCGACTTCGGCTGGCGGCAGCCCGTCGCCGCACTCGTCCTGGTCGCCGCCGGGCTCGCTCCCGTTGCTGCGGCGGGCTGGTGGATCGTCCGCGGAGCGGGCGCCCCGCTGGCGCGCGGCAACGGCCAACTCGTCCCGGCGTTCATCGCCGAGCAGGCCGCGACCGTCGA
The DNA here is from genome assembly GCF_041262165.1 of Streptacidiphilus sp. MAP12-16. Lineage (NCBI taxonomy): Bacteria > Bacillati > Actinomycetota > Actinomycetes > Kitasatosporales > Streptomycetaceae > Streptacidiphilus > Streptacidiphilus sp. MAP12-16. Next base: position 117,696 of record NZ_JBGCBY010000023.1, read on the forward strand.
CCAGGTCCGCACCCTGGTGCTGCGCACCAGCCACTCCGGCGGGGTCGTCTCGTACTCGCTCACCCGGGGCGCCGGACCCACCGTCGGCAGCGCCGAGACCGTCGACGCGGCCGGCCCCTCCGCCAACCTGAACGCGCTCGTCGCCAACCTCGCCGCCGGCGCGGGCGGCGACCAGGCGGCCGGACTCGCGGGCTACGCCGTCCAGTTCGTGCTGGTCCAGGCGCCGGTCAGCGCCCAGCTCACGGCCACCCTGAACGCGACGCCCGGGCTGACCCGGCTCAACCAGCAGCAGAGCGCCAGCATCTGGCGGGTGACCCTGAACGTCGCCCGCGCGGTGATCCGCACCCCCGGCACCGCCGACGTGGCCGTGCCCGCCGGGCCGGTCGACGTCGCCGCGACGGTTCCGAGCGGAGCCGACGGACGCGTCCTGCGGCTCGCCGACCCGGCCGACGCGTCCTGGCAGGCGACCCTGGACGGCAAGGCCCTCACGCCGACCACCGTCGACGGCTGGGCGCAGGGCTTCCAACTGCCCGCAGCAGGCGGGCAGCTGGCGGTCAGTTACCACGAGAGCCCCATCCACACCGCCTGGATCGCAGGCCAGGGCTTCCTGGCGCTGGTCGTGCTGGTGCTGGCTCTCCCTGGGCGGCGCGACCGCAGGGACGACGACCAGCCGGAGGAGGGCGAGGTCGAGCAGCAGCTCGCCGGAGAGCCGCCGCTGCCCGGTTCCCGACGCGCACGGCGCCTCGCGGCGTCGGGCGAGGGCGCGCCGGACTCGCCGGAGCAGGAAGCCGGGCAGGAGCCCGGCCAGGAGTCCGGCCAGGACGCCCAGCAGGGCGTCTACGCCTCGGTCCCGGCACAGCAGAGCTGGGAGCAGCAGCAGCCGCAGCCGGCGCAGTCCCAGCAGCCGGACCAGCCCTACGGCTGGGACCAGTACGCCGCACCGGAGCCCTACAGCCCCCCACAGCCGTACCAGGCCCAGCCGTACGAGCAACAGCCGTACGAGCAGCAGCCGTACGCCGCCGAGCAGGGGTACCCGGAGCAGCCCTACGGCGTCCAGCCCTACCCCGACCAGCCCTACTACAGCGAGCAGGGCTACGCCCAGCAGCCGTACGGCGAACAGCAGTACGCCCCGCAGGAGTACGCGCCGCAGCAGCCGGAGGGCGGGCCGGGCGTTCCGTCCCACCACGCCGCCCAGCCCTACGCCGCCGAGGGCTACAGCTGGTCCGGCGGCGCGCCCGCCCCCGGCCAGGGGGCGGACCCGCACGACTCCGGGGTGTACGGCTCGCTGCCGCCCGACGATCCCTGGCTTCAGGCGCCGTCACCGGAGCCCACACGGGACACTCGCCGCCCGCACCACGACGAAGCCGGGAGCTGAGGCATGATCAGCCGCACCACGCAGTCCCTGCTCGGCGCCGTCGGCGTACTCGCGCTCGCCGTGGGCATCGCCGAGGTCCACCCGCCGACCGGGCAGGCCGCCGTCGCGGGCGCGACCGTGCTCACCTCGGTCCAGCACAGCACCCTGGTCTGCCCGCCGCCGCTGCAGGGCCTCAACGGCAGTACCGGCTACAGCCTCGCCGTACCCGGGGTACCGGCGTCCGGCACCGGTTCGGGTTCGGTCAGCGCCGCCGCGGGTGCCGGTTCGAACCCCGGCACGGCGTCCCTCGGCCCGCTCACCGCGGGCGGCGGCTCCGTGCTGGCCAAGCAGACCCAGGTCGGCGGCGGCAGCACCGCCAAGGCGGCCACCGGCGACAAGGCCGCGGCGCTGCTCGCCACCGCGGACGGGGCGACCGCTCCCGGCTACACCGTGCAGCAGACCACCGCCGGTCCCGGGCACACCCTGTCCGGAACCGCCTGCACCTCACCCGGCACCGAATTCTGGTTCGCCGGGGCTGATTCCAACAAGGGCAGCTCGGACTACCTCGAACTGACCAACGCCGAGGCCACCGGCGCCGACGTGGACATCCAGATCTTCGGCCCCGGCGGCGAGGCGGAGAACACGCAGGCATCCAACATCAACGTCCCGGCGGGCGGCACCACGTCGCTGCTGCTGTCGACCCTGCTGAGCCCGGGCAACGACAACGCCTTCCTGTCCGTTCACGTGATCGTGCGCAGCGGCCGGGTCGCGGCCGCCCTGCACGCCGACAGCGGCTCCAAGGGGGCGGACTGGCTGCCGGCCACCTCGGCCGCCGCCGCCCAGGTCATCGCCGGGCTGCCTGGCGATCTCACCGACGCCACACTGGTCCTGGCCGCCCCGGGCACCCTGGACGCCGACCTCAAGGTCCAGTTGGCCTCGCAGAGCGGCTGGATCACCCCGGCCGGACATGAGACCGTGCACGTCAAGGCGGGCATGGTCACCGCCGTCGACCTGGGCAACATCACCAGGGGACAGCCGGCGGCCATGCGGCTCACCCCCACGGATCCGACCCAGCCGGCCCCCGTCATCGCCGGAATCCAGGTGGTACGGGGCGGCAAGGGCGGCACGGACACCGGCTACATCGCCGGCGGCGGGCCCGTCGGGCAGCGGGCCACGGCGGCGGGGAGCAGCGGCGGCGACACCACGCTGCTGCTCAGCGCGACGGACGCGGCGGCGGTGGTGAAGGTCAGCTCGATCGGCGACGGTGGCACGCCCGCCGTGCAGAACGTGCAGATTCCCGCCGGGGCGACGGTGTCGGTGACGCCGAAGGCGCCAGCAGGCGGCACCTTCGCGGTGACCGTGGAGCCGGTGTCGGGCGGCGCGGTCTACGGGGCCCGCCAGATCGGGCACGACGACGCCTCGGTGCCGGTGTTCACGCTTCAGCCGCTCGCGGACGACCACAGCACGGTGCAGATCCCGCACGCGGTCCAGGACGACTCGATCCTGATGCCCTGAGCTGATGCCCTGAGCTGATGCCCTGAGCTGATGCCCTGAACACCTGGTGCCCAGAACGATCGCCCGCAGGGCTTCAGTCCGCGTCGGGGGAGGGGTCGACCGCGTCCGGGTCGACCCCGAGCAACTCCGCGACCTGCTCCACGACGATCTCGTGGACGAGCGCGGCGCGCTCGTCCCGGCCCTTCGCGCGGGTCTCCACCGGACGCCGGTAGACCACGATCCGGTTGGGCCTGCCCTGCTCGGCGGGCAGCAGCCGGCCCAGCGGCACGTCGTCCGCGCGCACGTCGTCGAGGTCGGGCTCGGGTTCGCCCGGCAGGGGCCCCGGCACGTCCTGGACCGCGAACTCCACCTCGCCCAGCTGCGGCCAGCGCCGTTCGAGCCGTTCCACGGACTCCCGCACGTAGTCGTCGAAGAGCTCGGAACGGCTGAGCGACATCGGCACCTGCGGCGGTGCCAGGGGGCCGCGCAGTCCCCGGCCGTGGCGGTCACGTCGGCGGGGACGGCTGTCGGGGGCGGCTGGTCTGTCCATCCGGGCAAGACTACTGACGTTTGGTACGTTCCCGGTCCATTCGGCCGGGCCTCCGCGGGGCGACACGGGGGGAGGGTCGTCGCGGCCCGGTCACGAGTGCGGTACCGTCCATCGTCGTGAGCCCTGTACGTCGCTGTTCGCGCACCGCGTGCGGTCGTCCCGCAGTCGCGACGCTGACGTACGTCTACGCGGACTCGACCGCGGTTCTCGGCCCGCTCGCCACCTATGCCGAACCCCACTGCTACGACCTCTGCGCCGAGCACTCCGAGCGGTTGACCGCCCCCCGGGGGTGGGAGGTCGTCCGGCTCACGGTCGACTCCGGGCCGATCCGCCCCACCGGCGACGACCTCGAAGCCCTGGCCAACGCGGTCCGCGAGGCCGCCCGGCCGCCGGCCCGGCGCCAGGACGGCGGCAGCCCGGCCGACCCCACCGAGGTCGGCCGGCGCGGGCACCTGCGGGTGCTGCGCTCACCCGACGCGCAGTAGGCGCATCGCGTTCACACGTAGCCGGTAATCTTCGGCGTACCAGCTGTGACCGCGGACCAGAATGGCGGAGATCCCGAGTGCGTGACCTCAAGCAGATCGTGAAGGCGTACGACGTGCGCGGCGTAGTCCCCGAGCAGTGGGACGAGGCGCTCTCCCGCGCCTTCGGCGCCGCCTTCGTCCGGATCACCGACGCGACCTCGATCGTCACCGGGCACGACATGCGGCCCTCGTCGCCCGGCCTGTCGCGGGCCTTCGCCGAGGGCGCGGCCGCCCAGGGCGCTGACGTCGTGGAGATCGGCCTCTGCTCGACCGACCAGCTGTACTTCGCCAGCGGCAAGCTCGACCTGCCCGGCGCGATGTTCACCGCGAGCCACAACCCGGCCCAGTACAACGGCATCAAGATGTGCCGCGCCGGGGCCTCCCCGGTCGGCGAGGACACCGGTCTCACGGAGATCCGCGAGCTGGTGGAGTCCTGGACCGCCGAGGACGGCACGGTCACCGTTCCCGGCTCGGACGCCCCCACCGGTCGGATCACCCAACAGGACGAGCTGCAGCCCTACTCCGACCACCTGCGCGGCCTGGTCGACCTCTCCGGCATCCGCCCGCTGAAGGTCGCCGTCGACGCGGGCAACGGGATGGGCGGACACACCGTGCCGACCGTCCTCGGCGGCCTGCCGCTGGACATCGTCCCGATGTACTTCGAGCTCGACGGCACCTTCCCCAACCACGAGGCCAACCCGCTCGATCCGAAGAACCTGGTCGACCTGCAGGCCAAGGTCCGCGAGGTCGGCGCGGACATCGGCCTGGCCTTCGACGGCGACGCCGACCGCTGCTTCGTCGTCGACGAGCGCGGCGAGCCGGTCTCCCCGTCCGCCATCACCGCCCTGGTCGCGGTCCGCGAGCTGGCGCGGGCCAAGGCGGGCGGCGAGGAGGAGCCGACGATCATCCACAACCTGATCACCTCCTGGACCGTCCCCGAGGTCGTCCGCGAGCACGGCGGCAAGGTCGTCCGCACCCGCGTCGGGCACTCCTTCATCAAGCAGGAGATGGCCCGCACCGGCGCGGTCTTCGGCGGGGAGCACTCCGCGCACTACTACTTCCGCGACTTCTGGCGGGCGGACACCGGCATGCTCGCCGCGATGCACGTCCTCGCCGCGCTCGGCGCCCAGGACGGCACGCTGTCCGCGCTCGTGGCCGAGTACGACCGCTACGCCGCGTCCGGCGAGATCAACAGCACTGTCGACGACCAGGCGGCGCGCGGCGCCGCAGTCCGCGCCGCCTACGCGGACGTTCCCGGAGTCACCTTCGACGAGCTCGACGGGTTGACCGTCACCAACCGGGACTGGTGGTTCAACCTCCGCGCCTCCAACACCGAGCCGCTGCTCCGGCTCAACGTCGAGGCCCGGGACGAGGCCACCATGGCCAAGGTCCGCGACGAGGTCCTCGCCCTGGTCCGGGGCTGACCCCGCCCACCCGCTTCCGGCCGTCGAAGCCCCCTCCCGTCCGTCCGAACCCGGACGGGACGGCGGTACGGTAGCGTCCCGAGGACGTATCCGCGTCCCGCCCACCGTCGTCCCGCCGCGCCATCGAGACCCGCCGTCCGTCCCCCACCCCCTCGGAGCACACCGGTCATGAGCATCGACCCCGCCCTGCTGGAGATCTTCGCCTGCCCGCAGTGCCACGCACCGCTGCGCGAGACGGCCGACGAGCTCGTCTGCACCTCGTCCGACTGCGGTCTGGCCTACCCCGTGCGGGACGGCATCCCGGTGCTTCTCATCGACGAGGCCCGACGCCCCGCCTGACCGGTCCTGCCTGACCCCGCCCCGCATGAGTCCCCCAGCCGGACAGAGCCCGGGAGGCCACCACATGATCGAGGAGTGGGTACTGGACGACCCCGAGGTGCTGGCACGCGCCGACACCTCGGGAGTGCTGCTCGACCTCGCCTCGGCCGGAGCCACCGTGCGCACCGCCGTACGCCTCGCGTGGGAGGCCGGGCTCGACCGGCTCCAGCCGGAGGGCCGGCCCCGCGCCGCCTTCGTCGCCGGACACGGCGCCGCCGCACTCGCCGGGGACCTGCTCGCGGCCCTGGTCGGCGGAAGCTGCCCGGTCACGGTGCTCCGCCCGACGACCTCGGACGAGTCGGCCACCCGCACCACCGGTTTCGGCGCCGGCCTGATCTGGTCCCTCCCCGGCTGGACCGGCCCATCCGATCTGCTGTTCGTCCTCTCGATCAGCGGGACCGAGCCCGGCCTCACCTCCCTCATCCAGCAGGCGTATGTACGGGGCTGCGCCGTGGTCGTGGTCGCCCCGGCGGACACGCCCCTGGCCGAGGCCGCCGTGCAGACCAGGGGTCTCCCCCTGCCCTATGTGCCGTCCGCAGCCGCGCCCGGAGACCGCGCGAACCGCGACGGTGACCTGCCCCGCGACGCACCCTCGGCGCTCTGGGCACTGCTGGCACCGGCGCTCGCCCTCGCCGACCGGATCGGCCTGGCGGCCGCTCCTCCCGCCTCGCTCCAGGCCGTCGCCGACCGGCTGGACAAGGTGGCCGTGCGCTGCCGCCCCGGCGCCGACACCTACGGCAACCCGGCCAAGACCCTCGCCGTCCAACTCGACGGCGTACTGCCGCTGATCTGGAGCGACGGTCCGTGCACCGCCGCGGCAGCCCTCCGGTTCACCGGCATGCTCGCCGATCAGGCAGGCCGCCCCGCGCTCTCCGGCATGCTGCCCGAGGCCCTCACCACGCAGCGCGGGCTGCTCGAAGGGCAGCTCGCGGCGGGCCCGTCCGCCGACGACTTCTTCCGCGACCGCACCGAGGAGACCGACGGCCTTCAGCTCAAGGTGCTGCTCCTCCGGCGCACCTCGCAGCCGGACGCCGCGCATTCGAACGGCGCGCATTCGGACGTCCCGCAGCCGGACCGCGCCGACGACGAGACGCGCGGGGAGCGGCGCGCTGCCGCACCGGACGCGGCGGTCCCCTCGGTGTCGCGCCACACCCTGGCCCGCGCCCAGCGCCTCGCCGACGACCACGAGGTGTCCCTCAGCGAGCTCAGCTCGAGCCGCGCGGACGCTCTCGAAGCCCTCGCCGAACTCGTCGCGCTGACCGACTTCGCCGCCGTCTATCTCGGCCTCGCCTCGGCCGGGGCCGGCTCCCCCGATGCCACTGACCCCACCGACGTCCCCGATGCCACTGACCCCACTGACCCCACCGACCCCACCGACCCCACTGACCCCACCGACCACCGCATCCGCTGACGTATGCGCCCGCTTCGTTCGGAGTAATAGTCCGACCAGTTCAGATCAGGACCTGTGCCGTGGACCGCCTGACCAACACCATCCGCCCCTACGCCTGGGGTTCCCGGACGGCGCTGCCCGCACTGCTCGGCACGCCGCCCACGGGCGAGCCGCAGGCAGAGCTCTGGATGGGTGCACACCCGGGTGCGCCTTCCGTCATCGACCGCGGACAGGGCCCTCAGCCCCTCGACGCGGTGATCGACGCGGACCCCGAGGGCGAACTCGGAGCCGCCGCCGTCGGGCGGTTCGGCCCCTCGCTGCCCTTCCTGCTCAAGATCCTCGCCGCAGGCGAGCCGCTGTCCCTCCAGGTGCACCCCGATCTCGACCAGGCCCGCACCGGATTCGCCGAGGAGGAGTCCCGGGGCGTCCCCATCGACGCGGCGCACCGCAACTACAGGGACGCCAACCACAAGCCCGAACTCATCTGCGCCCTGGACGACTTCGTCGGGCTCTGCGGATTCCGTCGCCCGGCCGACACCGTGCTGCTCCTCGAATCCCTCGCGGTGCCCGCACTCACTCCGCTCATCGATACCCTGCGGACGAAGCCCGAGGGCGAGGCGCTCCGCGAGGTGCTGACCGCCGTCCTGACCGCAGCGCCCGCGAGCGTTGCGGAGACGGTGCCGGCGACGGCCGCGGCCCTAGGACGGGCGGCCGTCGCGGCGAAGGACGACCCCGCCGCGTACTCCGGCCTTCCGGCCGGGCTGATCTCCTCGCTGAGCTCCTACGCGGGTCTTGCCCGGGCCTTCCCGGACGACCCGGGAGTGATCGCCGCCCTGCTCCTCAACCACGTCCGGCTCCAGCCCGGCGAGGCCCTCTATCTGGGGGCAGGCGTCCCGCACGCCTATCTCAGCGGTCTCGGCGTGGAGATCCTGGCGAACTCGGACAACGTGGTGCGGAGCGGCCTGACCACCAAGCACGTGGACGTTCCCGAGCTGCTCCGTATCGTCGACTTCCGCAGCGCGGACCCCGCGATCCTTCGCCCCGTCCCGGTCCCCGGCTCCGACGGCGAGGAGCTCTACCCCACGCCCATCGACGAGTTCCGACTCTCCCGCTACACCCTCGGCGGTCCGGCGACCGGGGCCCGCCGCATCCCCGCCACGGTCCCGCAGATCCTGCTCTGCACCGAGGGGTCGGTGGTCCTCACCGACGCCGGCGGGGGATCACTGACGCTCGCCCGCGGCGAATCTGCCTTCGTCTCCGCCGCCGACGCCGACCTGCTGGTCAGCAGTGCAGCCGGAGACGGGTCCGCCGCCACGCTCTTCCGCGCCACCGTGTCGCTCTGACAGAAGCCCCGCGTTCCGGCACCGTGGCCGGAACGCGCGGCAGACGTCACTCGGTCGAGTGAGGCAGCGGCGTCACAGGCGGCCTCAGCCGCCGAGCACCAGCTTCTGCAGAGCGGCACGGGCCCTGGCATCGGACTGGGCCCGCAGCGCCACCGCTGTCGCCAGCTCCCTGACCCACTCGTCCAGGGCCACCGGCTTGCGCGACAGCACAACCCCGCGCACCACTGTGGCCACCTCACCCTGCGGCCGACCGTGCGCGACCGTGAGGATCAGGCGCCGGTCGTCCAGCGAGACCTCGAGCTTCTCGACCTTTCCCTCACGCCCGGACAGCCGGTCGCTCACGGTCCGCTTGCGTTCGAAGGCCACCGACCCCACCGGCAGCGCGTCGGCCAGCGAGTCCGTCAGCACCTTGACGTAGATCTCCAGGTCCGCCGAGTCCTGGCGCAGCGCGGCGGCGAGCATGTCGATCGACGTGCCCTGGTCCCCCACCTCGCCCTCGACCGCACCGTTCACGTCCTCCGGCCGCGCCGGCAACGGATCCTGCTCGCTCATCGTCAGCCCCTGCGCTCAACTGCACTCAACGTATACAACCGGACCAAGGCTAGAGCTTTTCACCCGTCGAGGCTCAGCACCATCGTCGGCCGCTCGATCTCGTGGTCGGCCCGCAGCGGCCGGACCGCCGTACCGATGGAGAAGAACTCGGTCGTGTGGCCGCCCCAGCGGTGGTTGTGGGCGTTCAGCTGCACCCCGACCACGCCCTCGGCGTGCAGCGCCTCCGCCTCGGACTGCATCCGCGCCATCGCCAGCTCGCGCGCGTCGTAGAGCGCCTGGGTGAACTGTTCGATCTCGACGTTCTTGCCCAGGTTGGAGAACACCGCGCCCATCTTCTGGTGGGCGATGTGGTAGACGCAGGTACCCATCACCATGCCCAGCGGCGCGTAGCCGGCCCGGATCAGGGTCCAGAAGTCCTGCCCGGACAGATCCGAGGTGAACGGCTGGCCCTTGTTGTTGCGCCAGCTGCCGCCCCCCGGAGGCGGGTTGTCGGCCTTGACGGCGGTGCCGATGGCGATGAACTCGGCCACGTCGTTGCCGAATTCGCGCGCCTCGACCGTCAGCCGCACGCCGACGATGCCGTCCGCCCCCAGCGCGGCGGCCTCGGCCTCCATCCGCGTCATCGCCAACTCCCGCGCGTGGTACATCGCCTGGCTGAGGGTCTCCAGCTCCTGGTTCTTGCCCCAGCGGCCGATCTGGATCCCCACGTGGTAGATCGAGCTGCCGAGCACCAGGCCGATCGGCTTGAAGCCCGCCTCGCGCACCAGCAGGAACTCGTTGACCGACAGATCGCTGGTGAAGATCGAACCGGGCTTGCCCGGCTCCAACTCGGCCAGACGCCGCATCGCGTCCGCCGGAACGCCCTGAGCGCTCGGTTCCGTGTTCGTCATCTCGCTACCCCTCATCACGCCACGCAGTTCGGAAAGCAGATCGGAAAGCACTTGGGACATGAAACGCTGCGGACTCAGCCGCCCAGCTCACTCAGTTCCTGCTCCAGACGCCGGTACTCCGAGCGGTCCCCGTACGGGCTGGACGCCACTGCGGCCAGCCGGCGGCGCAAGAGCTCGCCGCGGTCGCCGAGCGGCATCACCGACAGCGTCCGCGGCGGCTCCTGCCGGGCGCGGAACCGGGCGATGGTGGTGCCGACCATCGTCGACTCCGCCACATGGTCCTCCTGCTCCGAGTTGTTGCGGTTGCGGGCCCGCATGCAGGACTCCCGCCACACCCGCAGCTCACTGCTGGCCATGATGACCGCGTCGCCGCCCTGTCCCGCCCCCTGCAGCTGCAGTTGCCGCCGCGCGTCGGAACGGATCTCGTGGACGAGCTCGCTCCACCCGTTGACCTCGACGTTCTGCCACGAGTACGTCTGCGACTGGGTCCGGTAGTCGTCGTGCCGCACACCGATGGACATGCCGACCAGCAGTTCCACCGGCACCCAGCCGGAGGCGAGCAGCTTCGCGAAGCCCTGCCCGTCCAGATGCGAGGTGAACGGATGCTTGGGGCGAACCGGCCCCTGCGCCCGGACCGCCGTTCCGATGACCTTGAACTCCAGGCAGTTCGGTTGCGCGATGAACGGGGCCATCGTCAGTTCGGCGGCCACCACCCCGTCGCCACCCAGCGCACTGCACTCGGCGGTCATCCGGTCCAGCGCGGTACGCCGCGCCTTGTTGAAGACCTCCACCAGCGCGGCGGAGGGAGCCCCACGGCCGGACACGGCGATCGGCGCGTTTCCGACGTTGCCGAAGCTGAAGCCGTAGCCCGCCCCCGGAAAGAGGCAGTCGTGGTAACCCCAGTACCGGCCGCTCCGCCCCACGTGGTAGACCGCAGATCCCATCACCTGGCCTACCGGCTCAAAACCGACCGAGCGGATCGCTGCGAACTCGCTGGTCGACAGTGCGGACGTCCACGTGCCGCTCGCGCGGACCTCGGCCATTCGCTCCGCGGCAGCCGGTGGCAACCCGCTGCCGCTCCATGGCACCGACATCTGTCCCCTATTCCCGTCCTGCGGATCAGTGGAGGATCGCTCTCTGCACCTTAGACCGACCGGCAAATGGAGGGCGGCGTCGCGGGCCGATGGCTCTCGCCCAGACGGCTTCTCCTCAGTCGCCAGGGCTCCGCCATGGCTCCTTCGTCGGCACCGCCTGGACTCGGCCCTCGACCCGCTCCTTCTTCCGCCCTCCATTTGCCGGTCGGTCTTAGCTCTGCACCCTAGGACGAAGATTCGACCGCGCGCATCGGAATGTACGCCTGTCTTCCTGGTTCCATCACACAGCCCCGGCAGCCGCGAGTCGACCCGACACCCGCACTGGCGCGCGGCCGGATAAAGCCTGGAGCGAGTGGCCGACCGGCTCGGCGGTGTAGATTCGTCCCAGAGCCAGACGTCGCTGCTGATGGCGGTCGGTGGGCTCGGACGACACAGCCGCCTCCGCGCGGCAGGCCGGCCGGGCGTGCCGAGGGAGAGAGGGCCTCCGACGCACTGGGCCGCACCAGGTACGACACCGCGGACGCACGCGAAATCTGCGCGCCGTCAGCGCCGTTCGGCGTACCCGCGGCCCGATCCTGCCCGAGCCCCCGCCGGAGTCCCCGGCGCCTCGTAGCGATAGCGATGGAGACCAAGCATGTCCGTAACTCCCACCGGTGATTTCAAGGTCGCCGACCTCTCCCTGGCCGCGTTCGGCCGCAAGGAGATCCAGCTGGCCGAGCACGAGATGCCCGGCCTGATGTCCATCCGCAAGGAGTTCGCGGCGTCGCAGCCGCTGGCCGGCGCCCGGATCACCGGCTCGCTCCACATGACCATCCAGACCGCCGTGCTCATCGAGACGCTGACCGCGCTGGGCGCGGACGTCCGCTGGTGTTCCTGCAACATCTTCTCCACCCAGGACCACGCCGCCGCCGCGATCGCGGTCGGCCCCGAGGGCACGCCGGAGAACCCGCAGGGCGTTCCCGTCTTCGCCTGGAAGGGCGAGACGCTGACCGAGTACTGGTGGTGCACCGAGCAGGCGCTCACCTGGCCCGGCGAGGTCGGCCCGAACATGATCCTCGATGACGGCGGCGACGCGACGATGCTCATCCACAAGGGTGTCGAGTTCGAGAAGGCCGGCGTCGCGCCGGACCCCTCGACCGCCGACAACGAGGAGTTCCGGATCGTCCTGGAACTCCTCAACCGCAGCCTGGCCGAGAGCAAGAGCAAGTGGACCGAGGCCGCCGCCGCGATCAAGGGCGTCACCGAGGAGACCACCACCGGCGTCCACCGCCTGTACGAGATGTTCCGTGACGGCAGCCTGCTGTTCCCGGCCATCAACGTCAACGACGCCGTCACCAAGTCCAAGTTCGACAACAAGTACGGCTGCCGCCACTCGCTGATCGACGGCATCAACCGCGCCACCGATGTCCTCATCGGCGGCAAGGTCGCCGTGGTCTGCGGCTACGGCGACGTCGGCAAGGGCTGCGCCGAGTCCCTGCGCGGTCAGGGTGCCCGCGTCATCGTCACCGAGATCGACCCGATCTGCGCCCTCCAGGCAGCCATGGACGGCTACCAGGTCACCACGCTCGAAGAGGTCGTCGGCATCGCCGACATCTTCATCACCACCACCGGCAACAAGGACATCATCCTTGCCGGCCACATGGAGAAGATGAAGCACCAGGCCATCGTCGGCAACATCGGCCACTTCGACAACGAGATCGACATCGCGGGCCTGAGCAAGCTCCCCGGCGTCGTCCGGACCGAGGTCAAGCCCCAGGTTCACGAGTGGCGCTTCGCGGACGGCCACACCATCATCCTGCTGTCCGAGGGCCGCCTGCTGAACCTCGGCAACGCGACCGGTCACCCCTCGTTCGTGATGTCCAACTCCTTTGCGAACCAGACCATCGCGCAGATCGAGCTCTTCACCAAGACCGAGGAGTACCCGGTCGGCGTCTACGTGCTGCCGAAGCACCTGGACGAGAAGGTGGCCCGACTGCACCTGGACGCGCTCGGCGTGAAGCTCACCACCCTCACCGCCGAGCAGGCCGACTACATCGGCGTCCCGGTCGAGGGCCCGTACAAGCCGGAGCAGTACCGCTACTGATCCGTCCCGCCCTGCGGGAACAGCGGGAACACCGCGAGTGGCCGACGCCCCTGGGCGTCGGCCACTCGGCCGTTCTGCGGTACCTGGCCATAGAGTCGGATCATGCCCAGCGGCCGCTACTCGTTCTACGACACCCACGACGACACCCCTCTCGGCGAGGAACGCTTCAGTTGCGCCCCCGGCCCCTCCGGCTGGCGCTACACCGCGCAGACCTTCTCCGTCGACGGAACAGCCGACGGCTCGGTCGATCTCACGCTGGACGCACGCAGCCGCCCGATCCGCCTTGAACTCCGGGCCCATGGCTGGCAGGTCCGGGGCGGCCTCCTGGACGGGCTCAGCTGGGTACGCAGTCACCGCGACGATGTGGACGGCATGCACACCCGCGAGGGCAACGACCGGGCCCACGCGTTCACCGGACGCTCGCCGGCGTTTCTGGTCGCGACCGCACGCCTCCTGGGCCTGAGCCCCGGCGGCTCCGCTCGCCTCCGCGTCGTCGCCCTCACCGAGCCAGTCCTCGCGCCGCGCACGTTCGACCAGGGCTGGACCCTCGACGGGATCGAATCACACCCCACTGACAACGGACTCCTGAGCGTCGAGCGCTACCGGGTCGCCGACCTCGCCACAGGCGAAGAGGGCCTGGTCCACCTGGCCGGAGACGTCGTCCTGGCAGCCCCGGGGATCGAGCTCGAACAGCTCGAAACTCCCCCCAGTCGAACTGTTGACGCGGACGACTAGGCCGAGTAGGTTCAAACGGTTGCCTCCGACTGGACAGGTCGTGAGGCGGTGGGTAGTCTCTGACATCTCGCCTTCCAAGGTCGTTGAAATCCAGCACGAAACGGGCAGAAATGCCGGATGAATGCTGTCTCGACATTGCGGTCGTGCGAGCCGTGAAAACGGAGTCAGAAAGCCTGATAAGCTTACTGACAACGGCGGAGGAATTCGCCGCCAGTGCAAACAGAAGCGAAAAGGACCGGTTGGACCGGGACGAAACGAATCTGCTAGGCTGGAAAACGAAAGGAAGCGCCCGGAGGGTCGGTGTGAAAGCCGCCTGAAGGAAGCGTCCGTTCCTTGAGAACTCAACAGCGTGCCAAAAGTCAACGCCAGATATGTTGATACCCCGTCCATCCACTATCGGTGGGTGGTCGTGGTTCCTTTGAAGAACAAAACACTAGCGAGGACGCAGTGCACGGGGTCGGCTATTCCGCTGATCGTCGTGCCGCTCTACGCGGGTGCTGTCCCGATTACGGGAGATCATTCACGGAGAGTTTGATCCTGGCTCAGGACGAACGCTGGCGGCGTGCTTAACACATGCAAGTCGAACGGTGAAGCCCTTCGGGGTGGA
>NZ_JBGCBY010000024.1:0-130549 GCF_041262165.1 Streptacidiphilus sp. MAP12-16
ACGCCCGGTAACATCCCGAACCCGGAAGCTAAGCCTCACAGCGCCGATGGTACTGCAGGGGGGACCCTGTGGGAGAGTAGGACGCCGCCGAACAATCATTCAGAGCCGCGGCCCCAGCGATTCGCTGGGGCCGCGGCTTTTTGTTTTTTTGCAGGTTGGTACAGAGATGGCCGGTAGCCGGGAGCGACTGCTTGCCGGGTGCGGGACAATGGAGTGATGGTGGCGTGCCTCGAGGGCCGTCGCCAGGATGTTGCTGGTAGACCAGAAGGAGTCATGTCAATGTCGAACCCCCCTCAGGGACGCCCGGAGCGCCGTTCGGGCGACGGATCGCAGGGTGCAGGGGGCGCGGGCCGGCGTGACTCCCGTGGCGGTAGCTTCAACCGGGACGACCGTGCCCCGCGTCGTGACGACCGCCCGAGCACCGGTGGCAGCTACAACCGCGACGACCGCCCCCGTGGCGGAAGCTACAACCGTGACGACCGCCCGAGTGGCGGCGGAGGCGGGTACCGTCGCGACGACCGGCCGTCGGGTGGCAGCTTCAACCGCGACGACCGTGGCCCGCGCCGTGACGACCGCCCCACCAGTGGTGGTGGCTTCAACCGTGACGACCGTGGCCCGCGTCGCGATGACCGTCCCAGCAGCGGCGGTGGGTTCCGTCGCGATGACCGGCCGTCGGGTGGTGGCTTCAACCGTGACGACCGTGGCCCGCGCCGTGACGACCGTCCCAGCAGCGGCGGTGGGTTCCGTCGCGATGACCGGCCGTCGGGTGGCGGCGGCAACCGCGACGACCGCCCCCGTGGTGGTGGCTTCAACCGCGATGACCGTGGCCCGCGTCGCGATGACCGGCCGTCGGGTGGTGGCTTCAACCGGGACGACCGTGCCCCGCGCCGTGACGACCGTCCCAGCAGTGGTGGCGGTTTCCGTCGCGACGACCGGCCGTCGGGTGGTGGCTTCAACCGTGACGACCGTGGCCCGCGCCGTGACGACCGGCCGAGCAGCACCGGCGGTGGGTTCCGCAGGGACGACCGCCCCAGCGGTGGCTTCAACCGTGACGACCGTGGCCCGCGTCGCGATGACCGTCCGAGCAGTGGTGGCGGGTTCCGTCGCGATGACCGGCCGTCGGGTGGTGGCTTCAACCGCGACGACCGCCCCCGTGGTGGTGGCTTCAACCGGGACGACCGTGGCCCGCGCCGTGACGACCGTCCCAGCAGTGGTGGCGGGTTCCGTCGCGATGACCGGCCGTCGGGTGGTGGCTTCAACCGCGATGACCGTGGCCCGCGTCGCGATGACCGTCCGAGCAGTGGTGGCGGTTTCCGTCGCGACGACCGGCCGTCGGGTGGTGGCTTCAACCGTGACGACCGTGGCCCGCGCCGTGACGACCGGCCGAGCAGCACCGGTGGTGGGTTCCGCAGGGACGACCGCCCCAGTGGTGGCTTCAACCGCGACGACCGTGGACCGCGTCGCGATGACCGGCCGAGCAGCACCGGCGGTGGCTTCCGTCGCGACGACCGGCCCAGCGGCGGTGGCAACTACCGACGCGATGACCGCCCCAGCAGCGGTGGGCGGTATGAGGGTGGTCGCGCGCAGAGCGACGAGCGGCGGAGCGAGCCGGTTCGTCGGCTGCCGATCGATGAGGATGTCACCGGGCAGGAGATTGACGGTGATGTGCGCCAGGAGCTGATGAGCCTTCCGAAGACTCTCGCAGAGGATGTCGCCAAGAACCTCGTCATGGTCGCCCGGCTGCTCGACACCGAGCCGGAGGAGGCGTACGCCTACTCTCGCGTCGCGCTGCGACTCGCTTCTCGCGTCGCTGCCGTGCGCGAGGCGGCGGGCTTTGCCTCCTACGTCACCGAGCGTTACTCGGAGGCGCTGACGGAGTTCCGTGCCGCGCGCCGGATGACGGGCTCCGCCGAGCTGTGGCCGGTCATGGCCGACTGCGAGCGCGGTCTCGGCCGACCGGAGCGGGCGTTGGAGATGGCAGGTGCGCCCGAGGTGAAGCAACTCGACAAGGCCGGACAGATCGAGATGCGTCTCGTCGCGGCCGGCGCTCGCACCGACATGGAGCAGTTCGACGCGGCCGTGGTCACCCTGGAGTGCCCTGAGCTGGGGTCTCACTCGGTGCAGCCGTGGACGGCGCGTCTGCGCTATGCCTACGCCGACGCGCTGATCGGCGCCGGTCGTGAGGGCGAGGCCAGGGACTGGTTCGCGAAGGCGGCGGAGGCCGACCAGAGCGGGACGACCAACGCGGCGGAGCGGCTCGCGGAGATCGACGGCATCGAGTTCGTCGACGCACTCGACCCGGACGTCGAGCTCGACGACGAGGTTGCCTCGAAGACCGACAGCGACGACGAGGGCGATGCGGAGTTCGCGACCGGCGACGGCGAGGACTACTACGAGGACGACGAGGAAGAGGACGAGGAGGAGGGCTTTGTGAGCCCTGCCGCCGACAGCCCCTCCCACGAGCCGAAGGCTGACTCGGAGCACGACTCCCAGAGCTGACCTCGCTCGCAACTGACTGTGGCCCGGCACCGGGATCTTCCGGTGCCGGGCCACAGTCATGTCCGGGCGGTCGTGTCCGAGGCCCTGCGGCGTCAGCGCACCAGGAGGCTGCGCAGGACCAGGCCGGTGGCGGGCTTGGGGCCGAAGGACGTGGATTTGCGGGGCATCGTCACGCCCTGCTCGGCCAGGCGGCGGACGACGCCCTCCTCGACCGGGTGCAGCAGCACCGCCGTGCCGCCGTTGCGCTCGGCCTCCCGCACCGCGGCCGTCGTGTCGTGCAGGTACCCGATGTGCTCGGGGGCGTCTGGGACGTGCCACACGTTGTCGAGCAGGACGGAGTGCAGCACGGTCGCGTCCAGGCTCCGGTACTCAGCAGGGCGGTCCACCGGAACACAGGCGTCGAGGGTGGCCTCGTCCGGCCCGGTGAGGAGGTGGAAGCTGCCGTCCCCGGCGAGCACGAAGGCGTTCTGGCCGGTTGCCTTGGCTGCCGCGAGGGCCTCCATAGCGGCATGCTGCGCGCTGCCGAGCTCGGTGACCTGCCAGGCGGAGCCGAGGGCGGAGAGGGCATTGGGGACGGGCAGGCGGTGCAGCACACGGTGGATCGCGCGGACCCGCAGAGGGTAGCGGGCGGTGTCCACGAGCAGGACCATGCCCCGGTCCCAGGGGCTGTGGGCGAGGTAGCGGTGTTCGCGCTGCAGGCGCAGGTACATCGCCCACCGGTGGTGGCCGTCGGCGATGAGGGCGCGGCAGGTCGCGAGGTCGGCGCTGACCGCGGTCAGGTCCTCGCAGTCCGTCACGGACCAGAGCCGGTGGGTGGTGCCGTCCCCGGTCGTGGTGGTGAGCAGCGCAGGGCCCGCGACGGTGCGTTCGATGACGCTGGCGGCTCCGCCGTCGCCGTGGTAGGTCAGCAGCAGCGGTTCCAGGTTGGCCTTGGTGGTGCGCATCAGGCCGACCCGGTCGGCGACGGGCCGGGGCATCACGTCCTCGTGCGGCAGCACCACACCGGCCTGGGGCCCGCTGACGGCGAGCGCGCCGATCAGGCCGCGTTGGAGGGTGCCGCCGTCCTCGGGCGGGGACTGCTGCTCGTAGACGTAGAGGGCGGGTTCGGGATCGGGGGTGAGGATGCCGCCGCGCTGCCACTCGGCGAGGAGCCGGGCGGCGTGGCGGTAGCCGCTCTCGGCGGTCGGCTGGGATCGGGGCAGGATCAGCCGGACGATGTTGTGCGGGTCGCCGGTCTCCAGGAGCAGCCGTCCGTCGGCATCCACCACGTCGTAGGGCGGGGACGTGACGGCGGCGAGCGAGCTCACCCGTTCCGGGTTGTAGCGCAACCCCCGGAAGGGGGCGAGCGACAGCCCGGCGGCGGCCACTCGGCCCGCGTCGCCGTACCGGAAATCTCCTGAGTCGTCTGCACTGACTGCTCTCACTCTGGGCATGTTAATCGGGTATGCCCGGTTGACTGATCATCGGTATGGCTGATCACTGGGCCGACGGCTGAGGGACCACCCGGAGAGGGGCCAAGATGAGGGAGCGGGCACGCAGCGACGAAGGTGCTCCGAGCGGGGATGTGTACGACTGGTTCCGGCGCGGGAGCGAGTTGCTGGCCGGGGGTCACCCGGGGGCGGCGGAGCAGTTGCTGTCGCGGGCCGCGGCGGCTGAGCCGTTGTCGATGGCGATCCGGGAGACGCTGGCGCGGGCGCAGTTCGACGCTCGTTCGTACGCGGCGGCGCTGGAGAGTTTCCGGGTGGTGGCGATGGCGCACCCCGCGGACGACTACGCGCAGTTCGGCTGGGGGCTCGCCGCAGCCCGGACCGGGGATTTCGAGGAGTCGGCGGTGCATCTGGCGCTGGCGGTGGCGATGCGCCCGGACATCGCGCATTACCGTGCTGCGCTGCGGCAGACCCGGGCGACCCTGAAAGCGCGGGCCGGCGGGTTCGGTACCGTCGGGGCAGAGCAGAAGCAGGACAAGAGGCACGACCAGGACGAGTAGGAAGAGTCGATTGATGCCTGAGCTTCCCGAGCAGCCGCTGTACCGGCTGTACGACACGGCGTTGCTGGACCTGGACGGGGTGGTCTATGCCGGGCCTCGGGCGATCGACCACGCGGTGGAGTCGCTGGCGCAGGCGCGGGAGGCGGGGATGCGGCTCGCGTATGTGACCAACAACGCCTCGCGCACCCCGCAGGCCGTGGCGTCTCATCTGAGCGAGTTGGGAGTGCCTGCCGAGCCGAGTGATGTGATCACCTCGGCGCAGGCGGCGGCCCGGCTGGTGTCGGGCAAGGTGCCGCAGGGCTCGGCGGTGCTCGTGATCGGCGGGGAGGGCCTGGTCGAGGCGGTCCGTGAGCGCGGGATGCGCCCGGTGCGCTCGCTCGACGACGGGCCGCTGGCGGTGGTCCAGGGCTATGACCCGACTGTCGGCTGGGAGCAGCTTGCTGAGGCCTCGTACGCGGTCGCGCAGGGGCTGCCGTGGGTGGCGTCCAACACCGATCTGACGATCCCGACGGCGCGGGGCACGGCGCCGGGCAACGGGACGTTGGTCGCGGCGGTTCGGACGGCGACGGGCGTGGAGCCCGAGGTTGCGGGCAAGCCGCTGCCCCCGATGCACCACGAGACGGTGATCCGCACCGGGGCGAAGCATCCCCTGGTGGTAGGGGACCGGCTGGACACGGACATCGAGGGCGCTTTCAACGGGGGCGTGGACAGCCTGCTGGTCTTCACCGGAGTGAGTCGGGCCGAGGAGCTGCCGGAGGCTCCGCCGAAGTACCGGCCGACGTATGTGGCGGCGGACCTGCGTGGGTTGCTGCGGGTGCAGCCGGAGCTGCGGGCGGGGGCGGACGGCTCCTACAGCTGCGGCGGCTGGACCGTGGTCGTGCGCGAGGGTGAGCTGAGCCTCGGCGAGGCGCGCGGAGAGGATCCGTACGACGGGTTGCGCGCGCTCTGCGCGGCGGCCTGGGCGACGGCGGACGCGACCGGCGGCTCTGCGCCCAAGTGGCGGAAGGCACTGGCGGAGCTGGGGCTCTAGCGCGACGGTCTGCTGCGGCCGGCGGCGCTGCGGCTAGAGGAGCTTGCGCAGCTGGAGCAGGTCGCGGATGCCGGCCTCCAGTTTGACCCGTCCCGAGGCCCAGGCCGAGGCGAAGTGGAGCCGCCCCTCGACGAGTGCGACCAGGTCGTCCCCGGCCATGGCCAGCCGGATCTGCGCACGTTCGGCGGGGCGGCCGGGCTTCTCGGTCACCTCGGTGATGCGGCCGTCCCGGAGCCGACCGGTGAAGGTCACGTCGAGGTCGGTGATCCAGCAGGTCAGCGAGCGGTCGAGGGATGCTGCCGTGCGGACGTCGCCGGTGGACTTGCCGAGGTTCTCGCTGAGCAGGTCGAGTGCCTCGCGGCACTCGGCGGGGGTCGCCATGATGCGCTGTGCTCCTGTTGGTGCGGAAGGCCCGCGGACGGGGGCGTGGTACCGCGACGCTACCGCAGGCGGGTGTGTGGCGCGGATACGCGGTGGGACGGGGAGAGGCGGTAGCGTCGGTGTGGAAGCTCGCAGTCGGATGGTGGACGTGCGGATGAGAGCGGAAGAGGGAGGGCCGGATGCGCGACGTGGTGCGTGACAGTCTCAGGGTCGCGGCGGAGGCTGCGACCGGGGTGGTCGCGGAGGCTCGGCGGCGGGCCGAGTCGGGTGCCCGCGACCTGCTGCACCTGGCCGGAGTGGACCCGGAGGAGTTGCGCGAGCGGGTGCCGGACCCGGTGCTGCTGGTGGTCGGGGTGGTTCGCTCCGAGGCCGACAAGGTGTGGAGCCGCCTCGGCGACGGGGTGGTCCAGGTCGGCGTGGTGCTGGAGTTCCTGGAGCAGCAGGTACGGCAGTTGCAGGGGCAGGACGGGGGAGCCGAGGCGGACGCCGGTACGGCGGAGCAGTCGGCGGCGGCGCGCGCGGAGCAGGCGTTTCCCGCCCCCAGGCAGCGGTCGAACGCGCCGCGGCCGGTCCGGGTGGTCGTGGACGAGGACGAGCAGGCGGAAGCTGCGGCGGCGCGGCGGCGCGCGGCGGTGCCGGGGATGAAGAAGGCGGCGGCGCGGAAGGCCGCGACGCACGGAGCGGGGGACGCGGCAGCGGAGCGGTCGGCGACGCCGAAGAAGGCGGCCGCGAAGAAGGCGGCCGCGAAGAAGGCGGCCGCGAAGAAGGCGGCCGCGAAGAAGGCACCGGCCAAGAAGGTGGTCGCGACCAAGGCTGTCGCCGACAAGCCGGTTGCCGAGCAGTCGATCGCGAAGAAGCCCCCGGCCAAGAAGACGGAGGCGGACAGCTCGGCGGCGGCCTCGAAGAGCGGCCCCGCCAAGAAGGCGGTCGCCACGACGGCGCCTGCCAAGAAGGAACCCGCGAAGAAGACCGCCGCGAAGAAGACCGCCGCGAAGAAGACCGCCGCGAAGAAGACCGCTGCGCGGAAGTCCGCGGCGCAGCCACCCGCTCAGGCGTCGGCGCAGGGGCAGGCCGGGGATGAGTAGCGAAGCCGGCTCTCTCGGAGGGCTCGCCGAGACCGGGCACGCCCGGGTCGATGCCGCGCTGGCGCTCCTCGGGGAACTGGACGGGGTGCCGACCGAGGCCCACGCCGGGGTGTACGAGGGCGTGCACGAGCAGCTGCGTGACACCCTGAGCGCGCTCGACGAACCGCGCCCGCCCCTTCCTCCCCTTCCGTAGGACCGACCCGAGTCACCCCGAACCGCAGGAGCTGAACCGCACGTGGCAGTCGCACGACGCCGTCTGGACGCTGAGCTGGTCCGCCGTAAGCTGGCCCGCTCCCGGGAGCACGCCAGCGAGCTGATCGCCGCCGGACGGGTGACCGTCGGCGGGACGACGGCGACCAAGCCCGCGACCCAGGTCGAGACCGCGGCGGCGGTCGTCGTCGCGAAGGACGAGAACGACCCCGACTACGTCTCGCGGGGCGGGCACAAGCTGGCCGGCGCCCTGGCCGCGTTCCTTCCCGAGGGGCTGACCGTGGAGGGGCGGCGCTGCCTGGACGCGGGCGCGTCGACCGGCGGCTTCACCGATGTGCTGCTGCGTGCCGGTGTGGCCGAGGTGCTGGCGGTGGACGTCGGCTACGGGCAGCTGGCCTGGTCACTGCAGAGCGATGACCGGGTGACGGTGATGGACCGCACGAACGTGCGCGAGCTGACGCTGGAACAGATCGGCGGCACGCATGTGGACCTCGTGGTGAGCGACCTGTCGTTCATTCCGCTCGGTCTGGTGCTCCCCGCGCTCGCGGCGTGCACCGCGCCGGAGGGCGATCTGGTGCTGATGGTCAAGCCGCAGTTCGAAGTCGGCAAGGAGCGGCTCGGCAACGGTGGCGTCGTGCGCAGCGCCGTGGTCCGGCAGGAGATGATCGAGAAGGTCGCCGGGCAGGCCGCCCTGCTGGGGCTGGGCGTGCGCGGAGTGACCGCGAGTCCGCTGCCGGGGCCGTCCGGGAACGTGGAGTACTTCCTGTGGTTCCGGCGGGACGCCGAGCCACTGGACGTCGCCGATGCGCGCCGGGCCGTCGAACAGGGGCCGCAGTAGGGCTGGCCAGACGGACCAGCGGGTAAGGTCGGGGAACTGCGTCAGTCGGACCGCAGTTCCCGAATGAGTTCCAGCATGGGAAGTCCCAACACGAGGGGGAGGCGCTGCCGGGACGACGACGTCCTGGTAGGCGCTGGAGGATCAGATGAGTGACCGTACCGTCTTCCTGCTCGCGCACACGGGTCGCGAGGAGGCCCTGCAGAGTGTCGAATCCCTGGTCACGGGGCTGCTGAAGGCGGGGATAAACCTCAGGGTGCTCGCCGCCGAAGCCCCCGACATGGGGTTTCCCGCGCGGGTCGAGTCGGTGCCGACCGGACCGGGGGCGGTCGAGGGCTGCGAGCTGATCCTCGTGCTGGGCGGGGACGGCACGCTGCTGCGCGGTGCCGAGCTCTCGCGCGAGTCGGGCGTGCCGATGCTCGGCGTCAACCTGGGACGGGTGGGTTTCCTCGCCGAGGCCGAGCGCGACGACCTGCAGAAGGTCGTCGAGCGGGTCGTGGAGAGCGACTACGAGGTCGAGGAGCGGATGACTCTCGACGTGGTCGTGCGTACCGACGGGCACATCGTGCACACCGACTGGGCGCTGAACGAGGCATCGGTGGAGAAGGCCTCCCGCGAGCGCATGATCGAGGTGGTGACGGAGGTCGACGGCCGTCCGGTGTCCCACTTCGGCTGTGACGGGGTGGTGTGCGCGACGCCGACCGGCTCCACGGCGTATGCGTTCTCGGCCGGTGGGCCGGTGGTCTGGCCCGAGGTGGAGGCGCTGCTGATGGTGCCAATCAGCGCGCACGCGCTGTTCGCGAGGCCCCTGGTGACCTCGCCGAAGTCGGTGCTCGCGGTCGAGGTGCAGCCGAAGACGCCGCACGGCGTGCTCTGGTGTGACGGGCGGCGCACCGTGGAGCTGCCGCCCGGCGCACGGGTGGAGGTGCGCCGGGGGCGTACGCCGGTACGGCTGGCGCGCCTGCACCGGGCCCCGTTCACGGACCGGCTCGTCGCCAAGTTCGCGCTTCCGGTGACCGGCTGGCGGGGTGCGGCGGGGCGCTGAGCCCGCGGGTCGAGTGGCTGAGCCTTCGCGCCGGGTGAAGGTCAGCCGACACGGAGCCCGTTGGCCGTCACCGTGCCGAGCGCGGCGGCGTTGTGGGAGGTCACGGCGAGGCCGCCGAGCAGTGGACCGGTCAGGGCCAGCGTCGTGGTCGAGCCGGGGATGAGCGTCCAGGTGGTGCCGTCGGCTGAGGTGTAGGCGGTGAAGACCGCCCCCGATCGGGTGATCTTCAACCAGGCCGGGGCGGTCCCGGCCGGATTGGCCAGCTTGGTCGTGCCGCCACCGGTCGTGGCGCGCTTCTGCACCTTGATCCCGGCCCCCGGGGACACCAGGACCGCGTAGTAGGCCGCGCCGGGGTCGTTGCTCGCCCTGAGCATCGGGCCGGCTTTGGCGTTGGAGCTGCTGGCGCTCTGCGTGTCGAGGTGCGCCACGACGCTCCCGTCGCCGGTCAGGGGCTGCGAGACGGAGCGGAACTGGTCGGCGGTGCCGGTGATGTCGGTGCCGCCTGCGGAGATGGTCCAGGTGTCGGCGCTCGGGTCGTACGACTGCTGACCGGTGAGCGCGGGGCTGCCGATGTCGGCGCAGGTCCAGGGCGCGGGGCAGGGCAGCGGTGGCGGCGAGCTGAAGCTGCCGACGGTGGTGACCGAGGCGAGCAGGTCGTCCTGGCCGGTGCCTGACGGGGTGTAGCTGAACGCCGCGCGGCCGTCGGCGGCGGTGACCGCCGTCTCGGTGAGGCCGGCGTCCGGGCCTCCGATGACCTTGAACGAGACCGTGACGTCCGGCAGGCCGAAGCCGCCGCTGTCCAGCAGGATCGCACTCGTGGTCCGGGCCTGGCCTGCGGTGACCGCCGGCGTGGCGTCGTCGAGGGTGACCGAGGCCCGGCTGCTGCCGGGGGTGGCGCTGGGTGTGCCGATGGGGCGCCACTGGAGCGACTCGTTGTGGGCCGGCTTGCAGAAGCCCAGGTCGATGCCGTTGGTGTCGAGGACATGGGTGCTGTCGACCAGCGTGCTGGCGACCCCGCCGACGGTCAGCGTGACCGTCGGGGCGACGGTGAGGGGGGTGCAGTTGTTGCCGGGGAAGCCGCTGGTGTCGAAGTTGTCGTAGCTCGGATTGTTGCCCGGGGGGTTCTCGGTGAGGATCACACTCCGGCCCGGCGGGACGGTGAAGGAGCCCCAGAGATTCGGGAAGACCTTGCCGCCGGTGAGCGAGGAGTGCATGTCGACGTCGACCCGGCTGACCGTGACGGGCGCGGAGGTGGGGTTGTCCAGCCGCAGCGCGCCCGCGTCATAGCAGGCGGGGAGTGTGCCGCAGGCGGTCTGGCCGGGGACGGTGCCGCCGAGGAAGACGGTGTCGGGGGCCCCGGCCCACGGCACGGGGAACGAGGCGGGATCGGGAGTGTTGATCTCCTTGTCCTCGGCGTAGCCGACGGAGACGACCAGCCCGGCGACGGTCGAGCCGGCCGGCGGCGCGGCCGTGGTCGGCAGCCGGGTGGTGGCGGGCGCGGCGGCCGGTGTCGCCGCGCGGGCGGTCGGGAGGGCGGTCGGGAGGGCGAGGAGCGGGAGCGGCAGCAGTAAGGCGGCTGCGAGGTGACGAGTGCGGACCACTGGACACGACCCTTCGTGGAGAGTTCCTGGAGAGTTCGTGGTGAGGGGGGCCCTGGAGCGTCGCCGCTCCGGGGCCCCTGGCGACGCGGTGTCAGCCCGCGGTGTAGCTGACGTTGTCGAACGTGGCGGTGCCCAGCGCGGTGGCGCTGTGCGAGCACTCGAAGAGGCCCACCGTGGCGGTCGGGGTGATGGCCACGGTCTTGGACAGCACCTGGGTCCAGGTGGTTCCGTCGGCGGACAGGGAGGCGGTGAAGGTGCTGCCGACGCGCTGGATCCGCATCCAGACGTCGGGGAAGGCGTAGGTACCGCCGGCGACGGAGCCGTTGAAGGAGTACTGGACCTTGACGCCACCACCCGGCGCCTGCGCGATCAGCAGGTACGGGGAGCCGGCGGCGGTGGACTGCTTCCAGATGACTCCCGCCTTGGCGTTGGAGCTGGTGTTGGACTCCGAGGTGAGCCGGGCCACAATCGTCCCGTCGCCGCTGGTCGGCTGGGAGACGTAGTTGAACTGGTCGCTGGTGCCCCAGATGTCGGCGCCCGCGCCCTGCACCGTGTAGCTGCCGTTGGCGTACCCGGCCGAACCGGTCAACGTGGGGCTGCCCACGTCGCCGTCCGTCCAGGGAGCGGGCAGCGGTCCGGGCGGGGTGACGCTGGACCCGGTGACGCTGACCTGGTCGAAGGCCACCGAGCTGACCTGGCCGATGTTGTGCGAGGTGTCGAACAGTCCGATGGTGACCGGTCCGGTCATCGGGACGGTGGCGATGCCGATCTGGGTCCAGCTGCTGCCGTCCGCGGACTGCCAGGAGGTGAAGGTGTCGCCGCTGCGCTGCAGTTTCAGCCACTTCTGCGGCGAGGAGTAGCCGGGCAGTGCGGCGGCCGGGGTGATCGAGTGCGAGCCGCTGTACTGCATCCGCACGCCGTGCCCGGTGGTGTAGACGGTCGGCGGCAGCGGCGAGTTGCAGCCGTTGGGGGTGCAGCCGGTGCCGTTGATGGTGGGGATGGTCGCGGAGACGTCGGGGGCGACCAGGGCGTCGACGAACGCCGAGCCCGCGGTGGTGTTCTGTTTGACCATCAGTCCGGCCTTGGCCCAGTCGCTGCTGTCGGACTGGTAGCGGACCCGGGCGACGATCGTGCCGTCGCCGACGAGGCTCTGGTAGGTGTAGTGGAACTGGTCGTTGGCGGCGTAGACGTCCGCACCGCCCCCGTCGGTGTAGAAGGTGCCGCTGGCGGCGGCGTAGTCCGTCGTTCCCGCCGTGATCGGCGCGCCGACGTCCGTGCTGGACCAGCCGCCGGGCAGGGTCTTGCCGACCGGGTCGAACTGCGCGGTCCAGCTCGCGCCCGCCGCGGGGGTGCCGACGACGTCGGTCAGGGCGCTGCCGTCGGACCAGCCGCTGAACCGGTACGGCGATCCGGCGACGCTCTGCGCCAGCGGGAGCCCGGCCAGGACGTGCCGGACGCCCACCACGCCCTGTGCCGTGTAGCTGCCGGTGTGCCAGGTGCCGTCGACGAAGTAGCCCGCGCCTGGGACGGCCGTGTTCGCGGAGATCGAGGCCAGGTTGGGCGTGAGGTCCTTGGTGACGACGGTCCGGCTGCCGGTCGAGTCGGTCACCGACAGGGTGATCCGGTAGCTGCTCCCCGGCGTCTGCGAGGTGTCCGTGGGAATGGTCACGCTCGCGCCGGTCGCCCCGCTGGTCGGCCCTGAGACAGGCCCGGGCACCTCGGCGTTGTAGACCGGCCGCAGCACGCCGTTGCTGTAGTAGTCCACCTGCCAGGTGTAGGCGCTCGGCGGGAGTGTGCCGTCGGTCGGGTCGGTGGCCGTGCCACTGAAGGAGACGGTGTCACCTGCGTTGTAGCTCGCGGGCGCGTTGATCGTCGCCGTGGGGGCGCCGACCACCGGCTGCGGTGGCGTGTACGGCGCGGGGGCCGTGCCGGGGGCGCCGGTGGTGGAGATCTCGTTGACGGTGCCCTCGAAGATGCTCGCGAAGTAGAGGTTGCCGTCCGGTCCCTCGATCAGGTCGGCGATGGTTCCGGCCGCCTGGTCGAAGACGGTCTGCGAGGTCTCGGTGGTGTAGGTCGGGTCGAAGGTCACCGCCTCGATGTCCTGGCGGTTGTAGTCGCCGACGAAGACGGTGTGGCTGTAGGCCGCGCCGAAGGTCGGCCCGCTGTACGCGGCCACGGCTGAGGCTGCGCCGTCGACCGGTGCGTGGCCATAGGCGTAGGCCGGGTTGACGAAGCCGTTGCTCCCCGCGTCGCCCTCCACGACAGGCCACCCGAAGTTGCCCCCCGGCTGCAGGGTGTCCAGTTCCTCCCAGTAGTTGGAACCGGTGTCGATGGTCATCGCCCGGCCGTCCGGCAGGAAGGTGAAGCGCCACGGGTTGCGCAGCCCGTACGAGTAGATCTGCTTGACGGCGCCGGGCACGTTGACGAAGGGGTCGTCGGCGGGGGCGGAGCCGTCCAGGTTGAGCCGCAGCATCTTGCCGTACGGGTTGCCGAGGGTCTCGCCGTTGGTGATGGCGGGGACGTTGTCGGCGACGGCCCACCACAGCTTGCCGTCCGGGCCGACCTTCAGGTCGTTGCCCGCGTGGTGCAGGTTCTGCGACTGGTTGCCTCGGTAGAGCACCTTCTCGGTGGCCGGGCTGACGCTGTCCCCGGTCACGGTGAAGCGGGAGAGCTGCGCGAACGGCTGGGTGACGCCGGCGCTGTTGGTCACCGAGGCCGTGTACGAGAGGTAGAGGTAGCCGTTGGCGGCGAAGTTCGGGTCGAAGGCCATCCCGAGCAGCCCGCACTCGCCCTGGCTGTAGACGTTGGGCACGGTGACCAGCGGTGTCGGCAGGATCGTGCCGTTGCGGTCGATCAGGATCGTGCCGCCCTGCTCGGCGATGTAGAGGTCGCCGCTCGGCGCGAAGGCCAGGGCGATGGGCTTGGTCAGCCCGTGCGCGAGCTGCGTCTGCGTGAAACCGGCCGGCAGGTTCGGCGGCGGGAGCGTGGCCGCACCCGCCGGGAGCGCGCTCGTGCCCCAGCCGAGGAGAACGGCGATCACTGTCGCGATCGCCGCCAGTATCTGCGCAGTGGATTTTCGTAACCTCACGTGCCCCCCTTGGTCGGTCTCCTGTGCGGAGAACATCGGCATCGTAGGAGAAGTCCGCACTCTTCCGACAGTGGGTGGCAGCGTTGGTCCGCGGAATTCACGGAGGTGTCGGAAAACTGCTGGAGGACTCTTCGTTTTCTTGAGTGATCCATTGTCGGCCGAGGCCGAGTGGGAATTGAGCCATTCCGCGGTGCCCCATTGTCGGCGTGTGGCACCATCGGAAATGCACTGCAACAACAGCTGGCTGTTCATACTGCCCGGCCGGGGGGATCCGCAGCGCGGGCACGACCGGGGAGGAGCTCCGCCGTGTTGCGCAGATGCAGGGAGACCGGACGACCTAGGACGCGACTCAGGCTGCTGACGGGACTGCTCACCGCGCTGGCGACAGCGTGTGCGCTGCTCCCCGGGGCGGCGTACGCGGCGGGACCGGTGGCGCCGGGGAAGGCGCCGGGGCCCACGGCGAGCAGCCGTCAGGCCCAGTCGCCGGCCACGTTACCGGCCAAGTCACCAGCACGTACGCCGACAGGCACGCCGACCAGTACGCCGCTCAGGTCACAGCCCAAAACCTCGACCAAACCGCGGATCCAGCCCAGGGCCGCAGGCAGCACCGACGACTGGCCCACCTCGCTGCACGACGCCGCGCGCACCGCCGCCTCCGCCGACACCACCCTCAGCACCGCCAACGCCCCCTCGCTGACCCGGCTGTGGACCCTGAAGACCGGCGGCCCCGTCGCCACCACCCCCACCGTGACCGGCGGCGTCGCCTACTTCGCCTCCTGGGACGGCAACGAGTACGCCGTCAACGCGACGACCGGCGCGGTGCTCTGGAAGACCAACATCGGCTACATGACCCCGAACCAGCCCTGCGGCAACCCGCCCTCGGCCGGGCCCTCCTCCCCGGCCACGGTCGTCGGCAACGTCGTCTACGTGGGTGGCGCGGACAGCTACTGGTATGCACTGGACACGGTGACCGGTGCGGTCGACTGGCGGGTCTGGGTCGGCGGCAGCGGCGTCCCCGGCGTCTACGACGGGCACATGAACTGGTCAGGGCCGTTGATCGTGGGCAACTACGCCTACGTGGGAGTCGCCAGCTTCGGTGACTGCCCGCTGGTCCAGGGCCAGTTGCTCAAGGTCAACCTCACCACCCACGCCATCGAGAACACCGCCAACCTGGTCCCGAACGGCCAGGTCGGCGGCGGCATCTGGACCTCTCCGGCGTACGACACGGCGACCGGTCTGATCTACGTCGCGACCGGCACCCGCAACCTGCCGTCGCAGACCTGGGCCCAGGCGTTCCTCGCCGTCGACTCCACCACCATGGAGGTCAAGGACAGTTGGGCGCTGCCCGACTCCGTCGCCGTGGTCGACTCCGACTTCGGCACCTCGACCACGCTGTTCACCGACCAGAACGGGCGCGGGCTGGTCGCCGCGATCAACAAGAACGGAGTGGCCTACGCCTTCGACCGGGCGCATCTGTCCCAGGGCCCGGTCTGGCAGGCCGGCATCGCGGTCGGCGGCACCTGCCCCACCTGCGGCCAGAGCAGCGTCTCCTCCGGGGCCTTCGGCGGCGGTGCCCTCTATCTGGCCGGGGCCACCGGCGCCATCAACGGGGTCGAGTACCCGGGCACGGTACGGGCACTCGATCCGGCCACTGGCGGGTACCTGTGGCAGCATGCGGCCCCCGGCATGGTGATCGGGGCGCTCGCCTACGACAACGGACTGGTCCTGGACGGCGGCGGGTCCGTCCTGGAGGTCCTCGACGCCAACACCGGCAACCGGCTCTACAGCTACGACACCGGCACGCAGATCTACGGCGGACCCTCCGTCGCCGGAGGGATCATCTTCACCGGCAACACCGCAGGCCAGGTCGTCGCCTTCGGCCTGCCCGCGAGCACCACCACCCCGCCCGCCGATCCGTCCTGCCCGAGCGGCTTCACCTGCCAGGACATCGGCGGCCCCACGCCGGCCGGCGTCGAGACGGTGACCGGGACCGGCGGCACCGCCCAGTGGAAGACCGTCACCGGCGGTCCCGGAATCAGCGCCGCCGGAACGCCCAAGGGCAGCGCCGACGCCTTCCGGCTGCTGAGCCGGCCCACGGCGGGGGACGCCCAGGTCACCGCGCAGCTCACGGCCCAGCCCTCCGGCGGCAGCTCGCTGACCGGAGTGATGATCCGTCAGAACAGCGATCCCGGCTCGCCCTACTACGCCCTGCTCGAAGGCCCGTACCACAACATCAAAGTGATGTACCGGAGGGCCTTCGGCGGCGCCACCTCCGTCGTCTACAACTCTCCCGGGCCCGCGCTGCCGGTCTACCTGACCGTCCAACGCACCGGCGACCTGCTCCAGGCCGCGATCTCCAGCAACGGCACGGGCTTCACCCTGCTGCCGGGGACGAGTACCAGCATCGCCCTGCCGTACACCTCGCTCGCCGGCGTCGCCGCCAACTCGGGCGCGGTAGGGGTCCAGGCCACGGCGAAGCTCACCTCGGTCTCCGTCGGCGCGCCCACCAGCAGCCTGCAGCCCGCGGTCTCCGCGAACCCCTGCCCGAGCGGCTGGAGCTGCCAGGACGTCGGCAACCCCGCCCTCGTCGGCGACCAGACGCTGACCGGCGGCAGTTGGACGGTCAAGGGCGCGGGTGGCGACATCTGGGGTAACGGAGACCAGTTCCACTACGTCTGGCAGCCGGTCACCGGCGACAGCACGGTCAGCGCGCAGGTCACCAGCCAGAGCAACACCAACGCCAGCGCCAAGGCGGGGGTGATGCTCCGCGGCGGCACCGACGCCGGCGCCGCCTACTACGCCGCGTTCGTCACCCCCGGCAACGGCATCCAGGTCCAGTACCGCGACACGGCCGGCGGAAGCTCCGCCCAGATCGCCAACCCGTCCGGGGCCGCCCCCGCCTACCTGCGGATCGCCCGCTCGGGAACGTCCTTCACCGCCTACACCTCCGCCGACGGCAGCGCCTGGACGGCCGTTCCGGCCTCCACCATCGCCTTGCCCAATCTGGGCGGCGGCATCCTGGCCGGGCTCGCCGTGGGCTCCCACAACACCGGCACCCTGAGCACGGCCGCGATCGGCGGAGTGACCATCGACGCCAGTGCGCCGACCCCGCCCAACCTCTGTGCCACCGGCTGGTCCTGCGAGGACATCGGCTCGCCGCTGCCCGCCGGAAGCCAGTCCTACAACGCCGCGACCGGCGCCTGGAGCGTCATTGGCGGCGGCGGCGACCTGTGGGGGAGCAGCGACCAGTTCCGGCTGGTGTCCCAGCCGCAGAACACCGACGGCACCACCAGCGCGCAGGTCAGCGCACAGCAGAACTCGGACGGCTGGGCCAAGTCAGGGCTGATGACCAGGCTCAACGACTCGCCCAACGCCCCCTACTACGCGGTACTCGTCACCCCCGCGAACGGGGTGATCGTCCAGTACCGCAGCGTCCAGAACGGCCAGAGCACGCAGCTCGGCGGCGTCTCCGGCACTCCGCCGCTGTACCTGCGGATCGGCCGGGCCGGCCAGACGTTCACCGCCTACACCTCGTCGGACGGAACCACCTGGACGGCGTTCCCGGGCTCGGCGCAGACCATCAACGCCCTCTCCGGAACCCTGCTCAGCGGGATGGCCGTGTGCTCCCACAACACCGCGGCATCCAACACCACGGCGTACACCGGGGTCACCATCACCGGGACCGGGACCAGTGCGGGGCTGCCCTACCCCTGGGCCGACACCGACGTCGGCAGTCCGGCCCTGGCGGGCTCGGCCTCGTACGCCGGCTCGACCTTCACGGTGAACGGCGGCGGCACCGACATCTGGGGCGGCACGGACCAGTTCCACTACGTCGACCAGCCGTTGAGCAGTGATGTCAGCCTGGTGGCGCGGGTCTCGGCGCAGTCGAACACCGACCCGTGGGCGAGGTCGGGGATCATCATCAAGCAGTCCACGACTGCCGGATCCGCGTACGCGATGGTGGCCGTCACGCCGGGCAACGGCGTGAACTTCAGCTACGGCTTCAACACCACCGTCGGCGGGGCCGGCTACAGCCTTCCCAACGCCTGGGTGCGGCTGGACCGCACCGGCAACGTGTTCACCGCCTACAGCTCGGCCGACGGCCTCAACTGGACCAGGCTGGGCCAGGCCACCATCGCGATGACGCCGACGGTCACCCTCGGCCTCGCCGTCAGCGCCCACAGCGCCACCGTGCTGAACACCACCACCTTCGACAACGTCATCGTCACACCCATCGGCGGCGGACCGCTGCCCAGCCCCTGGACCAGCACCGACATCGGCGGCCCCGGCATCCCCGGGTCGGCCAACTACTCGGCCGCGAACGGCAACGTGTTCACCCTCAACGGCTCCGGCGCGGACATCTGGGGCAGCACGGACCAGGAGCAGTACGCCTACCAGCCGCTCACCGGCGACGGCAGCGTCACCGCCAGGGTCACCGGCCAGGACATCACCGATCCCTGGGCCAAGTCCGGGGTGATGTTCAAGGAGTCCACCACGCCCGGCTCCCCGTACGTGCTGCTCGCGGTCACCCCGGGCAACCAGCTGCACCTGGAGTACGGCTACGCCTCCGACATCGCGGTGGGCACCTTCAATCTCCCCAACGCCTGGCTGCGGCTGACCCGGACCGGCAACAGCTTCACCGGCTACACCTCCGCCGACGGCGCCCACTGGACCGCGGTCGCGACCCTCAACCAGACCATGGCCAGTGCCGCCACGGTTGGCATGGAGGTCTGCTCGCACAACAACCAGCAGCTCAACGCGACGACCTTCGACAACGTCGCGGTGTCCGGCGCGCTGCCGGCGGTGTGGACGAGTTCCGACGTCGGCAGCCCCGCGCTCGCCGGGTCCGCGAGCTACCAGAACGGCGTCTACACGGTGAACGGCGGCGGCAACGACATCTGGGGGTCGACCGACCAGTTCCACTACCTGTCACAGCCGTTGACCGGCAACGGGACGCTCACCGTGCGGGTGACGGCGCAGCAGAACACCAGCGGGTGGGCCAAGTCGGGACTGATGGTGAAGCAGAGCACCGCCTCGGGCAGCGCCTACGCGGCGCTGCTGGTGACGCCCGGCAACGGGGTCCATCTGCAGTCGAACTTCAACGCCGACCAGTCGGGCGGGGCGGCGACCCTGCCCGACTGGCTGAGACTGTCCCGGGTGGGCACCGCGGTGACCGCCTACACCTCGGCGGACGGGGTGACCTGGACGCAGTTGGGGACTCCGGTCACGGTCGCGCTCACCGATCCGGTCACCATCGGCCTGTTCGTCTGCTCGCACAACGGCGGGCAGTTGAACACGTCCACGTTCGACAACGTCTCGGTGAGCACGCCGTGACAGCGGCCCGAACCGGTCGGTCTCACTCCGGTTCGGGCTCCTGCTCGACCAGCCCGTGCACCGTCAGCTCCCAGTAGTGGCGCCGACTCGGACGCAGCAGCTGCAGGAACGCCTTGTAGGAGGCGATGCTCATCAGCCCCCAGTAGAGGGGGACGGTGAGCATCGCCCGGACCGCGCGGTGCAGTCCGCGTTCCATGCAGCCGGTCATCAGGCAGTAGCACATCATCAGGTTGCCGAGGACCATCGTGGCCATGCCCAGGTAGAGCACCGGAGCGGGGAACAGGCCGGCGATGTAGCGGGTGCCGGTGGCGAAGTAGAGCATGGTCATGGCCCAGAATAGCGGGTTGACCAGGGTGGTGAAGGTGGAGAAGCCCAGGGTCAGGTGGAAGGCCAGGAAGCGGCGGGTGCCGAGCTCCCGCCACAGCAGCCACGGGTTGCGCATATGGACCAGCCAGGTCTGGTAGTAGCCCTTGATCCAGCGGCTGCGCTGGCGGATCCAGTTGCCCAGGTGGCTGTTGGCCTCCTCCTCGGTGACCGAGACCATCATCCGCACGTCCCAGCCGCGCCGGGCGATGCGGATGCCCAGGTCGGCGTCCTCGGTGACGTTGTACGGGTCCCAGGCGCCGAGCCGCCGCAGTGCGTCGGTACGGAAGTGGTTCGACGTCCCGCCGAGCGGTATCGCCAGGCGGTGCCGGTCCAGGCCGCGCAGGGAGAGGCTGAAGTTGGTCGCGTACTCCGCGGCGAAGCACTGGGTGAGCCAGTTGGTCCACGGGTTCCAGTACTGGAGCTCGGCCTGGATGCAGACCACCCGGTCGGGCATGGTGCGGAAGGCGAGGACGGCCTTGCGCAGCTGGTCCCGCTCGGGACGGTCCTCGGCGTCGAAGATCACGCAGAACTCGCCGGTGGCCTGGCGCAGGCCGACGTTGCAGGCCTTGGGCTTGGTCCTGGGCCCCTCCGGCGGGATGATCACTGTGTGGAACTGGGGGCCGGGCGTGAGCTTGGCCAGCGCGCCCTTGGTCTCGTCGTCGTCCTCCTCGATCAGCAGCAGGATCTGCAGCCGGTCGGCCGGGTAGTCCAGGTCGGCGAGGCGGCTCAGCAGGTGCGGGAGGACTGCGCCCTCGCGGTGCAGCGGGACCAGGATGGTGTAGCCGGGGAGCACGGAGTCGGGCAGGGCGCCGAGGTCCTCCGGCTCGAAGCGCAGCACCGGGGCCCCGCCCGCGCCGAAGACCAGGGCCAGCTTGAAGCCGATGACGACGACGTACACGACGGTGATCAGGGCGATGAACAGCCGGCCCCACCAGGTGAAGGAGGGGCCGCCGCCGGTGACGGCGTGCCAGCCGAGCACCCCGACGACGGCGAGCAGCACGGCCGCCATGCCGTACGCCTGACCGGTGCCGAGCAGCCGTCGGCCGCTCAGCCGGTCCGGCAGTTCGGCGATCTCCGCGGGGTCAGCCACGGTCGTGCCCAGGGTCGCGACCGAACTGTGGTTGGGGCTTGTGTCGGGGCCGTCAGATCGGCGGCGGATCGGTGCTGTGGTCATCGGGCGGCCTCCCGCTTCTGGTAGATGACACGGTCCACGTCCTGGTAGACGAGCCGGTAGCCGGTGCTGAGTTCGGGGTTGCCCTTGAGCGCGAGGTAGGCGTCGTCGGGCGTGCCGGGGGTGCGCCGCAGGTAGATCCAGCGGATGCCGTGCGCGGCCGGGTCGGTGAGCGCGGGCTGCCACATGCGGAAGCTGCCCTCGTAGACGATGTGCTGGGTCGGAATGCCCGACTCGAAGGTGACGGCCTCGTTGCCGAAGGACTCCATCAGCACCGTGCCGCCGTCGTAGTGCCGGTGCAGCCAGGCGGCGGCGCTGGTATTGGCCTGCTCCGACGGGGCGGCGCGGAAGGCCAGCGCCTCGTCGAGGGTGGCGAGTCCCGGCAGCCAGAAGGCGCAGGAGACGACGCCGGCCGCGATCAGGGCGGTCAGCGGGACGAGGACCCGTGGGCGCCGCCAGGCCCGCGCGAGCGGTACCGCGAGGGAGACCAGGTACCCGGCGAAGACCGCGGTCGGGAGCAGCATCGCGATCCCGAAGCGCACGTTGTAGAGGCTCCCGCTGATCTGCGGGACGTGCAGCGGACGCTGGCCCGACCACAGCGCGTAGGCGTAGAAGGGGAGCAGCGCCAGCAGCGCGTAGGGGGCGGCATCGCCGGGGCGCAGCCGGGTCCTGGCCAGGTGCAGCAGCAGTCCGCAGCCGGCGACGACCAGCGCGGGCAGCCCGATGTCGTCGACCATCGCGATGAGGTACGTGTGCAGGGCCACCCAGGGGTGGCCGATTGCGGGTTCGCCCTTGGCGACCCACAGCGAGGGCTTGGCGAAGGAGCCGTCCTGCCAGTACATCGGGTTGTGGAAGATGGCGGCGTTCCAGACCAGCCAGGCGGCGATGCCGCTGAGCGCCACCAGCCCGTAGAAGATCAGGTGCGCTTCCAACCGGATGTAGTCGCGTCGGCGGCGCAGCGCCGTGTAGGCGACGACCACGCTGACGGCGACGCACAGCACCCAGCCCTCGTAGCGGGTCAGCGTGGCCAGCAGCACGGCGACCGAGCAGGCGGCCAGGCGGCCGTAGCGCCCGGTGCGGCACCAGTCGTCGAGGTGGTTGACCGCGGCTGCGGTGCAGGCCAGCAGCAGGGTCTCGGTCATGGGGGTGCTCTGCAGGTACACCGCGTTGACGTTCGCCGCGAAGACCGCTGCGGCGGTCAGCCCGGCCAGTCGGCTGCCGCCGGCCATCCGGGCCGTGAGCAGGTAGAGGTAGCGGGCGGTGAGGACGAAGGCCGCCATGGAGACGACGCTTCCGGCGAACCCGGACTGGTACCAGTTGCCGACCCAGACCAGGGGCAGTTCCAGGACGTGCGGCAGCGGTAACCAGACGCCGCCGAGTTGGGCCGCTCCGGCGGTCGGACTGGCCACGACCCGGCGGGCGATCAGCACGTGGGAGAGGGCGTCCGGGTAGGCCAGGATCACGTGTCGATGCAGGAAGTGCAGGTAGCCGACCACCGAGACGGCCAGGGCGCCGAGGGTGACCAGGGCGAGGCCGGGGTCCTTGGGGTGCAGCAGGCGCAGGGTGCGGCGCCACTTGTGGCCGGTGCGGGCCAGGTCGGCGTAGACCCGGAGCAGGCCGAGCAGGGAGCGGAGGATCACGCTGAACCGCGCCCCGGTCTGGTCGCCGTGCAGCCTCGGGTAGTGGCTGACCGGATGGTGCAGGATCCGCGGGCGGCCGACCTGGATCTTCGCCAGCAGCTCGGGGGATATCGCGGCGGCTTCGCCGCGCAGCTCGATGCCGTCCAGGGAGTGACGGTCGATCAGCTTGTAGGCGCAGTCGACGTCCCGGCTGCCGTGGCGCAGCAGCAGGCGGCTCAGGGCCGTCCACAGTGCGGCGTTGACCCGGCGGGCGAGCGGATCGGCGCGCACCGCGCGGTAGCCGATGACGGCGTCGGCGCGCTCCTCGTGCTGAACCGCGAGGAAGCCGAGCAGGTCGTCGGCCCGGAACTGCCCGTCGGAGTCGGTGAGCAGCAGGCGGCGCAGGTCGGTCTGTTCCAGGGCGGCCCGGATGCCGGTGCGGACCGCGGCGCCGTAGCCCCGGTTCTCGGGGTGGTGGACGGCGAGTACCCGTCCCGGGTAGCGGGCGGCGAGGCGGTCGAGCACCTCGCCGGTGCGGTCGGGGCTGCCGTCGTTGACGACGACCACGCAGTGCGGGTGACCGGCCTCGGCGAGGGTGTCGAGGAAGTCCTCGACGGTCGCGCCGAGGTTCTCCTCCTCCTGGTAGGCGGGCATGACGACGGCGACACCCTCGGTCCAGGTGCGCACCGGTGCGACGGTGCTCACGAGTACTCCTTCGCGGGGAGGGGCAGCCGCACGGCGGCGTGCGGCGCGGGAGCGGGCGCGGCCGGGCGGCGGCGGAACACCAGCAGGTCGAGGACCAGGTAGTTGCACCCGGCGCCGGCCAGCACGCCGAGCGCGCTGGCCGCGAGGTTTCCGAGCGAGGGGTACAGCAGGGAGAAGACGCCGGTGTTGATGGCGAGCCCGAGCAGGGCTGTGAGATTGAACGAGGCCAAGCGGGCGACCAGCCCGCGGGCCCGCGCACCTCGCCGGTCGCGCCAGGTGAAGGCGGTACTGAGGGCGAAGTTGAGTTGCGCGGAGAGGAGGAAACCGGCTCCGTCGGCGAGCGGGCGGACGAGCCCGGTCCTGGCCAGGAGCAGAAGAGCGAGGTACTGCACGGCGAAGCAGAGGGCGCCCACGAGCGCGAATTTCAGCGCGCGTGTACGCCCTCGTAACAATGGCCTCATGGCCCCCCTGTCATTGCGTCAGCATGATCGTGTGAACACGTTAGTCAGGCGCGGTGACAATACGATTGCGTGACCGTGTCGCCCAGGGGGCGACCTCCGGAAGCTCCCCACCCGGATATTCGGGTCCCTTGTCGGGGTGCTTCGGAATCATCGAAATCCGCCGCCCGGGGTCATGGGGCGGACGGTCCTCCAGTGAATCTCAGGCAGGATGATCCCCGGGCGAACTCCGCAATTGAATACCAATACTTTACTTGGAATACACACATCCATATGGAATTGATTCTGCCGCTTGTGCGCGCCCGGGACCCGCATACGAGGCAGGCGACCCGGGTATCCGGCTTCGCCGACCGCAGCGCCGGACCACTACGCTCAGGGCAGACCGCAAGACTCCCGCCGACGTACCCGCAGACATGGCTGCGGACATCCCGCAGACATCCCAGACATCCCAGACATCCCAGACATCTCCGCAGAGGGGCCAGAGGGGCTAGTGAGCACTCGCCGAGAGGAACAGGTGCAGGTCAACGACATGGGGCGCCCCCGCCTCGAAGAGATGCGGATACGGGCGCTGGGCGTGATCGAGGACGCGGTGGTCGAGCTGTCGCCCGGGTTCACCGTGGTTACCGGCGAGACCGGCGCGGGCAAGACCATGGTCGTGACCAGCCTCGGGCTGCTGCTCGGTGGACGGGCCGACCCCGGGCTGGTCCGCAACGGCGCCGAGCGGGCGGTGGTCGAGGGCCGGGTGGTGCTCGACGCCAGCTCGTCGGTGGCGCTGCGGGCGGTCGAAGCCGGGGCCGAACTCGACGAGGGCTCGCTGCTGCTCAGCAGAACCGTCTCCGCGGAGGGGCGCTCCCGGGCGCACGTCGGCGGCCGGTCGGTTCCGGTGAGCCTGCTGGCCACCCTCGGCGAGGACCTGATCGCCGTGCACGGTCAGACCGACCAGCAGCGGCTGCTGCAGCCCGCGCGGCAGCGCGGCGCGCTCGACCGCTACGCCGGGGACACCGTGTCCGAGCCGCTCGCCGAGTACCAGACCGCCTACCGGCGGCTGCGCGAGGTCACCACGCTGCTCGACGAGCTCACCACCCGCGCCAGGGAGCGGGCGCAGGAGGCAGACCTGCTGCGTTTTGGCCTGGACGAGGTCGCCGCCGCCGAGCCGGTGGCCCAGGAGGACGTCGAGCTGGCCGCGGAGTCGGAGCGGCTCGGCCACGCCGACGCGCTGTCCTCGGCCGCCAACCAGGCCCACGGCGCGCTCGCCGGGGAACCGTCCGACCCGGACGCGGTCGACGCGGGCACCCTGCTCGCCCAGGCCCGGCGCGCCCTGGAGTCGGTGCGCCACCACGACCCGCGCCTTGCCGGGCTCGCGGACCGGCTGGAAGAGGTCGGCTACCTGCTCTCGGACATCGCCGGGGACCTCGCCGGCTACGCCGACGACCTGGACGCCGACCCGGCCAGGCTCGCCGCCGTGGAGGAGCGCCGCTCGGTCCTGGCGCACCTGGTGCGGAAGTACGGGGGCCCGGCCGGCGGCGCCGAGAGCGGGCTGGCCGAGGTGCTCGCCTGGGCCGAGCTCGCGGCCGTGCGGCTCACCGAGCTGGACGGCGACGACGACCGGATCAGTGCTCTCGAAGCGGAGCAGGAGACGCTGCGGGAAGCGGTGTCCGTGCTCGCGGCAGAGCTCACCGGCGCTCGGCAGGAGGCCGCCGAGATCTTCGCCAAGGCGGTCACCGCCGAGCTCACCGAGCTCGCCATGCCGCACGCCCGGGTCAGCTTCGGCATCACCCGGGCCGCCGACTTCGGCCCGCACGGCGTGGACGAGGTCGAGGTGCTGCTCGCGCCGCACCCCGGCGCCCCGGCCCGCCCCATCGCCAAGGGTGCGTCCGGCGGCGAGCTGTCCCGGGTGATGCTCGCCGTCGAGGTCGTCTTCGCCGGCGCCGACCCCGTTCCGACCTACCTCTTCGACGAGGTCGACGCGGGCGTGGGCGGCAAGGCGGCGGTCGAGGTGGGCCGTCGGCTGGCCCGGCTGGCCCGCACCTCACAGGTGATCGTGGTCACCCACCTCCCACAGGTCGCCGCTTTCGCGGACCGGCACCTGGTCGTCGAGAAGACCGTCGACGGCACCGTCACCCGAAGCGGCGTCACCACGCTCACCGACGCCGAGCGGGTCAGGGAGCTCTCGCGAATGCTGGCCGGCCTGGAGGACTCCGAGCTGGGTCGCGCCCACGCCGAGGAACTGCTCGCCGCGGCCCGAACCGGGGTCGCCCAGGGAGCAGTGCCGCCGAACGGGTGAGGGGGCCCGCAGTGCCCCCGCCGACTGTCCAAGACCACTCCTGAGCTGGCATCGTGGAGCCGCGCCAGCAAACAATCATCCGACCGTCGGCGACAGTGACAGGGAGACGACGCAGACCGTGGAGCACACCTCTACAGCCTCTGACGGCCAGCTGCACGCCGTCCTCGTCCTGGCGGGCAGCTCCGGCGGCATCGGCGCACATGTCCGGTCCCTGGCTGCCGGACTGAGTGCGCACGGACTCGAGGTCACGGTCTGCGGCCCTGCCGAGACCGACGAGCTCTTCGGCTTCTCGGGCACCGGAGCCCGCTTCCACCCGGTGGAGATCACGCCGACACCCGGACCACGCACCGACGCGGCGGCCGTGGGCGAGCTGCGGCGGGCCTTCGCCCGCGCCTCGCTGGTGCACGCGCACGGGTTGCGTGCGGCGTTGCTGTCCGACCTGGCGCTGCGCACCGCGCGGGGAGGCACCCCACTGGTCGTCACCTCCCACCACGCGAACCTGGCCACCGGCGTGGAGCGGCGGCTGCTGCGGCTGATGGAGCGTCGGGTCGCCAGGGCCGCCGACCTCGTACTCGGCGCCTCCTCCGATCTGGTCGCCCGCGCCCGTGACCTCGGCGCCGCCGACGCCCGGCTCGGTCCGGTCGCGGCCCCGCCGCTGCCCGTGCCGGCGTCGGAGCCCGGCCGGGGCGAGATCCGCAAGGCGCTGCTGGGTGCCAAGGACCGGACGGACCGTCCGATCGTGCTCGCGGTGGGGCGACTGGTCCCGCAGAAGAACTTCCACCTGCTGCTCGACGCGGCCTCCGGCTGGCGCGGCGGCGAGGAGCCGCTGCTGCTGATCGCGGGGGAGGGCCCTGAGCACGGGGCGCTGCGGGCGCGGATCAAGGCGGAGAAGCTGCGCGCCCGGCTGCTCGGCCACCGCTCGGACGTCCCCGAACTGCTGGCCGCCGCCGACCTGGTGGTGATCTCATCCCGCTGGGAGGCACGCTCGCTGGTCGCCCAGGAGGCGCTGCGGGCGGGAGTGCCCGTGGTCGCCACGGCCGTTGGCGGCCTGCCGGAGCTGGTTGGTGACGCCGCGGTGCTGGTGCCGCCGGGCGACCCGACGGCCCTGGCCGCCGCCGTGTCCGGGCTGCTCGCCGACGGCGGGCGGCGCGCGGAGCTGGCGGCGGCGGGGCCGTTGCAGGCCGCGACCTGGCCGGACGAGGCGGCGACAGTGGCTCAGGTGCTGAGCGTCTACGACGAGTTGACGAGCAGCAGCTAAAGCCTGACGGGGCTCTGCCTGGCGCTTCACGCCTGGCGCCTCTGCCCGGCGGCTAGTGGCTGACGGTGACCGTCAGCACGCCGTCGCCGTCGGCCGCGACCTGAACCTGCGTCAGCGTGTCGACCGCCACCGTCGCTCCGTGCGCGGCGCTCGCCGCGCCCACGCCTATCACCCGCATCCCGGCGGCGAGACCGGCCGCGACCCCCGCCTCGGAGTCCTCGAACACGATGCAGTCCTCGGGGGCGAATCCCAGCTCCGCGGCGCCCTTCAGGAAGCCCTCGGGGTCCGGCTTGCTCACGGCGACGTGCTCAGCCGTCACCACCACCGGCGGCAGTGCCAGTCCCGCCGCGCCCATCCGGGCGCGGGCGAGGGCGTCGTCCGCCGAGGTGACCAGGGCGTGCGGCAGGCCGACCAGCGAGGCGAGAAAGGCGGCCGCGCCGCCGATGGGAACGACACCCTCGGTGTCGGCCGTCTCCTCGGCGAGCATCCGCCGGTTCTCCGCGTGGTTCTGCTCCATCGGCCGGCCGGGGAGCAGGATCGCCATGCTGGCGAAGCCCTGCCGCCCGTGCACCACCTGGAGCACCTGGTCGCCGTCGAGGTCGTGCTCGGCGGCCCAGCGACGCCAGACCCGCTCCACCGCCGGTCCCGAGTCGACCAGGGTCCCGTCCATGTCGAGCAGCAGGGCGCGGCCGGTCAGCGTGGTGCCGTTCATGGAGGTGACGGGCATGGCGCTCCTTTGAAGAACCTTTTTTGTTCCTCAAGCATACAAACAGCCCGTCAGAGCTCCGGCAGGCCCCCGCAGGCGTTCAGCCGGAGTGCCGTGTCGATCAGCGGAACGTGGCTGAAGGCCTGGGGGAAGTTCCCGACCTGCCGCTGCAACTGCGGGTCCCACTCCTCCGCGAGCAGCCCCACGTCGTTGCGGATCGCCAGCAGTCGCTCGAACAGGTCCCGTGCCTCGGCGACCCGGCCGATCATTGCCAGGTCGTCGGCCAGCCAGAACGAGCAGGCCAGGAACGCGCCCTCGTCGCCAGGCAGCCCGTCCACGCCCGCGACGTCGCCGCTGGTGGGGTAGCGCAGCACGAAGCCGTCGGAGGTGAGCAGTTCGCGCTGGATCGCCTCGATGGTGCCGATGACCCGCTTGTCGTCCGGCGGAAGGAAGCCCACCTGCGGGATCAGCAGCAGCGAGGCGTCGAGCTCGCGCGAGCCGTAGGACTGGGTGAAGGTGTTGCGTTCCTTGTCGTAGCCGTTCTCGCAGACGTCCTCGTGGATGGCGTCGCGCAGCTCCCGCCAGCGCTCCAGCGGACCCTCGTGCGGGGTCTCCTCGATCATGCGGATGGTGCGGTCGACCGCGACCCAGGCCATCACCTTGGAGTGGACGAAGTGGCGGCGCGGGCCGCGCACCTCCCAGATGCCCTCGTCCGGGTCGCGCCAGTGCTGCTCCAGATAGCTGATCAGACGCAGCTGCAGCAGGTGCGCGTGGTCGTTGCGGGCCAGACCGGTCATGTGGGCGAGGTGCAGCGCCTCCACGACCTCCCCGTACACATCGAGCTGCAGCTGGTCGGCGGCGCCGTTGCCGATCCGGACCGGTCCCGAGTTCTCGTAGCCGGGGAGCCAGTCGAGGACGGCCTCGGTGAGCTCCCGCTCGCCCGCGATGCCGTACATGATCTGCAGGTTCTCCGGGTCGCCGGCGACCGCTCGGAGCAGCCACTCGCGCCAGGCGCGGGCCTCGTCCCGGTAGCCGGTGCGCAGCAGCGAGGACAGGGTGATGGTGGCGTCCCGCAGCCAGGTGAAGCGGTAGTCCCAGTTGCGGACGCCGCCGATGTCCTCGGGGAGGGAGGTGGTGGGGGCGGCGACGATGCCGCCGGTGGGGGCGTAGGTGAGGGCCTTGAGGGTGATCAGGGAACGGACCACGGCCTCCCGGTAGGGGCCCTGGTAGGTGCACTGGGAGGCCCAGTCCAGCCAGAACTCCTCGGTGGTGACGAGGGCCTCCTCGGCGTCGGGCTGGTCCGGCGCACCGAGGTGGGAGGGCTGCCAGGTGAGCGCGAAGGCGATGCGCTGGCCGGCCTGCACGGTGAAGTCGGCGTAGGTGGTGAGGTTGCGTCCGTAGGTCTCGGCCTCGCCGTCGAGCCACACCGAGTCGGGCCCGGCGACGGCGACGGTGCGCACGCTCTCG
Organism: Streptacidiphilus sp. MAP12-16; assembly: GCF_041262165.1. Taxonomy (NCBI): domain Bacteria; kingdom Bacillati; phylum Actinomycetota; class Actinomycetes; order Kitasatosporales; family Streptomycetaceae; genus Streptacidiphilus; species Streptacidiphilus sp. MAP12-16. The sequence goes on from NZ_JBGCBY010000024.1 coordinate 29,130, forward strand.
CCGTCCTCGACCTTGTGCACCCAGGGCACGATCCGCCCGTAGGAGAACCGCATCCGCAGCGCCGAGCGCATCCGGACCCGTCCGCTCACCCCCTCCACGATGCGGATCATCTGCGGGACCGCGCCACGTTCGGGCAGACCGCGCGGCGGCATGAAGTCGATCACCCGGACGGTGCCCCGGGGCGTGTCCCACTCCTGCTCCAGGATCAGCGAGTCGCCCCGGTAGCGGCGGCGGGTCGCCGGCTGTGCGGGCGCGGCCGCGGTCGGCGGCAGGACCCGGAACTCGCCGGACTCCACGAAGCTGGTGGGCGCTGCGGGCGGGGCCGTCGTCCTCGCGGCGGACAGCGGTTCGGCGGGGCCGATCCGCCAGAATCCGTGCTCGTCCGTGCCGAGCAGGCCGGCGAAGACGGCGGGCGAGTCGAAACGGGGCAGGCACATCCAGTCGACCGCGCCGTCGCGGCTGACCAGGGCGGCGGTCTGCATGTCGCCGATGAGTGCGTAGTCCTCGATGCGGGCGGCCACGGGGATCTCCAGTTTCGCAGGTGGGACACGGCATCGCCGGTGCGGGGGAGTCTGGGGAGGGCGCCAGGGGGTGAGGCGCTCGCGCGGAGCAGAACCAGTGTGGATGGCTGGCGCTCGTGGGGTCTGCGGGCTCCGACGTGATGGAGTGGGCGGTGCGTCCGTGCAGGATACGACGCCGACCGGGGTGGGTGGGAACTCGGTGATCACGGCGCGCCGCCCGCGGCCCGTGCGAACGCGGGGCGCCGTGGTCGCTGATACCCTGGTACTCCGTGGAGTGGTGCGAGGCACCGCCGCCGAACCGCCCCCTCCGGCAGCTGCAGCGACTCAGCAGACGGGGTCCGGGGCTGGTCGCCACCGACGTGAAAACGCAACCACGGGAGCCCCCTCTTGGCACAGCCCCATTCCGCTCAGGGTTACAGCGGTAGCTCGAACCGGAACAACACGACGACCAAGCATCTCTTCGTCACCGGGGGCGTCGCCTCCTCGCTCGGCAAGGGGCTCACCGCCTCCAGCCTCGGGGCCCTGCTGAAGGCGCGCGGTCTGCGGGTCACCATGCAGAAGCTCGACCCGTACCTCAACGTCGACCCCGGCACGATGAACCCGTTCCAGCACGGCGAGGTCTTCGTCACCGACGACGGCGCCGAGACGGACCTGGACATCGGCCACTACGAGCGCTTCCTCGACACCAACCTCCACGGTTCGGCGAACGTCACCACCGGCCAGGTCTACTCCACCGTGATCGCCAAGGAGCGCCGGGGCGAGTACCTGGGCGACACCGTGCAGGTCATCCCGCACATCACCAACGAGATCAAGTCCCGGATCCGCCGGATGGCGACCGACGACGTCGACGTGGTGATCACCGAGGTCGGCGGCACCGTCGGTGACATCGAGTCGCTGCCCTTCCTGGAGGCCGTCCGCCAGGTCCGGCACGAGGTCGGCCGGGACAACGTCTTCTTCGTGCACGTCTCGCTGCTGCCCTACATCGGCCCCTCCGGCGAGCTCAAGACCAAGCCCACCCAGCACTCGGTCTCGGCGCTGCGCAGCATCGGCATCCAGCCGGACGCGATCGTGCTGCGCGCCGACCGCGAGGTCCCGCAGGCCATCAAGCGCAAGATCAGCCTGATGTGCGACGTGGACGAGGAGGCCGTGGTCGCCGCGATCGACGCCAAGTCGATCTACGACATCCCCAAGGTGCTGCACTCCGAGGGCCTGGACGCGTACGTCGTCCGCCGGCTCGGCCTGGCCTTCCGCGACGTGGACTGGACCGTCTGGGACGACCTGCTGCGCCGTGTGCACGAGCCCGAGCACACCGTGAAGGTCGCTCTGGTCGGCAAGTACATCGACCTGCCCGACGCCTACCTGTCCGTCACCGAGGCGCTGCGCGCGGGCGGTTTCGCGAACCGTGCCAAGGTCGAGATCAAGTGGGTCACCTCGGACGACTGCCGGACGCCGGCCGGAGCGGAGGAGCAGCTCAGCGACGTCGACGCGATCTGCATCCCCGGCGGCTTCGGCGACCGGGGCGTGGACGGCAAGGTCTCCGCGATCACCTACGGCCGCGAGAAGAAGATCCCGCTGCTCGGGCTGTGTCTGGGCCTGCAGTGCGTGGTCATCGAGGCGGCCCGCAACCTGGCCGGGCTGCCCGAGGCGAACTCGACCGAGTTCGACCCGGCGGCGCAGCACCCGGTGATCTCGACCATGGCCGAGCAGTTGGAGATCGTCGACGGCAAGGGCGACCTGGGCGGCACCATGCGCCTCGGCCTGTACCCGGCGAAGCTCGCCGAGGGCTCGATCGTGCGCGAGGTCTACGGCGGCGAGCAGTACGTCGAGGAGCGCCACCGTCACCGCTACGAGGTCAACAACTCCTACCGGAACGAGCTGGAGAAGACCGGACTGGTGTTCTCCGGGCTCTCCCCGAAGGGTGACCTGGTCGAGTACGTCGAGTACCCGCGCGAGGTCCACCCCTACCTGGTCGCCACCCAGGCGCACCCGGAACTGAAGTCCCGTCCGACCCGGCCGCACCCGCTCTTCGCGGGCCTGGTCGCGGCAGCCGTCCGCCGCCAGCACGGCGAGGACTCGGCAGCCGAGTAACCACGCACCACCCAGGGGCGCGGGGAACTGCGCTGCCAACCATGCAGCTCCGTAGAGGGCTGGCAGCGCAGTCGCCCGCACCCCTAGGTAGTCAGTGGCTGAAGCATTTCCTTTTGGTGCGGCAACGGTGGAGGGTGACATGGCGCGGCGGGAACCTGTCGGGGACAGCGCGGAGGAGTGGCCCGTGGCCTCCTCGCGGACGTCGTTCAAGGGAAAGATCTGGGACGTCCAGACCGACGAGGTGGTGATGCCGGACGGCGTCGCCGCGTCCCGCGACTACCTGCGCCACCCCGGCGCAGTCGGCGTGCTCGCGCTGGACGAGGAGCGGCGGGTGCTGCTCGTGCGGCAGTACCGCCACCCGGTGCGGCAGCGGTTGTGGGAGCTCCCGGCAGGGCTGCTGGACGTGCCCGGCGAGAACCCGCTGCACGCCGCGCAGCGCGAGCTCTACGAGGAGGCGCACGCCAAGGCGGGGGACTGGCGGGTACTGATCGACTTCTACAGCTCGCCCGGCGGCTCCTCCGAGGCCCTGCGGATCTTCCTCGCCCAGGACCTCGCCGAGGCCGACGGCGACCGCTTCCAGGCCGAGCACGAGGAGCTCGACCTGGAGGTCGACCGGGTGGACCTGGACGAACTCGTCCGGCTGGTCCTCGCCGGTGAGCTGCACAACGGCGCGCTGGTGGCCTCGGTGCTCGCCGCCAGGGCGGCGCTCGACGGCAGAGCCTCCGCCTCGGGCAGCACGGGAGCCGAGGGGCTGGACGCGCTGCGTCCGGCCGACGCACCCTGGCCCGCGCGTCCGTTCGAGTGACTCGGCGGACTATATGGTGACGGACCGGCGCAGCAGCGGAGCAGCCCCGGTCCGGTGAACTACGCTGCGCACGTGGCTGCAGCACAGACGGCACGTCAGACGCGCCAGGCACACCGCTCAGGAGCCGAGCTACCCGACGACCCGCCGTACTTCTCCGGGCGGCAGGCGGAGCTTGCCCAACTGCGCGACGAGGTGCGACGTCCGGCGCTGGGCGGTCCGGTGCCCGGCGGTGAGGCGCACGACGTGGGGCCTGCCCCCACCCGGGTCCTGCTGGTCGCCGGGCGCGCGGGCTCGGGGCGCACCGCGCTCGCCGTGCGCTTCGCCCGCACCGTCGCGACGGAGTACCCCGACGGACAGTTCTTTGTCCGGTTGAGCGAACCCGACGGGACGCCCGTACCGGCGCGCGAGGCCGCCCGGGTGCTGCTCGTCGCGCTGGGGGAGCCGCTCACCCCGGGAAACGTTGACGAGGCGTCAGCCAAGGAGTCGGACCAGGGCGCCGACCCCGACTGCACGGCGCTGCGGGTCGCGCTGTCCGGGCGGCGGGTCCTGCTCGTCCTCGACGACGTTCAGCAGGCGGAGCAGGTACGGGCGCTGCTGCCGGACGCGCCGGGCTGCCTGGTCGTCGCGGTGAGCTCCGGCCCGCTGACCGGTGTCGCCGACGCCCGACCCTGCGTGATCGGCGGCCTGGACCTCCGTGCCGCGACGGCGGTGCTGGTGGGCCTCGCCGGGGACACCCGCATCGTCTGCGACCCGGTGGCCGCCAGGGCGCTCGCGGAGACCCTGGCCTGCCACGCGACCGCGCTCTGCCTGGCCGGCGGCTGGCTCAGGGCCAGGCCGCGCGCCTCCGTCTCGGACGCCGCCAGGCTGCTCGCCTCCGTGAGCCTGCCCTCTTCGGCCGCCGCGCCGGTCCAGCTGGCGAAGCAGCCGGGGGCGGCCGGGCCCGGAGTCGAACCGCTGCTCCGCGCCTTCGAGCTGGTCCACGCGGGACTGCCGACCGCCGCCGCCCGGCTGCTGCGGCTGCTGACCCTCGCGTCCGGCGGCGTCGCCGACCCCAGGTCCGCGTCGGCTCTGCTCGGGTGCCCGGTGGATGCCGCCGCCGCGCATCTGGCGACGCTCGCCGAGCAGCAGCTGCTGCTCTCCACCTCCGTCCCGGGCCGCTATCGGCTGCCCGGCTGCCTCCGAGCTCCGCTCACCCGGCGGCTTGCCGACGACCGCCCCGCCGAGACCGAACTCGCCCGCGCCCGCCTGCTGGAACGCCTGACCCGCCTGCTCACCGCGTGCGCCCACCAGCTGGCGCCGGGGGCCGGCCGTGCTCCGGAACCGTTGCCGGGGCCGTTGCGCTTCGCCGGTTCCGCCGAAGCCTGGGACTGGCTCGACACCGAGCTGCCGGTGCTGCGCGCCGCCGTCCGCACCGCCACCGGCGACGGCGCGCTGGACGGAGTGGCGATGCGCCTGGCCACGGCGATGGTGCGGGCGCTACCGCTGTGGGCGGGCTCGGCCGAGCCGGTTGCCGCCGACCTCTACGCCCTGCACGGGCAGGTCCTGGAGCTGGCGCTGCGTGGCGGAATGCGCCGGCAGCAGGCCGCCGCGCTGGTCAACCTCGGCGACCTGCACGCGGCGGCGGGCGAGCATGAGCGGGCACTGGAGCGCTACCGGGCAGCGCTCGGTCCGGCGCGGGCCGCCGACGACCAGATCGCGGTGTGCAGGATCCTGGAGGCGGTCGCGGGCGCCTACCGGGCGTCAGGCGACCTGGTCCGCGCCACGGACTGGTACGGCCGAGCGCTGGCGCTGCGCCGCAGCCGGGGCGAGCAGGCGGACGAGGTCCGGCTGCTGGGCCGGCTCGCCGCAGCGCACACGGCCCAGGGACGGCTGGCCGACGCGCTGCGTGAGTACCGCGCGGCCGTGGTGCTGCACCGTCGGATGGGGGACGAGGCCGGAGCGGTGGGCGCGGCGCTGGGCGCGGCGAGGGTCCAGGAGCTGGGCGGGAACGTGGAGCAGGCGCTGCGCACCCAGCGCGAGGCGCTGGCGTCGGCGCGAGCCTTCGGCGCCGAGGCCGCCCAGGCCAGATCGGGCGCCGGATCGGCCGGCGGACCGGGCGCTGGAGTGGGGGCCGACGGTGCTGCGTCGGAGGACGCCAGGACGAGCGTCCGGCTGCAGGCGCTGGTGCTGCTGCGGATGGCGGACGCCCTGGAGCGGGCGGGCGACCCGGCCGGGGCGCGGGTGCAGCGAGAGCAGGCGGCGGCTCTGGGCCTGCCCGCCACGCGCAGGCCCGAGGGGGCCGAGGCCGGGGTCAGGATGCCCGGTTCAGAGTAAAATAGGGCGATTATCACATCTGTGGTGTTTGGCCCGTCTGTCTGACGCCCCGGTCGCGCAAGCCTACGAAACTGCCAACCGATCTCATGCATTTGGTCAGATTGGAAGGCTGGCGCATCGCTCCGGCTTCATTACACTCGTAAGTGCCGCAACCAGTGCGCGGCCACCCTTCGGCGTCTCCGCCGTCGGGGCTCCCCCATGTGCAAGGGACGTGTTTAGCCGTGAAGGTCGGCATCCCCAGCGAGGTCAAGAACCACGAGTACCGAGTGGCGATCACGCCCGCAGGCGTCCACGAGCTGGTCCGCAACGGACACCAGGTCTTCGTGGAGAACAACGCCGGCGTCGGCTCCTCCATCCCCAACGAGGAGTACGTCTCCGCCGGGGCCACCATCCTCGACACCGCCGACGAGGTCTGGGCCACCGCTGACCTCCTGCTCAAGGTCAAGGAGCCCATCGCCTCGGAGTACCACCGCCTCCGCAAGGGCCAGACCCTGTTCACGTACCTGCACCTGGCCGCCTCGCGCGAGTGCACGGACGCCCTGCTGTCCTCCGGCACCACCGCCATCGCGTACGAGACCGTGCAGCTCGCCAACGGCGCGCTGCCGCTGCTCGCACCGATGTCCGAGGTCGCGGGCCGGCTCGCCCCGCAGGTCGGCTCGTACCACCTGATGCGTCCGGCAGGCGGCCGCGGCACCCTCCCTGGTGGCGTCCCCGGTACCCACCCGGCCAAGTGCGTGGTCATCGGCGGCGGCGTCTCCGGCTGGCACGCGGCGACCATCGCGATCGGCATGGGCTACGAGGTAACCCTGCTGGACCGCGACATCAACAAGCTGCGTGAGGCCGACAAGATCTTCGGCACCCGGATCCGGGCCATCGCCTCCAACTCGCTCGAGCTGGAGAAGGCCGTCCTGGACGCCGACCTGGTCATCGGCGCCGTGCTGATCCCCGGTGCCAAGGCTCCCAAGCTGGTCACCAACGAGCTGGTCTCGCGGATGAAGCCGGGCTCCGTGCTCGTCGACATCGCCATCGACCAGGGCGGCTGCTTCGAGGACTCCCGGCCGACCACGCACGCCGAGCCGACCTTCCCGGTCCACAACTCGGTCTTCTACTGCGTGGCCAACATGCCCGGCGCGGTGCCCAACACCTCCACCTACGCGCTGACCAACGCGACGCTGCCGTACATCGTCGAGCTGGCCAACCGTGGTTGGAAGGAGGCCTGCGCACGTGACGCGGCGCTGGCCAAGGGCCTCAACGCGCACGAGGGCCAGCTGACCTACGGCCCCGTCGCCGAGGCGCACGGCCTGCACGCCGCCGACCTGGCCGACGTCCTGGCCTGATCGGTCTCGTTCCCCCCGCGCGGGCGGGGCACCGCAGTTCACGCTGCGGTGCCCCGCCCGTCGTCGCTGCCGCGGCGCACCCGGCCGTCGTACCCGGCTTATGTCGACAGATCGTCAACTTGTCGCCCCTGTTTGTCACCCTGGCGCGATCGTGATGACGGTGGTCGGAAGAGCTGTTCTGCCGCCTGTGCTCTGGCATCGTGGCGGTGTGCAGGCGTGTCGTCGGCCGTCGCGCGGGGAGCTAGTCATATCGACATGTTGGTTCGTGCATCGCTGGCGTGGTGGTTGGCGCTACTGTGTCGTTGCTAGGCTGCGGCACGGCACATGCCGCCCAGTGGAGGGGGCACAGCCCCAGAGCCCCACCAATGTTCCGGTGTCAACGGCGGTCGCCAAGGAGGTAAGACGACTTGTGAATGAGTCGACATTTGCTCCCGGGGGTGGTCAGCCAGGACTGGTGCAGAACGTCACCGGTCACTCCGGGGAGGACCTGGAAGCCCGGACGGAGTCCGTCGGCTCGGTGACGGTACGCACCTTTGACGCGCGCCAGCAGGCCTCCGAGCACGACACACACCACTACCCGGGCGCTTCGGCGCCCTACGACGAGGGTGTGCGCAATGCCGAGGTGTACAACGCCACGGCCTTCGACGCCGTCGAGCCCGGTCTCGTCTACGCCGAGCTGCCGGACGGTCAGTTCTACGACCCCGACGCCGAGTACGAGCCCGACCCCGAGTACGCCGCGACCCTGGCCCCCGACGCCGCCCGGCAGCGCCGCGAGCGGGTCGGCCCCACCGGCCGCCCTCTGCCGTACTTCCCGATCCCGTCGCCGCTCACCGAGCACGGCCCAGCGAAGATCGTCGCGATGTGCAACCAGAAGGGCGGCGTCGGCAAGACCACCTCGACCATCAACCTCGGTGCGGCCCTTGCCGAGTACGGCCGCCGGGTGCTGCTGGTCGACTTCGACCCGCAGGGCGCCCTGTCGGTCGGCCTCGGCGTCAACCCGATGGAGCTGGACCTGACGGTCTACAACCTCCTGATGGAGCGCGGTCTGACCGCCGACGAGGTGCTGCTGAAGACCGCCGTCCCGGGCATGGACCTGCTCCCCAGCAACATCGACCTGTCGGCCGCCGAGGTCCAACTGGTCAGCGAGGTGGCCAGGGAGTCCGCGCTCGCGCGGGCGCTCAAGCCGCTGCTGCCCGACTACGACTACGTCATCATCGACTGCCAGCCGTCGCTCGGTCTGCTCACCGTCAACGCCCTGACCGCGGCCAACAGCGTCATCGTGCCGCTGGAGTGCGAGTTCTTCGCACTGCGCGGGGTCGCGCTGCTCACCGAGACGATCGAGAAGGTCTGCGAGCGGCTCAACCCCGATCTGCGCCTCGACGGCATCCTGGCGACCATGTACGACTCCCGTACGGTGCACAGCCGTGAGGTCCTGGCCCGGGTGACCGAGGCGTTCGGCGAGCACGTCTTCCACACCGTCATCGGCCGTACCGTGCGCTTCCCGGAGACCACGGTGGCCGGCGAGCCGATCACCACCTACGCCTCCAACTCGGTCGGCGCCGCCGCCTATCGCCAGCTCGCCAGGGAGGTGCTCGCCCGGTGCCCCGTCGAGTGAGCCTCCCGGGAGCGGACGAACTGTTCCGGACCACCGGTGGGATGTCGCTCACGCCCGCGCCCCGGGCGCCGGACTCGGCCCAGGCCCGCGAGGGCCGCGAGGCGGCGCGTGAGGGACAGCCCGCCGACCCGGCGGGGGAGCACGGTGCGGCGGGAGCCGAGCCCGGCACCCCGCCACGCCAGCAGCCCCCGGCTCAGCAGTCGTCCACGCAGCAGCCGTCCACCCACCACAACGGCGTCCCCGCGCCGGGCGGCGAGGCCCCGGCCCGGCGGAAGCCCCGTGGCGGTGGCCGCTCCCGGCCGACCGGGCGCGAGCGGCACGAGGAAAAGATCACGGTCTATGTGTCGGCCGAGGAACTGATCGACCTGGAGCACGCCCGGCTGGTCCTGCGCGGCGAGCACGGCCTGGCCGTGGACCGCGGCCGGATAGTGCGTGAAGCCGTCGCGGTCGTCCTGGCCGACCTGGAGCAGCGTGGCGAGGCCAGCATCCTGGTTCGGCGGCTGCGCGGGCGCTGACGCCTCCCGCGGCCAGGGCGTCATGAGCCGGCGGAGGTGTCGGGCCGGGCTCTCGGCACGGGTCGTATGGTGATCCCACGATGCCGCCGGGCCGGTACACGCTGCAGCGTGTCGCCGTACGGTCGGGTCGTCGTACCACCACCGGCCAGCACGATGAGTCCTGATGACCACACCCGCACCCCTCGAAGAATCCGCCGCCGAATCCGCACCCGAGCTCGAGCCTGAGCCGACGGGCGGGTTCCTGGTGCGGCTGGACAACTTCGAGGGCCCCTTCGACCTGCTGCTCAGCCTGATCGCCAAACACAAGCTGGACGTCACCGAGGTCTCCCTTTCCCGGGTGACGGACGAGTTCATCGCGCACATCCGGGCGATGGGCCCGGACTGGGACCTCGACCTGGCCAGCGAGTTCCTGGTGGTCGCCGCGACCCTGCTGGACCTCAAGGCGGCCCGGCTGCTGCCTGTCGCCGAGTTGGAGGACGAGGAGGACCTGGCGCTGCTGGAGGCCAGGGACCTGCTGTTCGCCCGGCTGCTGCAGTACCGGGCGTACAAGCAGGTCGCGGCGTTGTTCGCGGAGCGCTGGGCGGCGGAGCTGCTGCGACGCCCGCGCTCGGTCGGCCTGGAGCCGCGGCATGCGGCGCTGCTGCCCGAGGTCGTGATCAGCATCGGCCCCGAGGGCTTCGCGAGGCTCGCGGCGAGGGCGATGGTGCCCCGGCCCAAGCCGGTGGTGTACGTCGACCACATCCACGCGCCGCTGGTCAGCGTGCGGGAGCAGGCGGCGCTGGTGGTGGAGCGGCTGCGCGAGCTGGGCCAGGCGAGCTTCCGCACGCTGACGGAGGACGCACCCGACGTGCTGACGGTGGTGGCGCGGTTCCTGGCACTGCTGGAGCTGTACCGGGAGCGGGTGCTGCTGTTTGACCAGCCGGAGGCGCTGGGGGAACTGCTGGTGCAGTGGATCGGCGCGGAAGGGGCGGAGGTCGGGGTGAGCGAGGAGTTCGACACTCCGCCGCAGCTCGGGAACGAGGAGAGCGAGGACGCATGACCGGCAACGGTGGCGACGAGGCCGACGGAACCCGACCGCAGGACGGTCGATTGCGTTCCGCGCGGCGGCGGCTGGGTATGCCCGGCCGCCCCCGCCCCGGCGAGCAGCTGGAAAACACCTGGCTGGAGCCGGTCGCCCGGCCCGACCCCGCCCACCAGGACCCCGTCCAGCCCGAGCGCGCCCAGCCCGAGCGCGAGCACGAATCCGCCCCCGGCCTCAGCCTGAGCTCCATTCCCGAGCCGAGCCCGGCCCCGAGCCCCGACCCCGTCCAGCCCGAGCGCGAGCAGAAGTCTGTCCCAGGCCTCAGCCTGAGCTCGATTCCCGAGCCGAGCCCGGGGCCCAGCCCCGACCCCGTCCAGCCCGAGGACGCCCAGCCCGAGCGCGAGCAGAAGTCTGTCCCCGGCCTCAGCCTGAGCTCCATTCCCGAGCCGAGCCCGGCGCCGAGCCCCGACCCCGTCCAGCCCGACCCCGTCCAGCCCCCCGAGCGCGAGCACGAGTCTGCCCCCGGCCTCAGCCTGAGCTCGATTCCCGAGCCGAGCCCAGCACCGCGCCCCGAGCCCGGCCCAGCCCCGATTCCCGAGCCGAGCCCGCAGCCCGGTCCCGAGCCGAGCCCCGGTCCCGAGCCGAGCCCCGGTCCCATGCCGAGCCCTGGTCCCGTGCCGGTCCCGGAGCCGGAGCCCAGCCCCGAGCCGTACCCGGATCCGCAGCCCCTTCCTGCCCCGCCCCCTGGGCCCGCCCCGGTTCCGGAGCCCGAGCCGACGCCGAACCCCATGCCCGACCCGGCGGCGCCGGCCCCCGCGCCGCCACCGCTCCCGCCCGCTCCTTCGCCCCTGCCCGTGCCCGAACCCCACCCGCTTCCCACCCCTCCACCGCTACCCGCTGCCCCGCTCCCCGCCGCCCCGGCGCCCGCTGCCCCGCTCCCCTCCGCCGTCGCGGCCACGCCGCTCAAGCCCGCGCTGGAGGCGATCCTGATGATCGTCGACGAGCCCGCGACGGTCGCGCACCTCGCAGAAGTGCTGGAGCGCCCCAAGCGCGCCGTTGCCGCCGCCCTGCGCGAGCTCGCCGACGAGTACACCGCCCAGGGACGGGGCTTTGACCTGCGTCTGGTCGCCGGCGGCTGGCGCTTCTACAGCCGCGCCACCTGCGCGCCCGCCGTTGACCGCTACGTGCTGGACGGCCAGCACGCCCGCCTCACCCAGGCCGCGCTGGAGACCCTCGCGGTCATCGCCTACCGCCAGCCGGTGTCCCGTTCCCGGGTATCCGCTGTCCGTGGTGTGAACTGTGACGGCGTAATGCGTACCCTGGTACAGAGGGGTCTGGTCGAGGAGACCGGGTCCGAACCGGAAACAGGAGCGATCCTCTACCGGACGACGCAACAATTTTTGGAACGGATGGGGCTGCGCGGCCTGGACGAGCTGCCGGAGCTGGCCCCCTTCCTGCCAGAGGCCGACGACGTGGAAGCGGACTCGCAGGAGGGCTCCGCGATTGCCGAGGCGGTCGCACGGAGCAGGTGAACAGGCAGTGACACCCGCCCTGGGACGCGGCCCCGACGACGGACTCGACAACGGACTTCTTGATGCGTAGCGGTAACGGCAGTAACGGTAGGAACAGCAGCGGCGGCGGTAGCGCCGGGGGCAGTGGGCGCGGCGGGAGCCAGCGCAGCGGTGGTGGCGGCAACAGCGGCGCTCGCGGAGCCGGTGGCGCCCGTGGTGCGGCCGGAGGGCGCGGCGGCCAGCAGGGTGCCCAGCAGGGCGGCCAGCGCCGCAGTGGCAGTGGTTGGGAGAAGGAGGCGCCGCGTCCCGAGCAGCGCTCGTACGACCGCCCGGAGTTCGGTGCGCGCCCGGCGGGTCAGGGACGCTCGGTGGGCCAGATCCGCCCCGGCGGTCTCGGCGGCGGCGCGGGTGCCAAGCGCGGCCCGGCGAAGCCGGTGCGCTCCCGCGAGCTGCAGGCCAAGGTCGAGGACGCGGTTCGGGCCCGGCACGACAAGCCCGCGGTCAAGCTGCCGAAGACCCACGGCGAGCCCGAGGGCGAGCGGCTGCAGAAAGTCCTGGCCCGTGCGGGCATGGGCAGCCGTCGCGCCTGCGAGGAACTGATCGACCAGGGCCGCGTCGAGGTCAACGGCGAGCGCGTGCGCGAGCAGGGCAAGCGGGTCGACCCGGCCCACGACGAGATCAAGGTGGACGGCCTGACCGTCGCCACCCAGTCGTACCTCTTCTTCGCGTTGAACAAGCCGGTCGGCGTCGTGGCCACGATGGAGGACCCGGACGGCCGCCAGTGCCTCGGCGACTACGTCAACAACCGGGAGACCCGGCTGTTCCACGTCGGACGCCTGGACACCGAGACCGAGGGCATCATCCTGCTCACCAACCACGGCGAGCTGGCGCACCGTCTCACCCACCCCAAGTACGGCGTTGCCAAGACGTACCTGGCCGCGATCCAGGGCCCGATCCCGCGTGACCTCGGCAAGCAGCTCGCCAAGGGCATCGAGCTGGAGGACGGCTGGGCCCGTGCCGACAGCTTCAAGGTCGTCCAGAACGTCGGCAAGAACTACCTGGTCGAGATCAGCCTGCACGAGGGCCGCAAGCACATCGTGCGCCGCCTGCTGGCGGAGATGGGCTTCCCGGTCGAGAAGCTGGTCCGGGTGCAGTTCGGCCCGATCCCGCTGGGCGACCAGAAGTCGGGCTGGCTGCGCCGCCTCACCAACCCGGAGGTCGGCCAGCTGATGAAGTCCGTCGGGCTGTAGCCGGATGACCGCGACGGCGCGCCGTTCCCGCCTGAGCAGCGAGCGGGAGGCCGAGCTCTACCAGGCCGTGATCGACCTGGTCCGTGAGGTCGGCTACGAGGCCCTGACCATGGACGCCGTCGCGGCCCGCAGCCGTTCCAGCAAGGCGACCCTGTACCGGCAGTGGCAGGGGAAGCCGCAGCTGGTCGCGGCGGCGATGCGGCACACGGCGCCGGTGGCGATGCAGCACATCGATACCGGCAGTCTGCGCGGCGACCTGCACGAGCTGGCCCGCCAGCTCGGTTCGGCGGCCGCCAAGGACACGGTCTTCCTGAGCGCGATCGGTCACGCCGTCCAGCAGAACGCCGATCTCGCCGCCGCGCTGCGGGAGATGCTGGTCGAACCCGAGCGGGCGGTGCTGGACGGGCTGCTGCAGCGGGCCGTGGATCGCGGCGAGGTCCGGGCGGACGCGGCGGCGGCGGAGTTCTTCGCCCACATGCTGCTCGGGGCGCTGCCGTCCCGGAAGATCCTTGAGGACCGGTTCGCGGACGCCGACTACATGATCCGTTACGTGGACGCGGTGGTCCTGCCCGCGCTGCGGAACAGCTGACACCACCACGAAGCCCGCCACTTAACGAAACGTTTGCGTTTCGATAAGTGGCGTCGTACCTTGGGTCTGTACGAAACCGTTTCGTTCTGGAGGGGCCATGACCCAGACCACCACCGTCGACGCACGCGTCGACACCTCGCCCGGCGCGGGGTCCGCCCCCGCGCACCGCTGGTGGGTGCTGGCCGTCATCGGCCTCGCCCAGCTGATGGTCGTGCTCGACGCCACCATCGTGAACATCGCCCTGCCCTCGGCCCAGCGGGACCTGGGCTTCTCCGACAGCGACCGGCAGTGGGTCGTCACCGCCTACTCGCTCGCGTTCGGCAGCCTGCTGCTGCTCGGCGGGCGGCTGGCCGATCTGATCGGCCGAAAGATCGTCTTCCTGGTGGGCGTGGTCGGCTTCGCCGCCGCCTCCGCCCTCGCCGGCGCCGCCGGGAACTTCGAGGTCCTGGTGACCGGCCGGGCCCTGCAGGGCCTGTTCGGCGCGCTGCTCGCGCCCGCCGCGCTGTCCCTGCTCAACACGACCTTCACCGAGGCCAGGGAACGAGCCAAGGCGTTCGGCATCTTCGGTGCCATCGCCGGTGCCGGCGGCGGCATCGGCCTGCTGCTCGGCGGCCTGCTCACGGAGCACCTCAGCTGGCGCTGGACCCTCTACGTGAACCTGCTCTTCGCCGTGCTGGCCTTCGCCGGGGGAGTGGTCCTGCTCAGGCGCGGCGCTCCGGCGAACCGCCCCAAGCTCGACCTGCCGGGCACCGTGCTCGTCTCGGCCGGACTGTTCGGGCTGGTCTACGGATTCTCCAACGCCGAGACGCACCACTGGTCCTCGCCGCAGACCTGGGGCTTCCTGGCGGCAGGAGGCGTCCTGCTGGCGGTCTTCGGCTGGTGGCAGACCCGCGCCGCGCACCCGCTGCTGCCGCTGCGGGTCCTGCTCGACCGCAACCGGGGCGCGTCCTTCCTCGCGGTGGCCATCTCCGGCGCGGGCATGTTCGGGGTCTTCCTGTTCCTGACCTACTACCTGCAGGCGTCGCGGCACTACAGCCCGGTGAGCACAGGACTGGCCTTTCTGCCGATGATCGGCGCGCTGATGGTCACCGCCCAGCTCTCCACCAACCTGCTCATCCCCCGGATCGGGCCCAAGCCGGTCGTCCCGCTCGGCATGGGCCTGGCAGCGGCGGGCATGGTCTGGCTCACCGGCCTCGACATGACCAGCGGCTACGCGGCCAGTGTGCTCCCCGCGCTGGTGGTCACCGGCCTCGGCCTCGGCCTGGTGCTGCCCCCGGCGATGAGCCTGGCCACCGACCGGATCGGCCCCGAGGACGCCGGAGTCGCCTCCGCCGCGGTCAACACCATGCAGCAGATCGGCGGATCCATCGGCACCGCGCTGCTGAACACCCTCGCCGCGAGCGCTGCCACCGACTATCTGAAGGGCAGGCAGCCGGGCCCGCAGGTGATCGCCCAGGCGCAGCTGCACAGTTACTCCACCGCCTACTGGTGGTCGGCCGGGTTCTTCGCGGTGGGCCTGCTGCTGACGGCGGTGCTCTACCGCCGCGGCCGGGTCCAGCAGGACCCCGACGCCCCGGTCGCCGTTCACATGTGACGTGCGGGAAGGCCCCGTACCCGCCGGATCGACCGGTGCGTACGGGGCCTCCTCCTGCCTGCTGACGAAGCGTCAGCGTTAGGCGGCGGCCTGCTGCGCCTGCTTGATCAGCGCCTCCGCCTTCTGCTGCAGCGTCCCTGCCTGGTGCCGGTTGATCCGGCCGTCGTGGAACGCGACGTCGTCCAGCAGCTGCGCGATCTGCGAGCTGAGCTGGTCGCGGGCGGTGCCGAGAGCGGCGAGCTGCGCCTCGGTCGCGGTGTAGGTGGCGTCGCCGGGGGTGTTCGAGGCGACACCCTTGTTGGAGAGGGTGAGCGTGGCCGCAGCGAACTGGCCCACACCGGCGTTGAGCTGCTTGTACGCGGCGGCGAGCCGCTGGTACGAGTCGGTGTGGTCGGCCAGCGATCCGGAGAGTGCGTCGTGCTTGATGAACTCGGTGAGCACCCGGCCGTCGCTGCGGTAGCTGTCGGTCAGGCCGAGCAGCGCCAGCATGGTCGGCCGGATGTCGGTGTGGTCGGACCAGACCTTGTCGTCCAGGCCGAGCTTGCGCACGCCGGGTCCGACCAGGCCGAGCCAGGTGGTGTTGATGTCGCTGGCGAAGTCACCGTGGTTCCATGCGAACGCCGGGCCCAGTGCCACGCACGGCGAGGCGCAGCTCGATGCGCCCGCGTAGACGTAGTAGTTGGGATCGGCGAAGGAGGTGAAGGTCGGGGTTCGCAGCGGGTCGCCGCTGACCATGTGCAGCAACTTCATCTCGGTCTGGTCGGCGAGGTAGTTGTTGATCGCGCCGGTCGTCCCGGTGATCGGGTTCGTCGCGGTCACCTTCGACCAGGCCTGCTCGAACGCCCGGGTGGTGGGCGCGGTCTGCGCCGGGTTCCCGTTGAGGTAGAAGTTCGGCGCGGAGTCCGCGTGCACCTGGAACGGGGTGGTCACGCCCTGCTGGGTGGCCAGCAGGCCACGGGAGTTGGCGTTGACCTCGCCGATCTGGGCGTAGCTGCACGGGACGGTGACGCCGTCGCAGTTCGCCGGGGTGGGCGCGCCGCCGACGAAGTGGTCGTTCTCGTCCGAGGTCACCACGAACATGGTGTTGGACGCGTTGATGCCGTCCTTGGACAGCCGGGTGAAGAAGTTGCCGAAGGCGTCGTCGTAGGACTTGAGGGCGGACACGTACCCGGCCTGGCCGGGGCCGTAGGCACCGCTGTTGGCACCGTGCTGGTCGTGCGCGTCGGAGATGTAGGCGTAGGTGACCGGGACGCCGGCCTCCTGCATCTGGGCGACGTAGCCGAGGGAGTTGTTCGCCGTCATGGCGTCGAAGCCGGGGAAGCCCGGGTTGCCCTTGTAGTCGGCGATCTGCTTGCCGTCGGTGGAGTCGACCACGCCGCCGGGGGCGATCGCCGGGTCCACCGCCTTGGCGCCGAACAGCGCCTGGTAGCCGTTGTAGCCGCCGGGCTCGTCGGGCAGCAGGTCGGCGCGGGCGCCGCCCTTGGCGCAGACCGTCGAGGTCTGGGCGCAGTGGACGCCGATGCCCACGTAGTCGGCCTGGGCCATGGACTGGTTGGCCTTGGCCTCGGCCGCCTCGGGGGAGTTGGCGCCGAAGACCTTGTTGATGTCGACCGTGGTGTTCTCCAGGATGGTGTTCGCCGCGGACACCGCGCCGAAGTCGCATCCGGCCTTGGTGTAGGCGGTCCACGGGGCCGGGGTGTTCTTCCCGTCCTGGCCGGTCATGGTGTAAGCGGAGTCGCTCGGGGTGGGCACCGAGTTGTCGGCGACGCCGTCGGTCCAGTAGGCGAAGCTGCTCGCCGAGTTGGAGGTCCCGTCCGGGTTGTAGTAGCGGTACGAGTTGGATACCGGCTGGCCGTGGCGGTCGCCGTAGAGGCCGGTCAGCGACGTGAGGATGTCGTTTCCGGTGTGTGCGATCAGGGGGGTGTGGTGGTTGGTGTCCACCACACCGTTGCTCTGCAGGAAGTTGAGCAGGTGGGGCATCTGCTCGAGGTCCGAGGGGACGTTGGGGTTGTCCCTGGTGAAGTGGACGTTGTCGAACTGCAGGTAGATCACGTGGCTGACGTCGCGCCCCCCGGCGGAGAGCTGACAGCCCGACTGCATGCCGTGGTCACTCCTCGGTGCGGGTCCCGCCGTCGCCGAGGCGGTGGTGGCCGACAGGGCCCCCACTCCCAGCCCGGCGGCCAGCGCCAGCGCCAGTACCTTTCTGGTGCGCATCCTGCTCCCTCTGTGGACGCGGTCGCGCGCCGGTGATGACGCGCGTAGATCGTGGTCTGCGGGAGCACCCTTGCGCCCCCCGTCGCACGCGCATCAGAGTTCCACAGCGAAACCCAACGCAACAGGGTGCGTTTGGGTCACCTAAGGTAAGAAGAAGGTTAACGGCAGGTGGATCAGGCAGGCGGGGAGGCCGCCCTGCCACGGTGGATGACGATCCGTCAACTCCAGAGGGCGAGGGTGGCCCAGCGTCCGCCGGCGTCCCGCTCGACCTCCAGCATCCCGGCCACCGCGGCACGGTTCACCGGGCCGTAGATGTGCGGGAACAGCACCTCCGCGGTGTTGTCCGCCGCCCCCGCCCCGGCCGGAGGGACGCCCGGCTCCCAGCGGACCGGAGAGTCCAGTGCGTCCTCGTCGATCAGCAGCACCATCAGCGGGCCCGGCGTTCGAGCGAAGCGGTCGTTGGCGACGGCGAGCACCATCGCCTCGTCCGCGGAGCAGTGGATGAAGCCCTCCAGCGCCAGGGAGGCCGGGGCGTACGGGCGGTCGGGGTGCGCCAGCCAGCCGTCGAGCGTCGTCAGGTGCATCAGCATGCTCCGGTTGTACCCGATCGCTGCCACTTGGTCACCCGGGCGAAACCAAAGAAACACACAGAAACGCCATCAAGGTCCATGATCTTTGGCTACCGTGCTCCCAGAGTTGTCCGGTTCGGCGGGGGAGCCGCGGTCAGCCAAACAGGACCCAGGGGGGTTTCCGAGAGTGCCGAACACCATCAGACGCATGTCCGCCGGGGCTATGAGCCTCATCCTCACCGCCTTCACGGCTCTTACTGTTTCCACCGTCGTCGCGCCGTCGGCGCACGCGGACGTGACCACCATCTCCCAGGACACCTACCGCACCGGCTGGGACCCGAACGAGCCGGGCCTCACTCCCGCCCAGGTCACGTCCTCGGACTTCGGCCAGCAGTTCTCCACCGCCCTCGACGGGCAGGTCTACGCCTCGCCCGTGGTCACCGGCAACACCGTCGTGGTGGGCACCGAGACCAACCACGTCTACGGACTCGACCCCGCCACGGGCGCGATCAAGTGGACCGACACCTACGGCGCCCCCTGGCCCGCGTCCGGGGTGACCAAACCGGGCGCGACCTGGTCCTGCGGCGACCTCGCTCCCTACATCGGGATCACCTCCACCCCGGTGTACGACCCCGCCTCCGGCTATGTGTACCTGACCTCCAAGGAGGACGGCGGCCAGTACCATGACGCCCCCACCTGGAAGATGCACGCGGTCGACCCCGCCACCGGGGCCGAGAAGGCGGGTTTCCCGGTCGTCATCGGCGGCTCGCCGTCCAACGACGCCTCCTCCGTCTTCAACCCGGTGGACGAGGGCCAGCGCCCCGGACTGCTGCTGCTGAACGGCGTCATCTACGCCGGTTTCGGCTCGGTCTGCGACCACGGCAACTGGCGGGGCTACGTGGCCGGGGTCTCCACCGCAGGTACCCAGACCGCCCTGTGGGTCGACGAGGTCGGCACCGCGAACAAGGGCGGCGGCATCTGGTCGGGTGGCGGCGGACTGGTCGCCGACTCCTCGGGCCACATCATGTTCTCCACCGGAAACGGAGTGTCCCCGCCGGTCGGCCCGGGCAACGCCCCTCCCGCGAGCATGTCCGAGTCCGTGATCAGCCTCGGCGTGAAGTCCGACGGCTCGCTGGCCGCCACCGACTTCTTCAGCCCCTCCGACGCGGCGTTCCTCGACCAGAACGACCGGGACCTCGGCTCCGGCGGCGTCATGGCGCTCCCCGACGCGTACGGCACCACCGCGATCCCGCACCTCGCCGTCGAAGAGGGCAAGGACGGCCGGATCTTCCTGCTCAACCGGGACAACCTCGGCGGCCACTCCCAGGGCACCGGCGGCACCGACGCGAACGTGCAGACCCTCGGCCCGTACCAGGGCTGCTACTGCCACCCGGCGTTCTGGGGCGGCAGCGGCAGCGGCGCCTACGTCTACTACTCCGGAAACGGCGGCCCGCTGCAGGCGTTCAAGCTCGGCACCGACGGCTCGGGCAACCCCGCGCTGGCCCTCACCGGCCAGGGCGCCGTCAACTTCGGCTACCTGTCCGAGGGTTCCCCGGTCGTCACCTCCACCGGCACCACTGCGGGCAGTTCCGTGGTCTGGGTCGAGCGTGCGGCCGACATGTACGGCAACAGCGGCACGCTCTACGCCTACAATGGCACGCCCAACCCGGACGGCACGCTGACCCTGCTGTGGTCCGGGCCGATCGGTGTCGCACCCAAGTTCGTTACCCCCGCGACCAGCAACGGCCGTGTCTACATCGGCAGCCGCGACGGACACCTGCTGGCCTTCGGCCGTCCCGCCGCCTCCGCGCTGACCGGCTCGCCGGTCGCCATCGGCAGCGTCAACGTCGGTGCCAGCGGCAGCGGCACGCTGACCGTCACCGCCACCAAGGCGCTGAACGTCACCGGCATCACCGCGGCCGCGCCGTTCGCCGCGACCGCGCCCACGCTGCCCTACGCGATGGCGGCCGGAGCCACCCTGTCGATCCCGGTCACCTACACTCCGACCACGGCCGGCTCCGCCAGCGGCATCGTCAACATCGTCACCGACGCGGGCACGGTCGGCTTCTCGGTCACCGGCACCGGCGTCAAGGCCGGCCTGTCCACCACACCCGGCTCGGTGAGCTTCGCCAACCAGCCGACCGGGGTCCCGATCTCGGCCAGCGTCCAGTTCACCAACACCGGCACCGGCAACGAGACCATCAGTTCGACCAGCACACCCGCCGCGCCCTGGAGCGTCACCGGCGCCCCGGCCGCAGGCACCGTGATCGCTCCCGGGAACTCCTTCATCGAATCGGTGACCTACAGCCCGACCGTGGCCGGTTCGAGCACGGACACCCTGTCGGTCACCTCCACCTCCGGCACCTTCTCGGTCCCGCTGAGCGGCTCGGCCGTCACCGGGCAGGGCCATCTGACGATCACTCCGACGACTCTGGCCTTCGGCTCCATCCCGGTCGGCACCAGCTCGGCGCCGCTCTCCTTCACCGTCACCAACGACGGCAACGTCCCGGTGACGCTCAACAAGGCGAAGGCCCCGGTCGGGACCTTCAGCTCGCCCAACGCGATCGCCGAAGGCACCGTGATCGGCCCGAACCAGTCCGTGGTCGTCCCGGTCGTGTTCACGCCCGCGGCGGTCGGCGCCGCCGCGGACAGCTACGAGATCACCGGCAACACCGGCCAGGGCGCGCTCTACGTCCAACTGACCGGAACCGGCGTCGCCTCGCTGCCCGCGCCGCCGACCGGCTGGCAGGTCAACGGCTCGGCCACGCAGTCCGCAGGGGCGATCCAGCTCACGCCCGCGACGACGGGCCAGGCCGGGTCGGCCTTCTACAGCAGCCCGGTCGCGACCGACGGCCTGACCGCCTCGTTCACCGCGCAGTCCAGCGGCGGGACCGGCGGAGACGGCATGTCCTTCGCGCTGGTCGACTCGACCAAGGGCACGGCCACCGGCGTCGGCGTCAACGGCGGCGGCATGGGCTTCTCCGGCCTGACCGGCCTCGGTGTGGTCCTCTCCAGCAGTTGGAGCGGGCAGACCGGCATGGGCAACTTCGTCGGCATCGCCCAGGGCCCCGGTACCGGCAAGGACAACGTCAGCTATCTCGCCTACGCCAAGATCCCGACGTCGCTGGAGACCGGAACCCATCCGGTCGCGGTCACCGTCGCCGGCGGGCACATCAAGGTCTCCGTGGACGGCGCCCAACTGCTCGACTACGTTCCGGCCACCGGTGTGATCCCCACCAACGCCTATGTCGGCTTCACCGGCGCCACCGGTGCCAGCACCGACATCCACGCGGTCAGCGGAATCACCGTCACCCCGCCCGCGGCCAACACCGGACCGCAGCCGCTCACCCCGACCCCCAGCGTCGTCAGCTTCGGCTCGGCGACCCTGGGTACCACCGCCAACCAGTCGGTGACCCTGGTCAACAACGGCACGGTCACCGAGGCCGTCACGGCGGTCACCGCGCCGACCGCGCCGTTCACCGCGACCCTGCCCGCCGTCGGCACGGCGGTCCCGGTCGGGGGCAAGGTCACCGTGCCGGTGGCCTTCGCACCCACCCTGACAGGGGCGCAGAACAGCACCTTCGCGGTCACCACCACCAGCGGGACGGTCACCGTCTCGTTGTCCGGCACCGGCCAGCCCGCCTCCGCCGGAGGCAACCTGCCCGGCTTCACCGACACCTCCTGGCACCTCAACGGCGTGGCCACCTCGAGCGCCGGCGTGGTCTCGCTGACCAAGGACGGGATGCACTCCTCCAAGGGCGCGATCGTCAACAGCAAGGCCATGTCACCGATCGGCCTGCACGCGACGTTCACCGAGCAGATCACCGGAACCAGTGCGGCGACCGGCGACGGGATGACCTTCTCGCTGCTGGACGCATCGACCAGCACCTCGACGTCACTGGGACACGACGGCAGCGGGCTCGGTGTGTCCGGCCTCAACGCCGTCGTCACCGGGCTGTGCGTGTTCGCCAACTTCGGCTCGGGCACCGCGCCCGTGGTCGGGGTCGCCACGGCCACGGTCGGATCGTCCGCGTTCACGCCGCTCGGCAACAACACCTCGATCCCGGCCCTGCAGGGGGCCACGCACCTGATCGACATCACCGTCACCGCGGCGAGCCACCTCGTGGTGAAGATCGACGGCAGCCAGGTGCTGGACGTCGCGGTGACCCTGCCGAGCAAGGTGCTTGCCGCGTTCACCGCCGGAGTCGGCGCATCCACCGACACCTTCGCGGTCTCCGCGCCGACCATCAGCTACACCTCCTGACCCACCGTGAGTCTCCTTGCCCAGGGCTGTATGAGCCCTGGGCAAGGAATTCGCATGCACCCGGGGTCGGTCACGTTAAGTACCGGTCAATAGCTGATGAAGTAGCCCCGGCGGGCCGCAGCTCTGGACAGAATGGCTCCCTGATCGCGGCCCGCCGGGGTCCTTCAGGGGGGACACGTTCAATGGTTTCAACGCTCATCGTGTTGTGCTCGCTTGCCCTTTTCGCCGTCGCCGTCTTCACGCTCTGGTGGATGCTCCACGCCTGGCGCACCCCGGAGACCCTCGCCGCCACCCGCTTCGCGGACCCGGACGGCACCGGGGCGCTGTCCTTCTCGCTGCTGGTTCCGGCCAGACACGAGCAGGAGGTGCTGGAACACACCGTGCTGCGCCTGCTGGAGTCCAGCCACACCGACTACGAGGTGATCGTCATCGTCGGCCACGACGACCCGGACACGGCCGCCGTCGCGCACCGCCTCGCGGCCGCGCACCCGGGGCTGGTCTCCGTCGTCACCGACACCCACGAGAAGAAGAACAAGCCGAAGGCTCTCAACTCCGCGCTGCCGCACTGTCGCGGCGACGTCGTCGGAGTCTTCGACGCCGAGGACCAGGTGCACCCCGACCTGCTCGCCCACGTCGACCACGCCTTCCGGGACACCGAGGCGGACGTGGTCCAGGGCGGCGTCCAGCTGATCAACTTCCATTCCAGCTGGTACAGCCTGCGCAACTGCCTGGAGTACTTCTTCTGGTTCCGCAGCCGGCTGCACCTGCACGCGGCCAAGGGCTTCATCCCGCTCGGCGGCAACACCGTGTTCGTGCGCACGCCGCTGCTGCGCGCCAACGACGGCTGGGACGCCGACTGCCTCGCCGAGGACTGCGACCTGGGCGTCCGGCTGTCCAGCCAGGGCGCGAAGGTCGTCGTCGCCTACGACTCCGAGATGGTGACCAAGGAGGAGACCCCGGGCTCGGTGGTCTCGCTGTTCAAGCAGCGGACCCGCTGGAACCAGGGCTTCCTGCAGGTCTACCGCAAGCAGGACTGGAAGCGCCTGCCCACGTTCCGCCAGCGCCTGCTGGCCCGCTACACCCTGGTCACCCCGTTCATCCAGGCCTTCTCCGGTCTGCTGATCCTGGTCGGGATCGCCATCGCGATCTTCTCCCAGGTCTCCATCGTGGTGGCCCTGGTGTCCTTCTCGCCGCTGATCCCGATGACCGCCACCTTCGCTTTCGAGGTGGTCGGACTCCACGACTTCGGAAAGCAGTACCAACTGCACGTCACGTTTGTGCACTACGCAAAGCTGATCATCGGGGGGCCCTTCTACCAGCTCATCCTGGCCGGCGCGGCGCTGCGCGCGGTCTGGCGGGAGATGCGTGGCAGGAAGGACTGGGAGCTGACCAAGCACGTCGGAGCGCACCTGGTCAGCGAGGTAGAGGCCACGTCCTGACGGTCCTTCACAGGGCTGGGGACGGGCAGTCAGGTAGCTGCCGGCGCGCTGAGCGCCGGCCAGGAGGGGGATGGATGCGATGACGGTTGTCATCGAACAGAGAACGGAACAGGACCCGAACGAGTTCGAGGAGGCAGTCGCACCGGCACCGGCGCGGCTGACCCGCTTCCTCGCGGGCCACATCGACGCGGTGATCGTCGTCGCGCTGGTGATCGCGATCGTGGCCGTCCAGGCAGTCAACATCGGCAACTTCCCGACCGTGAGCGACGACGAGGGGACCTACCTGGCCCAGGCCTGGGCCATCCAGCACGGACACGGCCTGGCCCACTACAGCTACTGGTACGACCATCCCCCGCTGGGCTGGATCCAGATCGCGATGCTCTCCTGGATACCGGCGCTCTTCGACCACGGCTCCCAGGTCGTGATGCACGCGCGCGTCATCATGCTCCCGGTCACCGCGGCCGGCTCCGCGCTGGTCTACCTGCTCGCCCGCAGGCTCGACCTGCCGCGCTGGGCAGCGGCCCTCGCCACCGTCGTGTTCGGTCTCTCCCCGCTGTCGGTCACCATGCAGCGCGAGATCTACCTCGACAACTTCGCGGTGGTCTGGATGCTCGCCGCCTTCGTCCTGGCACTGTCCCCGCGGCGCCACCTCTGGCACCACATCGCCGCCGGGCTGTGCGCGGCCGTCTCCGTCCTCTCCAAGGAGACGATGGTCGTGGTCGCCCCCGCGCTGCTGATGGCGGTCTGGCGCGGCTCGGACCGGGCCACCCGCAAGTTCTCCATGGTCGGCTTCGCCGCGGCGTTCTCCCTGATCGGCGTGCAGTACGTGCTCTACGCCGTACTCAAGGGCGAGCTGCTGCCGGGCGCCAACCACAACTCCCTGATCGGCGCCGTCCAGTACCAGCTGGGACGCGGCGGCTCCGGCTTCATCCTGCAGCGCGGCTCGGTATCCAACATGACCATGCACTGGTGGCTGGTCCGCGACCCGATCCTGATCTACGCCGGGGCCATCGCCTCGGTGGTGGCACTGGCCGTGCGGCGGCTGCGCCCGATCGCGGTGGCCTCCGTCATCCTGCTGGTGGTCGCGGCGCGGCCGAACGGCTACCTCCCCGCGATGTACGTGATCCAGGTCATTCCCTTCCTCGCCCTGGCCGTCGCCGGGGTGGTCCACGCGGGCGTCAGGGCCGTGCTGACCGTCGGCGCGCACCGGCGGCTGGTGCCCCGCCCCGACAACCGCTTCTTCCGCATCCTGTCCCGGGTCCGGTTCGGCCGCCGCGACCTGGTCGCCTTCGCCGCGGTGATCGCGGTCGGCCTGGTCGCGCCGTTCTGGGAGACCGGCGACGAGACCGCGGACACCTCCACCACCAACGACAACTACGTCGCTGCGTCAGCCTGGGTGAAGGCCAACATCGCGGACCCGGCGCACACCCGGATAGTGGTCGACGACGCGCTGTGGCCGGACATGGTCGACGACGGGTTCCAACCCGGACTCGGCGCCATCTGGTTCTACAAGGTCGACCTCGACCCCGCGGTCACCAAGACCCTGCCGCACGGCTGGCGGGACCTCGACTACGTCGTCTCCACCTCGATCATCCGGCAGGACCCCAACGGCCTGCCCATCGTGCGCGCGGCCATGACGCACTCCAAGGTCGTCGCCACCTTCGGCGCCGGCGACCAGCAGATCCAGATCCTGCGGGTCGACCGCACCGGGGGTGGCCAGTGACCACGGCAGTCGAAACACGCGTCCCCGCCCCGGCGCCCGCCAGGACGTCCAGGATCAAGCTCGCCCTGATCGACCGGCTGCCGCTGCTGCTGATCCTGCTGCTGCAGGTATTCCTCGCCTACCAGCTCGCCAACACGGCGTTCGAGGACGAGGCGCTGTACGTCTACGCCGGCCACCGGGAGCTCGACTTCCTGCTGCACGGGACGCCGACCTACGACACCTACGCCAGCTACTTCTCGGGCGCGCCCTTCCTGTATCCGGTGGCCGCGGCCGTCGTCGACACCCCCTTCGGACTGGAGGGCGTCCGCGCCCTGAGCCTGCTGGCGATGCTCGGCGCGACCGCGTTCGTCTGGATGACCGCGCGACGCCTCTACGGCAAGCCCGCAGCCGTCGTCGCGGCCGGACTGTTCGCGGTGGCCGCGCCGACGCTCTTCCTGAGCAGGCTCGCCACCTACGACGCCCCGGCGGTCCTGCTCCTGGCACTGGCCTTGTGGATCGCGGTCCGCACCGCCAGGGGCCCGGTGGCGCTGGTGCTGCTGGCGGCGCCGCCACTTGCGCTCGCGGCCGGGGTCAAGTACGCCTCCACGCTGTACCTGCCCACCGTGGTCGTCGTCGCGGTGCTGGCCGTGCCCGCCACGGCCGCCGTGATCCGGCGACGGGTGTGGCTGCGCGGCGCGGTCCGGGGCCTGCTGCTCGGCGGCGCGGTCGCCGGCCTGATCGCCCTGGGTCTCGACCTGGCCGGGCCGCAGCTGCGGGCCGGACTGTCGCAGACGACGGTCAACCGGGCCGCCGGTGCGGAGCCGGTGTCCAACATCCTGCGCCTCTCGGCGGTCTGGGGCGGCTGGGTGTTCGTGCTCGGGGCCATCGGCTGCGTCTACGTGGCGCGCCGGCGCACTCCGGAGGCGCGCAGGCCGGGACCGGTGCTGCTGGCCGCGGCCCTGACCGGGACCGCCCTGCTCGCGACGGCCTACCAGGCGCACCTGGGCACTTCGGTGTCCCTGCACAAGCACATCGGCTTCGGACTGCTGTTCGCAGCCCCGGTCGCCGGGGCAGGCCTGGCCGGGCTCGCCCGCCTCGACCGGCTCGGCACGGCCGGGCTCCGCCCCGCCCTGAGGGCCGTGCCCGGACTCGCCCTCGGCGTCTGCGTGCTGCTCGCCTTCTACGCGAACCACGTGGTCGGCCCGATGTACGAGGGCTGGCCCGACTCCTCGGGCATGGTCGCCGCGCTGCGCCCGCTGGTGCAGCAGGGGCCGCAGCACTACCTCGTCGAGGAGAACGAGATACCGCGCTACTACCTCGGCGACCAGGTGCAGCCGTACGAGTGGCTGACCACGTACTTCTTCCAGTACACGGACAAGACGGGGAAGTCACTGGTCGGGCTGCCCGCCTACCAGGCCGCCATCAACGACCGCTACTTCGACCTGGTGGTACTGGACTTCGGCCCGACCGCGCCGGTGGACGCGCAGATCACCACCGCGCTCAAGGGCTCCGGCGGTGGCTACCACCTGGTCGCCAAGGTGCCGGGGAAGACCAGCCACGGGGTGCAGTACTACTCCATCTGGCAACGTTCCTGACGCCGTGATGGACTGGGGCGCATGGCCCATGACACTCAGCACCTCCCTGAAGAGACCAGTGGGGCGGACCGCATCGTCCGCGCCCAGAAGGCGGCGGCCGATGCCGGTCTGGACGCCCTGCTGGTCTCGCCCGGTCCGGACCTGCGCTACCTGACCGGGTACGAGGCGTTGCCACTGGAACGGCTCACCTGCCTGGTCGCCCCGGCCGCGGGAGAGCCGTTCCTCGTCGTCCCGCTGCTGGAGCAGCCCGCCGCCGAGGCTTCGCCGGTCGGCGGCCTCGGCGTGGAGATCGTCGGCTGGCCCGAGACCGACGACCCGTACGCGCTGGTCGCCTCCCGGCTGCCGTCCGCGGGAAGGGGTCTGCGGAGGGTCGGGGTCGACAACCACATGTGGGCCGAGAAGGTCCTGGCCTTCCGGGACGCCCTGCCCGGCGTGGAGCAGGCGCTCGCGGGCGAGGTACTGGCGGCATTGCGGATGCGGAAGTCCGCCGACGAGATCGAGGCACTGCGGGCGGCCGGCGCCGCGATCGACGCCGTCCACGCGGCGATGGGGGACTGGCTGCGGGCCGGCCGCACCGAGCGCGAGGTGGGCCGGGACATCGCCGACGCCATCGTCGCCGCGGGCCATGCCACGACGGACTTCGTCATCGTCGCCTCGGGACCGAACGGGGCCAGCCCGCACCATGAGCTCTCCGACCGGGTCATCCAGGCCGGCGACCCGGTCGTGGTCGACATCGGCGGGACCATGCCGAGCGGCTACTGCTCCGACTCCACCCGCAACTACTGCGTCGGCGAACCCCCGGCCGACTATCCGCACGCCTTCGGGATCCTGCTGGCGGCCCAGACCGCCCAATGCGAGGCGGTCCGGCCCGGCATCACGGCGGAGCAACTGGACGCCGTGGGACGCGAGCTGATCGCCGAGGCTGGATACGGCGACCGCTTCATCCACCGCACGGGGCACGGCATCGGCCTGGAGACCCACGAGGAGCCCTACATCGTCGCCGGCTCGTCCCGGGCGCTGGAGCCCGGCATGGCCTTCTCCATCGAGCCCGGGATCTACCTCCCGGGCCGGTTCGGCGCCCGGATCGAGGACATCGCCGTCTGCACGGAGTCGGGCGGCGAGCGCCTCAACCTGACGACGCGTGAGCTGCGGGTGCTTGCCCCGTAGTTCGGTGTGCGGGTGCAGCGGGTGCAGCGGGTGCAGCGGGTGCAGCGGGTGCAGCGGGTGCAGCGGGTGCTGCGGGTGGTGCTCGGGCGGTGCGCGCTGCCGGGGCCAGTCGCTACCGGGCCCCGAACGCGCGGAGCAGGTGGTCCACGCCCTCGGTGAGCTGGGCGGTGTTGGACGCACCGGCGTAGCTCAGGCGCAGATGGGGAGCCGGTGCCTCGGCGGGAAAGTAGGCGCTGCCGGGCGTGACGGCGACTCCCGCGCGGAGGGCGGCGGCGACGAGGGCGGTCTCGTCGGTGCCGTCGGGGAGGCGGAGCCAGAGGTGGTAGCCGCCCAGCGGCGCGGGTTCGGTCAGCAGGTCGGGAGCCAGCCGCTGCAGCTCGGTGGTCACGGCCCGTCTGCGGTCGCGCAACTCGCCCGCGATCAGCCGCAGATGGCTGCGCCAGGCCGGTGCCGCGACGAGTTCCAGAGCGGTCTCCTGGAGCGGGCGGGGCACGAAGAAGCTGTCCACGGCCTGAAGTGCGCGCAGCCGTTCGAACGCGGGGCCGTGCGCGGTGAGCGCGCCGACGCGGAGGCTCGGCGAGGTGGCCTTGGTGAGCGAGCGGACGTGCACCACCACGCCGTCGGGGTCGTCGGCGGCCAGCGGGAGGGGCAGCGGGGGCGAGTCCGCGTGGACCAGGTTGCGGGCGAAGTCGTCCTCTACCACGAAGCCGCCGGCCGCGCGGGCGACGGCCAGGACCTCGCCCCGGCGCCGCGGGGAGAGGACGGCGCCGGTGGGGTTCTGGAACAGGGGCTGGCAGACGAAGACGCGAGCGCCAGTGCTCTGGAAGGCGTCGGCGAGCAGGTCGGTGCGGACCCCCTCGGCGTCGACGGGGACCGGGACGGGACGCAGTCCGGCCGCGTGGGCGATGCCCAGCACCCCAGGGTAGGTGGGCGACTCGACCAGCACCGGCGCTCCGGGCGGGGCGAGGGAGCGCAGTGCGGTGCTGAGTGCGCTCTGCCCTCCTGCGGTGATCAGCACGTCGGCGGCGCCGAGGGAGCCGCCGGCTCCGCTGATGTCCGCAGCGAACCAGGTCCTCAGGTCGGCGAGTCCTTCCACCGGGGGGCGGCTCCAGGTGCCCGGCCTGCGTCCGGCGCGGGCCAGGGCCGCCGCCAGGGCCCGCTCCGGTTGCAGGGAGGGGTGGAGGTAGCCGCCGTTGAGGTCGATCACGTCGGCGGGCGGGACGGTGAGCGTGGCCAGGACGCCGGAGGCGTCGACGCTGCGGGCCGCTGCCTCGGAGCTCAGGGCCACCTGCTGCCAGGAGAAGTCCCCGGCGGCGTACGGCACCCGGTGCGGCCGAGCCCGGAACACCCCGGCACCAGGCCGGGACACGACCAGGCCCTCGGCGGCGAGCACGGAGATGGCACGGGAGAGGGTCACCGGGCTGACATGGTATCGATCCACCAGTACCCGACTCGGCGGAAGTATCTGCCCATCAGAGTAGCACTGAAGCTCCCTCCTGAGCGATTCCGCCAGGTTCGCCACACTGCTACGCTCGTTCATGAGAGAACACGATAGCGCTATCAGATCTCGTTCGGTTTCGGAAAGCGGTGGGACCCTGCTCGCGGGGGCGGCCGTCCTCCTTTTCTCGTTCAGCTTCCCTGCCACGTTCTGGGCGTTGGAGGGCTTCGGTCCCTGGACCGTGACCGGTGTCCGGGGCGTGCTAGCCGGGCTGCTGGCGGCGGCCTGCCTCGCCGGCGGCCGCGTCCCGGTGCCCGCCCGCCGGCACTGGCGCGGGCTGGTCGCGGTGGCGGGCGGCTGCGTCGTCGGCTTCCCACTGCTGACCACGCTGGCACTGCAGACCTCCTCCACCGCACACTCCGCCGTTGTGATCGGCGTCCTCCCGCTGGCCACCGCGGCGATCTCGGCGGCGCTGACCCGTACCCGCCTGCCCCGGCTGTTCTGGTGGGCCGCGCTCGCGGGTGCCGCGATCGTCGTCGGCTTCGCCCTGCAGCAGAGCCACGGGCGGCTCACCGCGGGGGACCTGTACCTGTTCGGCGCACTACTGGTGTGCGCGGCCGGATACGCCGAAGGGGGCCGGCTGGCCCGCCACCTGCCGGGGTGGCAGGTGATCGCCTGGGGAGTGGTCGCGGCGCTGCCGCTCACCGCTGTGACCACGGTGGTGGCGCTGGCATCGGAGCCGGTGCACCCGACGGTCAGGTCGCTCACCGCCATGGCCTACGTCGCGGCCGTCTCGCAGTTCGGCGGCTTCGTCCTCTGGTACCGGGGGATGGCGGCCATCGGTGTGCCGAGGGCCAGCCAACTGCAGCTCGCGCAACCGTTGCTGACGCTGCTGTGGTCGGCACTCCTGATCGGCGAGCGGTTGCCGTCACTCGCGCTGCCGACCGCGACGCTGGTACTCGCCTGCATCGCCGTGACCCAGCGGGCGAGCGGGCCGGCGCGGCCCCAGGCAGTCGCCACTCCTCCTCATGTCTCGACCAGTGGACAAATTATTCCGCATGGCGGGCGGTCGGATTAGTGTGAACGGGCAGGACGAGGCAGTACGGCGCCACGTGGGGGGCGTCGTGCCGCCGTGCTGATCGGGTCGGCCTGCGCCCCGGCCCGATCGGCGACCGGCCTCACGCCGCACAGTGGACCATGGATGCGGAATCATGGGATCTCACGGACACCCAATCGTCGAGGGACGTAGCCCGCCATGCGCACCGCCGCCGTCATCGGCACCGGACTGATCGGCACCTCCGCCGCACTCGCGCTCACCGCGCGCGGAATAACGGTCTACCTCCGCGACGTCGACCCCGACGCCGCCCGTACCGCCGCCTCGCTCGGCGCGGGCATCGCCGAGGACCCGCCGGGCCAGGTCGACCTCGCCATCATCGCCGTGCCGCCGGCACTGATCGCCTCCGTGCTCGCCGACTCCCAGCAGCACGGCCTGGCCCGCAGCTACACCGACGTCGCCAGCGTGAAGTCGGGCCCGCGCCAGGACATCGCCGCCCTGGGCTGCGACACCGTCCACTACATCGGCAGCCACCCCATGGCCGGCGCCGAGCGCACCGGTCCGCTGGCGGCGAGGGCGGACCTGTTCGAAGGCCGGACCTGGGTGCTCACCCCCACGCCCGACACCGACACCGACACCCTGAACGCCGCGCTGGAACTGGTCGCACTGTGCGGGGCGGTACCCGTCGTGATGGACGCCGCCGCCCACGACCGGGCCGTAGCCCTGGTGTCGCACACCCCGCAACTGCTCGCGAGCCTGGTCGCGGCCCGTCTGGAGCACGCCGAGGAGAACGCGGTCCGGCTGGCCGGTCCCGGCATCCGCGACACCACGAGGATCGCCGGCTCCAACCCGCAGATGTGGGTGGAGATCCTCAGCGCCAACGCCGGCGTCGTCGCCGACATCCTGGAGGAGCTGGCGGCGGACCTGGGCGGGACGGTCGCCGGGCTGCGCGCGCTCCAGGCCGCCGACGAGGCCAAGCGCGAGGAGGGCGCCGGCGCCATCGAAGACGTGCTGCGCCGGGGCAACGCCGGCCGGGCCCGGATCCCCGGAAAGCACGGTGCGCCGCCCACCCGCTACGAGACGGTCGCCGTGGTCATCGGCGACCAGCCGGGCGAGCTCGCGCGCCTGTTCGCCGAGGCCGGACGGGCCGGGGTCAACATCGAGGACGTGCTCATCGAGCACTCCACCGGGCAGCAGGTCGGCCTGGTCCAGCTGATGGTCGCCCCCGCCGCGGCGGGGCCGCTGACCGCGGCCCTGCAGGAGCGGGGCTGGCGGGTGCGCTCCGACCGGTAACCTTGGGTGGAGACCCCAGCCGTGCCGTGCCTCGTTCCGCCGCCGAGCGGACCGACAGGCCGTGACAGAGAAGGACCTTCCACCGTGGATACAGCCGACCGTTCGGATGCCCCGGTGATCGTCGTCCTCGACGGTCCCGCCGGTACCGGCAAGTCCACCGTCTCCCGCGAGATCGCCTCCCGTCTCGGCCTCAGCTTCCTCGACACCGGTGCGATGTACCGCGCGATGACCCACTGGCTGCTGCAGCACGGGGTCGACGTCGACGACGCCGACGCTGTCGCGCTGGCCTCGGTCAAGCCGGTGATCCGTTCCGGCACGGACGCGAGCGGTCCGACGATCACCGTGGACGGCCGGGACGTGTCCGGGCCCATCCGCGGCGCGGCCGTCACCGCGGCCGTCAGCGCCGTATCCGCCGTTCCCGAGGTGCGGACCCGGCTGGTCGAGTTGCAGCGCGGCTCGGCCGAGGCGGCGCCGCGCGGCATCGTCGCCGAGGGACGCGACATGGGCACCGTGGTCTTCCCGCGCGCCGACCTCAAGGTCTTCCTCACCGCCTCGGCCACCACCAGGGCCGCCCGCCGAGCCGCGCAGCTCGGTGTGGACGACCCCGCTGGGATCGCCGAGATCCTGGCGGACATCGAACGCAGGGACGCGGCCGACTCCGGCCGGGCGACCTCGCCGCTGGCGAAGGCCGAGGACGCGGTCGAGGTCGACACCAGCGAGATGGCGCCGGACGAGGTCATCGAACACATCCTGGGGCTGGTGCGCGAGCGGGTCGCCGCCGTGCCGTCACGGTAGACCCGACCGACCAGGCTTTCCGGCACCACCACGCACAGCACCGCAGACACCACCACGCATTCGGACATCCACTGAGCTTTACGCGCCCCTCCCGGGCGACGACGAACGAGAGTTGGCACGGGTAATGAGCAACGAGAACGTCGGCAACGGCGAGCTGGACGAGGCGGACTACGCCGAGTTCATGGCGCTGGCCGCCGAGGAGGGCTTCGACCCCGAGGACATCGGCGACCTGAACGCGGGCCAGGGCCCGCTGCCGGTACTCGCCGTCGTCGGCCGACCCAACGTCGGCAAGTCGACTCTGGTGAACCGCATCATCGGCCGCCGCGAGGCCGTCGTCGAGGACAAGCCGGGGGTGACCCGCGACCGCGTCGAGTACGAGGCCACCTGGAACGGCCGTCGCTTCAAGCTGGTCGACACCGGCGGCTGGGAGATCGACGTCTTCGGCCTGGACGCCATGGTCGCGGCGCAGGCCGAGCTTGGGATCGAGAACTCCGACGCGGTGCTGTTCGTCGTCGACGCCACGGTCGGCGCGACCGACACCGACGAGGCGCTGGTCAAGCTGATCCGCAAGTCCGGCAAGCCGGTGGTGCTCTGCGCCAACAAGGTGGACGGCCTGTCCGGCGAGGCCGACGCGGCCATGCTCTGGTCGCTCGGCCTCGGCGAGCCGTACTGCGTCTCCGCGCTGCACGGACGCGGCTCCGGCGACCTGCTGGACGCCATCCTGGCGAAGCTGCCCCCCGCGCCCGAGCAGACCTTCGGCGACATCGTCGGCGGCCCGCGCCGGGTCGCGCTGATCGGCCGTCCCAACGTCGGCAAGTCGAGCCTGCTGAACAAGGTCGCCAAGGAGGACCGGGTCGTCGTCAACGAGCTGGCCGGCACCACCCGCGACCCGGTCGACGAACTGATCGAGCTCGGCGGCAAGACCTGGAAGTTCATCGACACCGCCGGCATCCGCCGCCGCGTGCACCAGACGGCGGGCGCCGACTTCTACGCCTCGCTGCGCACCGCGGCCGCGCTGGAGAAGGCCGAGGTGGCGGTGATCCTGATCGACGCCAGCGACACCCTCGCCGAGCAGGACACCCGGATCATCACCATGGCGGTGGAGTCCGGCCGCGCCGTCGTCGTGGCCTACAACAAGTGGGACAAGCTCGACGAGGAGCGGCGCTACTACCTGGAGCGGGAGATCGAGCAGGACCTCGTCCAGGTGCAGTGGGCGCCCCGGGTGAACGTCTCCGCGCTCACCGGCCGCCACATGGAGAAGCTGGTCCCGGCGATCGAGACCGCGCTGGCCGGCTGGGAGACCCGGATCCCCACCGCGCGGCTGAACGCCTTCCTCGGCGAACTGGTCGCCTCCCACCCGCACCCGGTCCGCGGTGGCAAGCAGCCGCGCATCCTGTTCGGGACGCAGGCGGGAGCGAAGCCGCCGCGCTTCGTGCTCTTCGCCTCCGGCTTCATCGAGGCAGGCTACCGCCGATTCGTCGAGCGCCGCCTGCGCGAGGAGTTCGGCTTCGTCGGCACGCCGATCTCGATCAGCGTGCGGGTGCGCGAGAAGCGCGGACGCAAGAAGTAGGCCAAGAAGTAGGCGGACACGCCCACAGGTCGGCCCCCGTGCGCAGGTCAGCGCGGGGGCCGACGGCGTTGCCGGGCGGGTGTGGTTGTCGGGCAGGTGTCGAACCGTCAGACCGACTTGGGCGCGAGTCCCCGCTCGCGCAGCCACTCCAACTGGACCCGGGCCGAGGAGCCGTAGCCGCCGCCGTGGTCGGCGAAGCGCCAGACGCTGATGGCGCGGTCCTCGCCCGCGTAGCGGTTGTAGGCCGCATAGACGGTGGACGGCGGGCAGATCGGGTCCATCAGGCCCACGCTGAACAGCGCAGGGACGGTGGCGCGGGTGGCGAAGTGCACCCCGTCGAAGTAGGCCAGGGTGTCGAAGGCCGTCTCCACCCTGTCCCGGCTGTGGTGGCGCAGGTAGGTGGCGATCTCGACGTAGGGCCCCTCGCCGGAGATGTCCGCCGCGCGACGGAAGTGGCAGAGGAACGGCACGTCCGGCATCGCCGCCGCGACCCGTTCGGACGCCAGACCCGCGACGGCGAGGGAGAGGCCGCCGCCCTGGCTGCTGCCGGCCACGATGATCCGCTCCGGATCCACCCGGGGAAGCTGCGCGGCGGCGTCCACGGCCCGGACGCAGTCCGTGATCAGGCGGCGGTAGTAGTGGTGGCGCGGATCCTCGATGCCGCGGGTCATGAAGCCCTGCACCCACTGAGTGCCTGAGCCCTCGCCGCGGTCGGGCGTGTCGTGGCCCTGGCCCCGGCTGTCCACGACCAGGTGGGCGTAGCCGGCGCTCGGCGGCAGCAGGTGGTCGGTGGGCAGGCCCCTGCCGCCGCTGTAGCCGATGTACCGCACGATCGTCGGCAGCGGCCCGTCCCCGCCCTTGGGCAGCAGCAGCCACGCGGCTATCGGCTCGCCGTTCCAGCCCGGGAACCGGACGTCGAAGACGTCGACGGTGGTGAGCAGCGAGTCGGGCACCGGCGTGACCGTCGGGGCGCCCGAGTGGGTCCGCGCCTCCGCGAGGGTCTGTTGCCAGAAGGCGTCGAAGTCCTCAGGCGCGGTGAGCTCGGGGCGGTAGTCGACGAGGTCCTCGAAGGACTGGTCAGTCAGCGG
The DNA here is from genome assembly GCF_041262165.1 of Streptacidiphilus sp. MAP12-16. Taxonomy (NCBI): domain Bacteria; kingdom Bacillati; phylum Actinomycetota; class Actinomycetes; order Kitasatosporales; family Streptomycetaceae; genus Streptacidiphilus; species Streptacidiphilus sp. MAP12-16. Next base: position 64,477 of record NZ_JBGCBY010000024.1, read on the forward strand.
CATGGTCGTCCTCAGGGAAGTGATGGCGATGATCAGCAAGCGCTGAGTCATTCCAGCACCCCGACCCCGGATCGGGGAAGAACGGCCCTGCCGGGTGTCCCGGCCCATCGGGCGCACCCGGCAGCACCTGGCCCCGGCGAGGGTTCAGCTCCGGCCGGGAGGCAGCGAGAGATAGCCTCGGTGCCGCCCCACGCCCTGGGCGGCGTACTCGGTGCTCGCGCCGTGGTAGTGGCCGAAGCCGGTGAAGCGCAGGTCCTCCTCCCCCGAGCGGTCCCCCGGCAACGCGCGGAAGAGCCGGCGGAACTCCGAGTACAGGGAGTCGTAGATGGGCGTGGTGGAGGGCGGTTCCGCCTCGTACGAACGGGGCGAGGGCATCAGTGGGGCGCTGGGGGAGTAGCCGGGGGCCCAACGCTGCGGAGGGAGGGAGTTGAAGGTCTGCACACCATGGCCAACGACCGGGCGCGCCACGGGATGCGGGGCGCCATCCACCGATGCGCCCCGGCCGGGAGCTCGACTTCCAGCGGCCGGGGCGGCTCAGCTCAGGTCCCGGCCAGCGGCAGCACCGCGCCGAGCAGCAGGCCGCGGCGGGCCGCGCCGTCCAGGGCTTGGCGCAGCAGGTCCTCGCGGGGCTGGCGGCCGATGCTGCCGGCCGGAGCGGCGTACATGATCACCTCGCCCTGCTGGGCCGCCGCCGCCCGCCAGGCGTCGGTGACCTGCAACGGCTGGTGTGCCTGCCACCAGGCCATGGTGCCGCCGCCCTGGGCGGGTTGGAGGATGGCGTGCAGCTGGCCCATGGCCATCAGCACCGACCAGCCGGGCAGTTGGCCGGGCGGCTGCTCCACGTCGGGGATCTGGCCGAGGCCGTGCTCGAAGAGCATCTCGACGAACTGGTCCGGACCCGACTCCGCGCCGGGGCGGCCCACCGGACCGGTCGGCTCCACGACCAGCGCCGCCCGCGGGACACCCGCGTACGGGCCCCGCTGGCTCAGCACGAGACCGCAGGTGACGCCGAGTACAGCGGCTCCGGCCGGCTGCGCCGGGGCGGGGCCGGCTGCGGGATCGGCGACCGCCGCCGGCGCCGCCGCTCCTGGGCCCGGGGCGGCGGTGGTGCCGCCGGACTGCTGGCTGATGGTGCGGACGGCGCCGAGCAACTGCTCCTCGGCCACCGGCACCACCTGGGACGGAATGCAGCGGGAGTGGGCGAAGGCGAGTACGGCGGTCTCCTCTCCGACGAAGAGCACGGTCGCAGTCGGTTCGAGGGTGACATCGCCCGGGGCTCGACAGGAGGTGCAGTCGTACTGGTCCGGAGCGGTCACTCCGGTGAGCAGACGGTCGGCCTCGTCGTCGCCGATCTCCGCACGTACCTCGTCACTGACGTCGATCAAGCGGGGCACGGACACTCCTTGGGTCGCAGGGGCGGGGCGGGTCCACCTCCGCCGTGATGACAAACGGACCGGGTGTGCTTCGGGTCACGGTTGACGGGGTCCGCGTCGGGGAGAGGTCGGCATCTTGGTGACGATGGGCTGGTCGGGCATGACGCTCTGTCGACAATGTGGGTCAGCTCACCGGAGGGGTCATGTGGCGCACCCCACGCCATTCCCTATCGATCTTGTCCAAAAGAGGATGAATCCGGGCAAACGATCTTGGATTCCTTGATCAATACCATGGGTAACATGAGGCTGACATGCGGTGATTCAGATTTAGTTGAATGCGCAGCAAGACTTGCCTACGTTCGGACACCGGTGCAACGAGCACCACCCGGGTTCGCCCACCTCCGTACGTCTCCCCGGCTCAATCCTGGGAGGCGCGCCCGCCGCCGCAGGACAGGTCGGTGGCGAGTGGTGGGTGCCGGGACGGTAAGGCGACGCCTCCGCGAAGCCGCCCGTCCTGCGAACCGTGGCGACGGGGGAGAAGCGCGTTCGGCGCGCCACCCCGTCGGTCCGGCCGGGGCTGTCGAGAGGGACTTCATGATCTTCCGCCGCGAGACCGACGCTGCCCGCACCACCGCCACCCCCGAGGGTGGCCCGAAGAGGAACCGACTGCGTGCCGTCGTCCTCGCCGGTGTGGTCGTCGCCGCCCCCGTGGCCGGCCTGGTGGCTGCCACCAGCGCCTCCGCCGCCTCCGTTTCCACTTGGGACGCGGTTGCCCAGTGCGAGAGCACGGGCAACTGGAGCATCAACACCGGCAACGGCTACTCCGGTGGCCTGCAGTTCTCGCCGTCCACCTGGGCCGCCTACGGTGGCACCCAGTACGCGGCCTCCGCGGACCAGGCCAGCAAGGGCCAGCAGATCGCCGTGGCCGAGAAGGTCCTCGCCTCGCAGGGCCCCGGCGCGTGGCCGGTCTGCGGCCCCAAGGCCGGACTGACCCAGGGCGGTGCTCCCGCCGGCGTGAGCACCTCGTCCAGCAACTCCGGTTCCAGCAGCTCGAACTCGAGCAGCACGGGCAGCTCCAGCAGCACGGGCGGCTCCAGCTCGAAGCAGGCCGCCGCGCCCACGAGCAGCAGCGACAGCAGCAGTTCCTCCAGCACGGTCAAGTCCAGCAGCGCGACGAGCGCGCCGGCGACCAGCTCCACCAGCCACGCCCACGCGACCGCTTCGGGCGCCAGCTACACGGTGAAGTCCGGCGACACCCTGAGCGTGATCGCCGCGGCGAACGGTACCTCCTGGCAGACGCTGTACCAGAACAACAAGAGCACGGTCGGCTCCAACCCGAACCTGATCTTCCCGGGCCAGCAGCTCACCATCGGCTGACGTTCCGTCGGCTCGACCCACGGCGCGGCGTCCCCTCCCGGGGGTGCCGCGCTGCGGCGCGTCCGGGCGGCCGTACGGGTGATCTGACGGCGTGGCACACGGTCATATCATCTGACTGTGTGTTGATCAGACATAGCGTCACCTGCCGTGAGCATAGGGAGACGAGTTCTCGTGGCGGCCGTAGTGACCGTGCCGTTGTGCACCGGGTTGCTGTGGACCGCGCCGTGGGGCTTCGACGCCGCCGCGTCGACGTGGGTGTCCGGTGCCGTGTGGAACACGCTCGCGCAGTGCGAGAGCAGCGGTGACTGGCACATCAACACCGGCAACGGCTACTACGGAGGCGTCCAGATCTCAGCCGAGACCTGGCGGGAGGCGGGTGGACCGCGGTACGCGGCACGGCCGGACCTGGCGACCCGGCTCCAGCAGATCGCGGTCGCGGAGCGGATCCTTCGCTGGCAGGGGTGGGAGGCGTGGCCGGACTGCGCGCGCCAACTGGGCCTGCTCCAGCCAAAACCGACGCCCACACCCAAGCCCACTCCGACGCCGCCCCCGCAGCCAACGCCGACACCCAAGCCGACGCCCACGCCCAAGCCGACGCCGACACCCAAGCCGACGCCGACACCCAAGCCGACGCCCACGCCTAACCCAACGCCGAAGCCGACGTCCACACCTAAGCCAACGCCAACGCCCACACCAAAACCCACCCCCTCGCCGACCCCCGTGCCAACGCCCACGCCAACCCCCACGCCAACCCCCACCCCCACACCCCCCACCCCCGCCCGCTACACGGTCCGCGACGGCGACACCCTCTCCGGCATCGCCTCGCGCTACGCGCTCAAGGGCGGCTGGCCCGCGCTCTACCAGCGCAACCGCGCCGTCGTCGGCCCCAACCCGGACGTCCTGACAGCCGGTACGGTCCTCAACCTGCGCTGATCCCCGTCCCCTCCAACTCGCCCGGCTCGCCCGCGAACACCACCGAACCCCGGTGCAGCACGTACACGAGATCGGGTGCCGCCGGCCCGGAAGGCAGCACCTGCTCCGCGAGGACGACGGTCCGACCCGCCGCGACGGCCGCCGCCAGCGCCCCGTGTACCCGCGCGACCACCGGCGCGGCGAGGCCCCGCCCCAACTCGTCCAGCAGCAGCAGTCGCGAAGGCCCGGCCAAGGCCGCAGCCAGCGCCACCATCTGCTGTTCGCCCCCGGACAGCGTCCCCGCGCTACGGCCGAGCAGGCGCCGCAGCTCGGGGAACAGGTCCAGCGCAGCGTCCCGCGCGGCGTCATCCAGCCAGGACAGGTGGTCGGCCACCGAGAGCGACGGGAAGACCGCCCGCTCGGCGGGGACCAGGGTCAGGCCCAGCCGCGCGCGGCGGTACGCGCCCAGCCCGGTGATGTCACGGGCATCGGCCTCGCCGCCGTACCAGAGCACCTGGCCGCCGGACAGCGGCTCGGTCCCGGCCAGCGCATGCAGGACGGTACTGCGGCCCGCACCGTTGCGTCCCAGCAGCATCGTGCGGCGGCCGGCGGGGATGCCCAGGTCCACTCCGTGCAGCGCCTCCAAAGGGCCGTACCGGACGCGGGCCTGCGACAGGGCGATCTCAACGGCCATGGGCTCGGCTCCCCTCGCCGTCGGTGAGTCGCCCGGCGGCCATGGTGTGCACACTGTCCGCGATCCGGTCCACCAACTCCCGGTCGTGCTCGACCAGCAGCACCGCCAGTCCGTCACCGGCGAGGGCCGTGAGCAGCAGGACGAGGCGCTCGGTCTCGTCCCGGTCGAGGCCGGCCGCCGGTTCGTCGAGCAGCAGGACCCCAGGGTCGGCTGCGAGGGCGCGGCCCAGCTCCACCAGCCGCAGCGTGCCGGTGGGCAGGTCGGCGGCGGGGAGGTCGGCGAGCTGGTCGAGGCCGAGCAGGCGCAGCGTGCGCGCCACCGGGGCGTCGGCCTCCTTGGACGGGCGGCGGCCCGCCTGCTCGGCGCCGACGCGGAGGTTGTCGGCGACCGACAGGCCGGGGAACACCGCGATCTGCTGGAAGGTCCGGGCCAGTCCGAGCCGCGCCCGGGTATGTTCCGGCAGTCGGGTGATGTCCCGCCCGTCCAGCAGCACCTGTCCCGCGTCGGGCCGCTCCGCACCGCTGAGGCATCGGAACAGGGTGCTCTTGCCTGCCCCGTTGGGGCCGGTCAGAGCCGTGATCCGACCGGGCGGCACCTCCAGGGAGACGCCGTCGAGCGCGATGACGCCGCCGAAGCGGCGGACCAGTCCGTGCGCGGAGAGCTGCGCGCCCCGGGCGCCGCGCGGGCTCATCGCGAACTGCCGTGACGCTGGGAGGCGAGCCGCCGCCCGAGCGGGCTGAGGCGCACTTCGGCGGCCTCGGCCGGGCGTTCGGGAAGGGGTTGGGGTTGGGACTGTGGTTGAGGCCGGGTCTGCGGCTGGCCCCGGGTCGCGGTCGGGGAGGTGAAGCGTCCGCGCAGCAGGGCGAGAACGCCGATAGCGGCCGCCGAGACGCCGGCCGTGGTTGCGGCGTCCAGCGTGGTGAGCGCGACCGCCGCCAGCACCGCGCCCGAAGCGCTGCCCGCGCCGAAGACCACCACAGCGGCGAACCACAGCAGGCCGAGAATCGGATCGAAGGCATTGGGGTCGAACGCCTGCGCGCCCAGTCCCAGCAACCCACCGCCGAGAGCGGCGAAGGCCGCACCGGCGGTGAAGGCCAGCAGCTTGAGCCGGGGCACGTCCACGCCGGAGGCGTACGCGGCGGGCTCGTGGTCGCGCATCGCCCCCAGCGCGCGACCGATCCTGCCCTCGTGCAGCGCCCGAACGAGCAGCAGGGCGACGCCGAGCAAGACCAGTTCCACGGCGTAGAAGACGCGGTCGTTGCCCCATGCACCGGTCCGGTCGAGCCGTAGTCCGCTGGTCAGAACGGGCTGTTGGAAGACGAGCCGGCTCATCGCCGTGCCGACCGCGAAGGTGGTCAGAGCCAGCGTGAGCCCTCGTCGCCGGATCGCCGGCCAGCCGACCAGCAGCCCGAACGGGGCGGCGACCAGTACGGCCAGGGGCAGCGCCAGCGGCGCGGGCAGGGGCGGCACGCCGGGGACCGCGCCGCCGGCGAGGGCCCCGGTCAGCAGCGCGCCGAGACCGGCGTATCCGGCCTGGCCCAGCGAGATCTGGCCGCCGTAGCCGGTGACCACGACCAGCGAGAGCAGGACCAGCGCCAGGGCGGGTCCGGGAAGCAGCGACCGCAGGTCGACGCCGCGCAACGCCAGCGGGCCGAGGAGCATGACGGCGCACGCCGTCAGCAGTACGCGCCGCACCAGCGCGCTGTGAGGTCGGTCGCCCGGCAGCGGCATGGTCTGCGTCGTCGCGGCCGAGGCCAGCCTGCCGGGCAGCAACGCCGCCGCGACCAGCGCCAGGACGAACAGGTTCGCGCTCACCGCCTGCAGCAACGCCTGGTTCCCGCCCGCGGGGTGAAGCGCCGTGAGTTCGCTCTGCGCGACGCCCAGGGCCAGCGCGACGACGACGGTGAGCGGCAGGCTGCGGAGTCCGGCCGCGACGGCGACCGCCATGGTCTCCATGACCAGCAGCGGCAGCCCGTACGGGTCGAGTCGCAGCCCGGGAGCCAGCAGGACGCCGGTCAGACCGGCGGTGAACGCGCCGAAGGCCCAGCCGACCGAGGAGACCTCGTCCGCGTCCAGCCCCGCGAGCTCGGCGAGGCGGCGGTTGTCGACCACGGCGCGCAGCGTCGTGCCGAAGCGGGTCCAGCGGTTCACGGCGCCCACGCCCGCCGCGAGGACCAGCACCGTGCCCAGCTCGACAACCGTGTCCAGGGTGACCCGCAGACCACCAGGAGCCACCAGCGGCGTCGCGGGCACCAGTACCGGGGCGTCGCCGAGCGGGGTCAGACCCCAGAGCAGGGCCGCTCCGCCGACCAGCAGCACGAACACGCCCAGTCCGGCGACCAGCGTCTCGGCCGTCCCGGCGTTGCGACGCTGGAGCCGGCGGAAGACCGCGACGTCCATGAGCACACCGAGGCCGGGCGCGAACAGCAGCAGGCAGCAGGCGATGGCCAGGGGGCGTGGCCAGTGCCACACCACCACCGTCTCGCGCAGCGCGTAGGCCGTGACCATGGCGACCGCCCCCTGCGCCAGGTTCAGCACCCCGGTGGCGCGATAGCAGACCACCAGGCCGATACCCGAGAGCGCGGCGGCGCTGCCGACGGCGATCCCGGCGACAGCAAGGTCGAGGGCGAGCGGCGTGGCCATGCGCTCAGACCTCCGGAGGGTCGCACAGCGGGCAGGGGCGCAGTCCGCGTGCCGTCGCCGTGGCGGGCGCCACCTCCTCCGCGTCCGTGCGGCCCTGGACCAGGAGGCAGCCGGCCCGGTGGTACATGCCGCCGCCAGGGATGGTGAGCAGCGCTTCCCGGGACGGCACGGAGCTCCTTCCCCCGGAGCCGATTCCCCTGGTTTCCCCAAAGGCCCCGGTTCCCCCCGTTCCCCCGGTTCCCTCCGTTCCCCCGGCGGCCCCGGGGGCCCCGGAGACCGTTCCTTCCGCGGCGGTCGGCTGCCGGGCGGCCTGCGCCTCGTCCGTCTCCGTCAGCAACTGGTACAGCACCGCGATCTGGCGCTGCATCCGCTCCTGTTCGGGGTTCGGCTCCGCAGTGCCGCGGCGCGCCGCGAGGAGCACGAGCCCGCCGACGAGCAGAGCCGTCCCGGGGGCGGTGGCCGACGCGAGGTAGGGGATCTGGCGGGCGCTGTAGCGCTCCCCGGAGACGCCGTACCAACCGAGCGCGCAGAGCAGCGCCCCGGTCGCGAAACAGATCCACCCAAGATGCGTCCGAAGTGCCCGCAGAGTAGCGTCCGCCCTGGTCATCCTGCCTGCCCCGGTCCTGGAGTCGCGTGGACCCGTCATCGTCTCCCCTGTAGAATGGCCCTTCGGGCCAGCTTCTGCGGACGGTTACGTTCCTTCATCGATTTCGCCGACACGTGCAGCGACGGGACCACGACGACGGGTAGCCGTTAGCGTGGAAGATAGCTGATGATGAGTCAGATGGGATACCGAGTCGGGCGGTGTTGGTTCCATGGTCAACGGTTCCGCAAGCGGTCACAGGTACGTCCCCTATGTAGGCCTCGGCGCTGCCGTCCTGCTTCTGGCAACGGCGTGCAGTAGCAGCAGTACCACGGCCTCACCCAGCAGTGCCGCCACGACGCCGACCGCGGCCGCGAGCAGTGCTGCTCCGACCAGCGCCGCTCCGAGCAGCGCCGCCCCGCAGCCGTGCAGCAGCACCAGTACCCCGACGATCACCGGCACCGGACCGGCGGACACCGCGTCGGCCGGCGCCCAGGTGGCCACGAACTTCCAGAAGTTCTTCGACCCCGCGACCCCGGCGACCACCAAGATCAGCCTGCTGCAGAACGGCGCTGCCTTCGGCGCCGTTCTGCAGGGTTTCGCCAGCAACCCATTGGCGACCAAGGCCACCGTGACGGTTGTGTCGGTCGGCTTCACCAGCGCCACCACGGCCGACGTCACCTTCAACCTCTGTGAGAGCGGAGCGCCCGTGCTGCCGAACTCGGCCGGCAAGTCCGTGTACGAGTCCGGCACCTGGAAGGTCGCCGACACCACGCTGTGCACCCTGGTCAAGCTGAACAGCGGTGGGGCGCCCGTGCCCGGCTGCGCCTGACCCGGGCTGAGACGCGAGGTGCCACTCAGGGTGCGTCCGTTCCGTGTGCGTCCGCTCCCGGCATGGGCCGCCCTGCCGGGAGTATCGGTCGCGCTGGCCCTGCTGCTGGCAGCCGTGCCGCTGACCGCGTGCGGTAGTCGGCTGCCACTGCGGGACTTCGCCTCACCGAGCAGCGCCCCCGTCACGGCCACCGCACCGGCCGCGGCACCGCCCATCACGATCGGCATCGTCACCTCGGTGACCAGCATCCTGGGCACCGAGACTTTCAGCGGGCCGCTGTACGGCGCACAGGCGTTCTTCCACGCCCTGAACGACTCCGGCGGCCTCAACGGACGCCAGATCAAGGTCGTGACCTGTGACGACAGCGGAAGCGGAAGCGGCAACCAGGCCTGCGTCCACAAGCTCATCGACCACGACCACGTCGTCGCGCTGGTGGCCACCAGCGCCCTCGACTACGCGGGCGCGCCGTACGTCAGCGCCCAGGGTGTGCCCGACATCGGCGGCGAGCCCATCGGCAACGCCTACGACCTCTACCCGCACCTGTACGGGATCAACGGCAGCTCCGAGCCGCGCAACGGGAAGGCCGTCGGCTGGAATGGCACGGAGTACCAGACCACCGAGGTCTACCGGTACTTCAAGCAGAAAGTCGGGTTGCACACGGCCGCCGTGGTCTCCTACAACCAGGCCGACTCTGCGCGCTATGCCGCTCAGCTGACCCAGGGCCTCAAGGCCGAGGGCTACCAGGTGCTGAGCGAGACTGTCGACTTCGCCCTGCCCAACTTCGCCGCCGTGGCCGCCGGGATGAAGGCCGACGGCACGCAGGTGCTGCTGGACGCCATGGACACCCGAGGGAACGTCGCCCTATGCCAGGCGATGGCGGCGGCGGGGGTCTCGGTGGCGGCGAAGGTGACGAACGTCCAGAACTGGTCCGCCCAGGCGGGTACCGACTACAGCAGCGTCCCCGGCTGCCTCAACGCACTCTGGGTCACGGCCAACAGCCGCTCCTACGAGGACGTCCACTACCCGGCGGTGGCCGCGTTCCGGGCGGCGATGCGTCGCTACTTCCCAGCCAGGGAAGGGAAGCTGTCGCAGTGGGAGCTGGAGGGATGGGCAGCAGCGCAGTGGTTCACCGACGCGGCCGGCTCCTGCGGCGCACAGGTGTACGGAGGGGCGGGCCGCGACTGCCTGGACCGCTTCATGCAGCGCACGCAGCCCTACGACGCGCACGGGCTGCTCATCCCGACCGACTTCGTCCCGCGCCCCGCGCCGACCGGACTGCAGCATGCCTGCCTGGACGTCGCCCGCTGGCAGGGTGGCGGCTGGGTCACCCAGGTGGCCGACATGGACACCAACTGCTTCCTGGTGCCGGCCCTGCCCTTCCGCCCCTGACTCGGGTCGGCCAGGTCAGCTCGTCCCAGCCGCCGCGCTCAGCCCCACGCCCTGCCCCTCTCCACTACCGCTCCGCGCCTCCGCCGATGCCTCCGCCCGCGCCTCCGCTCCGCGCCTCCGCCGATGCCTCCGCCCGCGCCTCGCCGATGCCTCCGCCGATGCTTCCACCGATGCCTCCATCCCGCGGCTACCGTCCCTGAGCCGCACCCGCGGTGGTCCGCGCCGGCGCCTTCTTGACCACGGTCCCCGGCTTCGGCGCGGGCGTCGGCTCCGGCCCGATCCCGATCAGCGCCGAGGACAGGCTCATCGGCTCGGGGGTGACCGCGCGCAGCAGGAACCGGCCCCGGACACCGGGGCCGCCGACTGCTCCGTACGGCGCCCGCAGCACATAGTCGGCGCTGGCGTGCGGGCCAAGAACGGCAGGCCCGACCAGCACCGTCCAGTAGTCGGAGATGGTGGCCCCCGTGCTGGTGGCGAAGTGAGGCCTGAGCGTGCTGCCCGTCCTGTTGCTCACGGCGACCCGCAGCTGGCGCACGTCGTTCGACAGTGCCTGGACGCCGCTGCCCGATGAGCCTGCGATCGCGGTGACCCGCATCGCCAGCGGCGGCGGCGTCAGCACCGCGCCGACCAGGTACGCGACGGTGGGCGCGAGCAGCAGCGGCACCAGCAGTGCCCGCGTCAGCCGGCTCCTCAGCAGGAGCGGGCGTGGATGCCAGGCCCGCTCGAAGTCGCTGGCGCTCACCGTCGCCGCGGCAAGCACCCACAGCGGCACGGTCAGGTCGAAGTAGTCCTCCTGGGAACGCGCCGACAGGTAGAAGACCAGCCAGGGCATCACCGTGACGGCCAGTCCGAGCCGGCGCGGGAACACCACCAGCAGCACCAGCATGGCCATGCCGAGCAGCAGACCGGCCTCGCTGTAGAGGTGGATGTCACCGCTGCCACTGCGGAAGTAGTACGAGATGCCCACGAGTCCCTGGCCACTGGGGATCGCCTTCTGGAACAGCGGTGTGAAGACCCCGTGCAGCCAGGCCGAGGGCCCCTGCACCATGAACGGCAGATTGATCGCCAGAGCCACGCCGGCCACGATCGCGACGTAGCGGCCCACCACCTTGGCGGCCTCACGCGCGGGCATCTCTCCGCGCCGGATCATGAAGAGACCGACCACCAGGAAAGGTGCCAGGAACCAGGTGAGTTGGTGCAGGCAGGCGGCGATCCCCAGGCAGACCGCCCGCGCCACACCACTGCGGCCGAGCCGTCCGCCACTCCCGGTGCGCTGCCAGTACGCGACGGCGACCATCAGGAAGGGCAGTTCCATGCAGCCGGGGTAACCCATCTGCGCGTAGCTGGGCAGCCACCCGAAGCCGTAGCAGACGATCACTGACACCGCCCGCCAGGGTGCCGGCAGCAGCAGGAACATCACCACGGAGGCGATCAGCAGCATCGCGGTCGCAGCCAGCCCGGCCGGTGGATGGCTGAGATGCAGGCCCATCGGGAGGGCGGTGAACACCGGTCCGAGCGGTGGGTAGTCAAGGCCGGTCGCCGCGCCGCCGTCCATCAGCGGGGTGGTGCCGACATGGAACATGTGGAAGATCTGCGGCCACTGCGTTCCGTAGATGTGGCCGCCGTGCAGCAGCGTACGGGCCGCCATGTCCACCAGGGAGCCCTCGTCGGTGCCGTAGTAGACGTGGGTGCTGGGGCTGGTGGTGTTCGGATGGGCGGCGGTGACCGTGAAGAAACGATTCACGCATTCCAGCGCCGCGACCAGCAGTACCCCGGCGTCGACCAGGATCATCGCGCGGCGGGTCCGTACGGACAGCGCGAGCACGCCGAGGACGAGAATGGCGCCGAAGTAGAGGATCACCGCGAACGCGTGCGTGTGCTGGTTGATGACCGTGCGGTTCCACACGTCCCGGGCGCCGATCAGCATGCTGGAGCAGGCCAGCACCGTGAGCATCCGGTTGACCTGCTCGGGCGGACGCCGAAGTCCCCGCCGCGCCGCGCCGCCCAGAACGGGCGGGCGGAGGGCGCGCAGGACACGGAGACCGCGGCGCAGACGCGGCAGCGGCCGTCGGGGGGCCGCGGAGCCGTCGGGGCCTTCCGGGCCGTCGGGGGCTGCGCCTGCCGAGGTCGTGGGGGAGACAAGGGGCACGCGCGCATCCTGGCACGAGGAACGGCACGTCAGAGGCTTGCCGACACGTCTTCACCAGCCCTTCGCGGCCGCTTGACCAGCAAGAATGCCGGGAGACATGCTCGGTCCAGGAATCACCCGGACGAGCGGCGCGCTTACGCCACCGCGCGCCCCGCCGGTCGGGGACAGCCGCATGCCGGCGCAGGGTGGACGCGCGCCGGGCGCGCGGCGGGGAGAATGGCATCCGAGAGCGCACAACCGAGAGGACGTACTTCCTATGGGCAACCCCGTGGACCAGCTGGTCGACCTGCTCGACCTGGAGCAGATCGAGGTCAACATCTTCCGGGGGCGCAGCCCGGAGGAGTCACTGCAGCGGGTCTTCGGCGGACAGGTCGCGGGGCAGGCGCTGATCGCCGCGGGACGCACCGTGGCCCCGGACCGGCCGGTCCACTCCCTGCACGCGTACTTCCTGCGCCCGGGCATCCCCGGCGTGCCGATCGTCTACCAGGTCGACCGGATCCGCGACGGTAGATCGTTCACCACCCGCCGCGTCCTCGGGGTGCAGCAGGGCCGGACGATCTTCGCGCTCACGGCGGACTTCCATCTGCCCGAGGAGTCGCCGTTCAGTCACCAGACGCCCATGCCGTCGGTGCCCGACCCGGAGACGCTGCCGACCGCACTGGAGGAGGTGGGCTCGGTCCTCGGTGAGCTGCCGCCGTTCATCAGCCGCCGCCAGCCATTCGACCTGCGCTACGTGGAGCGGCTCCGCTGGAACAAGGACGAACTGGACGGCGTCGAGCCGCGCAGCGCGGTCTGGCTTCGTACCAACGGCGAGCTGGGGGACGACCCGCTCGTCCACGCCTGCGCGGTGACCTACGCGAGTGACATGACACTGCTGGACTCGGTTCGGATCCCGGTCGAGCCGCTGTGGGGGAAACGTCACTTCGACATGGCGTCGCTGGACCACGCGATGTGGTTCCACCGGCCGTTCCGGGCCGACGACTGGCTGCTCTACCAGCAGGAGTCGCCGGTGGCCGTAGGCGGGCGGGGGCTGGCCCACGGGCAGCTGTTCGACCGGCAGGGACAACTCGTGGTGTCGGTGATGCAGGAGGGGCTGTTCCGGCGCATCGCCGACTGAGGCCCGCCGACCCCGCCGCCCCTCGCGCGCCCTCCCCGCCCTCCCCCGGACGGGGTGCCCGCGCGCCCGCCCCGCCCCACCCCGCCCCGGACGGGGTGCCCGAGAGCGCGCGGGAGAGGATGTCACGTGCCCAAAGACCAACTCTCGCCCGCTCCCGTCCCCGGCATAGCAGGTATTCCCGACGTACCGGTCGGTTCCTCCGGCTCGGCCGACCCCGCGACGACCACCGCCACCCCCACCGCCGCGAGCACCTCCACCGCGACCCACGTTGCGACCGCCGCCACCACCCAGGGCCGCCCCCCTCTCCCTCGCCTCCGCCGCCTCGCCCGCGGCGCGCTCGCCGACGTCACGCCGCTCCGGACCAGCCCGCACTTCCGTCGGCTGTGGTTTGGCCAGAGCGTGTCGTCCATCGGGCAGCAGATGACGGCCCTGGCGATCACGGTCCAGGTGTACGCGCTCACCGGATCGGCCTTCGCGACCGGCTTGGTAGGGCTGTGCTCGCTGGTACCGCTGGTCGCGTTCGGCCTGTACGGCGGGGCGATCGCCGACACTATGGACCGCCGCAAGCTGGGCCTGTTCGGTGCGTCCGGGCTGGCCGTGCTGTCCGCGGGGCTCGCCGTGCAGGCGCTGCTCGGCGTACGGCAGGTGGGCGTCCTGTACGCGGCGGTGGCCCTGCAGGCGGTGTGCTTCGCGCTGAACGCGCCCGCGCGGGCATCCATGGTGCCGAGACTCGTCCCCGCCGAACAGTTGCCGGCAGCGAACGCGCTGTCGACGGTCAGCATGAACCTCGGCATGACGGTCGGGCCGATGCTGGGCGGGCTGCTGATCGGCATTTGGAGCTTTCAGGCGGCCTACCTGGTCGACGCGTTGGCGTTCAGCGCCTCGCTCTACGCGATGTGGCGGCTGCCGTCCATGCGACCGCAGCGCACCGGCGCAGCCTCCCCCGACTCCTCCGCGTATGCATCCTCCCCGTCCGGCCCCGCCGCGCGCCCCTCCGTCCTGGACGGGCTGCGCTTCCTCCGTGACCGGCCCAACCTGCGGGTGAGCTTCATGGCCGACCTCGCCGCCATGGTCTTCGGCATGCCCCGCGCCCTGTTCCCGGCGCTGGCGCTCGTCCTCTATCACGGCGACGCGCGCACCGTCGGCCTGCTCGCCGCCGCCCCGGCGGTCGGGGCGCTGCTCGGAGCACTCTTCTCCGGCTGGGTGAGCCGAGTGCACCGGCACGGACTTGCGGTGATCTGCGCTGTCCTGGCGTGGGGACTGTCCATCGCCGGGTTCGGTCTGGCCCGCCAGCTGTGGCTGGGGCTGCTCCTGCTCGCCATGGCCGGTGCCGCGGACACCATCAGCATGATCTTCCGCAACACGATCATGCAGACAGCCGCACCGGACGACATGCGAGGGCGACTCCAGGGCGTGTTCATCGTCGTGGTGGCCGGCGGCCCCCGGCTCGGCGACTTCGAATCGGGCACCGTCGCCCAGTTGACCACGCCGACCGTCTCCGCCGTCAGCGGCGGCCTCGCCTGCGTCGCCGCGATCCTCCTCCTCGCCGTCCGCCACCCCGGCTTCACCCGCTACGACGCCCGCCGCCCGACGCCCTGACCAGCCATTCCGCCGCACAAAACCTGGGCGCGAGCACGCCCCGCCGTACTGTATTGTTCTTCCTGTGCCCGGGCGACCGAGCACAGGCCGCAAAGCCGCAAGGCAGCGCAGCCTCGGGACGTGGCGCAGCTTGGTAGCGCACCTGACTGGGGGTCAGGGGGTCGCAGGTTCAAATCCTGTCGTCCCGACTCGGACGTACGTCCATAGTCGCAGCTCAGGGGCCGTATCTGATGAATCAGATACGGCCCCTGAGTCATTTCAGCGCTACTCGGCGCCGTTGGGATTGGGAGCGCTTTGGGAGCCCTCTGCTCCCAAAGCGCTCCCAACGTCAACATCGGTTGATCTGGGGTCACCCGATCGGGTCGAGGCGTGGAGTTTTCTCGCTCGCGGGGGCGCGTGCGGGGGGCGCATGCGCCGGTTGACCTGCCAGTGACTCGATGCGCAGATGGGGTCGTGTCTGGAGTGCAAAGGGGGTCGACGGGTCAGGGGGTCATTGCACACGTGGGCGTCCGCCTGACGAGTAGTCAAAGAGGTCAACCGCCGCTCCCAGCCAGTTCGGCGCGACTGGTGGGATGCGAAGACATCCGTTCTCGGCGCCCAGAGTCGGAACTGGGCACCCCGGGGGCCCCGAGTTCGCTCTCTCCGCTGCTGGCTGGGCACCACCACGAGGGCCACCTCATAGCACCAGTACAGCTGCACTGGATGATCTTCATCAATCTTCTCGATCAGGATGATCTGATGCTCGATCAGGAGCCCATCGGGATGTCACGTCTGAATCATTGGCACTCGGGTGGGAGCGCTGGACGAGACCTTCAACCGTGGGCGGCGTGGCGAGTTGGACCGTCCGATCGTCGTTGCCCTGGGGTGTGTTCGGGGGGCATCGCGGCCGTAGGCCGATGATCGAGGACGACTGTTCTGACCAGCTGATTAAGAGTCAGCTCCGTAGCCGGTTCGCCGCTATCAGGATGTGACGCCCATGGCAGGACAGCATGTCCGGTGCAGGTCGGCCGCGTCAGCTCTGCCGGACCGTACCGGCGGGTGTCACCCCGTACCGGTGTCCCCGCTCCCACCACGCTCCCACCACCCCGTCGCGACGCTCCCACCAGCGAGCGCTCCTGGCCCGCTTGCCGCCCAGCAGACATACCCGCATGTCCCCTCAAACCAAGCCCGCAGCGTCTCCCAGGACATCATCCAGGTGGGTGCGGTGCACAAGGAAGCGGGCCAAACTTGGCGCCCGCATGGTTCATGATGGGCCGGTGCTGACGATCGCCCTGAACGACACTGCCGCCGCGGCACTCGCCACCTCTGGATGCGGCTCGGTTACTGCTTCATACGAGGGCCTCGCTTCGGGGCTGCGCGTACGCCTCGACATCGGCCTTGCACTTCTCGGCCAAATACTGGTGTGGGCCGACTGCACCAGCAGCTTCGACGGCGCACCCTCTTCCTTCCCCGACTTGACCGCCTGGGAGTGCCCGAACAGCTCGTTCCATCTGGAAGGCCACGTCCCAGTTCGGATCACCTACGTGGACGACGCGCCGGTGATCGCGGATGCCGACCAAGTTCTGCTGCTGCGCCAGGGATTGGCAATCACCTACGGCTTCGACGCTCTGGTGCGACGCTTGCTGGATGCGGGAGCGGTGCGCTGCATCGTCTCCGTCGGGGACAGCAACGCCACCTTCCGGTTCCACAGCATCCGCCCCGGCGAACAGCACCATCACAGGGAGCTGGACGCCTATCACCAGGAGATGGTCGCGGTGGTGGACATTGTCGACGCAGTCGGCAGCGGGGTCAGTCCCACCAGTTGAACAGGAGCTCGCCCAGCGTCGCGGGGTTCCAACGCCGCACCTGCTCGCGCTCGACCGCGGACAGGGCCAACAGGTCCAGGTCTGCCAGCGGAACGCGCAGTGCGGCGTCATCGAGGACCGTGATACCGAACTCCTCGAAGGTTTTCGCCTTGCTGGCTGCGGGGCCAAGGAGGTCAGCGCATCGCCGAAGGCGGGCGATGTGCCGGTCACTGCGATGAGCGGCAGGTGCAGAAGCGCGACCGTAACCGCCAGTAGCTGATTACCTGTAGTCCGTAGTTCCATGCAGGTGAATGCAGCTGGGTAGCCGGGGCTCGCCTGCACAACCCGAATCGGAGCGGCGCCATATGAACTGGTGACTGACACCACGATGCCGTTGACCCGAGGAATCTCTGACCGCTGGCACTTGGCAACGGGACCGTCCCCGATACGGGTCAAGAGTTAATCACAGTCCCTGCAGACGTCGCTTCCCTTAGCGAATCGTGCAATTGACCAAGTCAGGTGACAACTCAAACAGATCCTCTCGCTGGCGGCCCCGCATGGGCAGGCGTTGCAGCTCGGGCATTTTCCCTGCTGGCAAGTCGGACATCGCTTCAACTCGTATCCGTCAGAGTGCTCCTGGCAACTCTCGCAGAACCAGTCGAGTTCCGACCACTCCACGGGACGGGAAATATCAAGCTTGCTCCATGGGGCAAATCCCGTCGCAAAAATCGAATATACGTATTTGCCGTCGCGGACCGAATGCGCGCGAAATCCGGACCTAACCCTGCCGGTTGCATAGGTCAGAACCGCGTCAGAGGAGATGATCGATCCTGCAGAGGCTGCCCGAACGGGGAGACTATTAGACGCTTGAGGGGTCCCAATCTTCGGCCTGGGAATATCCCCTGCACTGGCAGAGAAATAGACTCGGCCAGTCAGGTCAGTAATCAGCACCAAGCATTCACCGCCAAAGAGCTGAGATACGCGGACGCAACAGGCCATCCGACTAGCCCCCGTGGCCTTGTGCAGTAGCGGCACTGCCGAAGCATCTACGGCCTTGCCGTTGAGAACTGCAGTGGCAACATCGTCACCGAGAAGAATATCGGCCGCAAAGGCTTCGCAGACTTGCTCCTCGAGTTCCCATCCATCATCTGCCTGCCGGGAGAGGGCTGAATCAAACCACTCGAGGTCGCCCCGCTGTTCGTGGTGGCCCAACTCGTGAAGCACGGTGAACCAAGGCCGCCCTGGTCCAGTCGAGCCCACCACGGTGATCGAAGGTGGCGTGTCCTCCCCGTTGTACTGGCCAAGGACCGAGCATCCGTTTCCAGTGTCAACCGACCGGCGGGTTTCGTCGGCAGAGACCCTGATGACCTTGATGTCGTCCCAGCGACTGAGCTCATCGAACGGGTCTTCACGCAGCCTTTCAAGGACCCCAGGCATCCTCTCTTCGAGATTCCGCGTCAACCGAGTTGCCGCCTGCTTGACCTGCAGTCCGAGGTAATTGTGCCCATTTGATTGAAAAAAAGGAATCTCGTCTGTCAAAATTACCCCCCCAGGCTCAGTCGTCGGATCCCTGCGGTGCGGCAATCCGCTTTCGGAGCTCCGTCGCCAGCATCTCGAATGTGGAATTCTCGCAAGCCCCAGACTTCCTTGCCGCCAGGGCGAAGTGGCCCTGCGCCAGCTCGCGGCGCAACGAGATCTCGCTCTTGCCTTCTGCTGCCGCAGCTCGGAGGATCAGACCGCGGGTATGGGGGTCGTCTAGGGCATCAATTACATTTTGTGGTGGCGCATCAGCCTGCCCTGATGCGGACAAACCGAAGGCAGCGCGTACTCCATCGAGTTCCTGAGGTGTTGGCTCAACCTGCCCGCGGCACAAAGAAATAGCCCTGCGCGGAGGAATCCCAAGCGCGTCGGCCAGTTGAGTGGCAGTGACTTTGGCCGCTGATAGTGCGTCGGCGAGCAAGGGAAGTTCAGGCGACTCGCACTCTGTCCATTCCTCAGGCTTCCAGCTGGCTTCGCCGAGGAATCCTGCTACCTGAATCAAGTCCGTGCGAAGACGCCCGCGAGGACTCTCGGGCCCAGATCCAGCCGCGCCTGGAAGCCACCGCACGGGAAGATCGCCGCCACTGCGGTAAGCACGCCGAAGCTGCTGAAGGCGTTCGGGAGGCAGGATGTCGGTGATATAGACCTCGAGAACGTAGGCGCCAACGCCAGTTTCAATTGCTGGCCAAATGGCAAGCTCAAGATCTATCCCACCGCTCTCCGATGCCGGCACAAGCAGGGAACTCTCATCGGCCAATTCGACGTCAAGTGTGACCGGCCAAAAAGTAATCCCATAGGCAGTGCTGGCGATCAACGCAAGATGAGTTACATCCTCCCAGTGCAGTCGCCAGAGCTGTCCAGGCTGTGGCTCCACAACTCGCCCGGCATTAATAAGCGACGCCAGAGGGCGCGAATTTGCGCCTTCTGGGACAATACCAGCCAAGGACTTCACCGCTACGGCATCGCCCTCACTTTGCTGAAGACTGGAACTATTTGAGGCAACCTGATGGGCTCTGATTGTGCAAACCTTGCAATTGAGAATATGGTCGCTGACGCGTTCGCTCGTGCCTTTATTGGGCTGATCGATGAATGCAACAAGATCCAGGTCAAGGGGATGTTGATCAAAGAACATCTTCCAGTCCCTTCGCGTGGCGCTGTATTCGGACGCGACGAGGGATCCTCGGCAACGTCTAACCCCCTCCACTATGGACAGACGAGGGAAGTCGCTAAAGTGTCCGCGAGGGCAGCGGCAGCTTGATGCCCCAGCAGTTGGGCGCTACTTGGATTTGCTTGCGCCTGGTCGCCATTTACTTGCCGACAGTTCGACGAGGCTGTTGAAAATCTGGGCGCTCTCGCTAAGGCCTGAGGCGGACGATGGCAAGGCTTCCGGATGTTCGATGTCGAGGGCCTTGGCCAGGACAGACGCTGTGCGTTGCATAACAGTGTGAGTTTTCGTCCGTCGCCAGCCCAACGCCTCTGCCGCAGTCCGAACACTCTCTCCGAGAAGTGGCAAGATCAGCTGCTCTTCTAGTTCAAGCTGGGACCAGATGAGCAATGCCTCGGGCGTGTAGGGGCCAGCGTCGACATACGACGTATCGATCGGCTCGAAGGCATCCTCTGAGTCCCAAGACATAATTTGGGGAGCCGGAAGAATACCGAAGCGATCGGCGACGACGTCCGCGAGATCTGCCAGCTCAACGGGGGATTCGACCGAAGTCAGAGCTGCTTCCAGAATGCGCTCGATCGATTTCTTCTCCGCGATGGGAGAACGCCGAGCCGCTTCGGGATTCCACCTGATCAGTTTGATGTCCGTGACCATATGGGCAGCCTGGCGCATTTGTTCTTGAGGCTCGAGTTGAGCAAGACGAGAGGCGTTGGCTAGCGCCGAATGGACAACAGTGTAACGCTCCCTGCCTCCCGTCGTCTTGACAAAGGGGTCAGTGCTCAGCACTTCTCGGAGTCGCAGCATAAGGCGCCCTTTTTCTGTCTTGCGTGCCCGATCAGCCAACTCGTGGCGGACCGTAGCCTGCATGACTCGCGCAATGCTCAAGTCATCACTGCAATGCGCGATGAGATATGCCGCGAAAGGAGCTCCGCCATGCTTGTGCACAATTATGTCGTGAGCGAGCTCTTGAATCTCGTCGGGAAGCCAGTAACCGCGGCCGGTGGTATCTGGATAGTGTCGAGCCCGGACTACTGCCCACGTCGTGCGGTACAGGAGGTCCACGCAGTCCCTGCCCAGCGCTCCTTCACGGGCGAGTTCGGAGTAAGCGCCCACTAGGACTCCCACATTTCGAGTACCTGCTGCAGGTAGGGGTTCCCCAGCATGCCCAGGTACTGAACCGTGCTGCCGCTGAAGTAGCGCTCCTCGATGCTGTGTAGGTGCCGCATGCTGAAGACGCCTGGCTTGTTCAGCTCGATCTCGGGCTCCGCGGGGTGGAGGATGCCCTTCATCTTAACGTCGGAGGTGCGCGTGATCACCTGGGCGGAGCCGTACCGCACTCCTTGCACTACGACGATGGGTCGACGCTCTTTGGGGTCGTTGCCCGAGATCACCACGGTTGGCATCCACCAGAGGCTTCCCACTGTGATCGACGGCTTGCCCGACTGCACCGCTCTCCCATCCCCGCCCGGGACCGGGCTGAGCGCGCTCACCATGATCGACCTGAATGTGGCGATCGTCACGATTGTAGTACCCGCCGCGCCCCACGTTGTCCGGGAGAAGAGTGCACCGGTCACGCGAGCCCCCAGCCAGCCCAGAGCGTTCGCGGCCCACTGCCCGATGGCCGCGAACGACTTCGCTCCGGCGACGACCGAGGAGGCGGCAACCAGCAGCACAGCCACGAACGGGTGACGGACCCCTCGCCGCCGACGCGGATCGGGCAGCACCTTCAGCCGCTCCACCAGCGGCAGTCCCGCCACGCCGTCGAGGACGGGCGACTTGATCAGGCAGACGGTGTCAGACTTGCGGTACATCGAAGCTCCGGTGGTGCGAGGCGACTTGGACGTCACCCCGTCCAACCGGAGCTTCGTTGCGTTCGTGGCGGGCCAGTCCCGGCACATTGTCCATCGCTACCGGCAGGCTCACCGCCTGCCGAGACTTTGAAACGCCCCTGCTCAGCGGCGAGAGCCGGATCGTACTCGGGATTGAGCAATTCGTCCTTTACAGGTCCACTCATGTGCGCGTGACGCCCTGCGTGGCATTGCGAGCACAGTGTGACAAGGTTCCCTTCCTCGTTTCCACCGCCGACGTGCACTGGTTGAATGTGATGGATCTGCAACGCTGCGCCTTGACCAGGAGTCCGGCCGCAATCCTGGCAGGTTTTGCCATCTCTTTCCAGGACTGCGTACCGCAGCTTGATAGCCTCACGTACGCGAGCTGGCCTTCTCTCCAGAGTGGAAAGCCTGTACGAGCCCGGAGGCAGACTGGGATCATCAATATTTGAATCGATCCGCCACCCTTCTTCCTCGAGTTCGCGCAATCGCCGGGGCCACTCATTGATATTCGCCACATGGGACAATTGCTCTTTATCGGCGACGCGAGGCGAGACGGCCTGGAGATAGTGAATGAGGCGGTCCTTTGCTGAGGCCATTTTGCCTCCAGTCTTCTTGAGATTGCGAGCCCCCTTCGCCACTTGCCAACGCTCTGCCAGATCGGGGTCGGGTTCATCGGCAGTCAGACGATAGTGATCGATAGACATCCCGTCCGTATTAACGCCGGACTCGATCGGCCAACCGAATTCAACCCTCAGCTCGCGGACCCGCCGCGCCCAATCGCTGATACCCGCAACTCCGGCGATCGCATCGCCAGGAACGGATTCGCCGACGTGCTGACGTAGATACAGCAGGATCGCGACGCGTGCCGATTTGATACCCAGTGCTTTGCGGACATCGGAGGTCTTCTTTCTCAATTCCGCGGAGAGAATGCCGATCTCAGCTGCAGACTCGAGCCACGCCGCTGGCACCATCGGCTCCCCTGCAGCCTCCCTGATGACCTTCTGGCACCTATCGGCAATTGCATTCGCATCCAGCAAAAGTTTCGAGGGTTCCTTGCCCACTGCTGCCTCAACTTCCTCCGCCGGGTCATCCTGTTCCGGGCGGCATGTTAGTCGCAGATGACTCATCGCCGTCTCTGAGACGCGAAAGCCTGCCGCTCGTGCATCCTCCTGCCCGAGGCGAGCAGTGAGCTGAACAACGCCTTCCTCGACCGTGGGCACCGCGTGGTCCCCCGAACGCCCGGTTCCCGGGCTATTTCTTTGCGGCCTCAAGCGCGCCTCTCGACCCAGCGCGCCAGGGGGCCGTCGGCCGGCGTCGCTGACCGTGGCTGCGCATACATTTCGGGCAATTGATCTGAATACCTGTATCTCTACAAGATCGACTGCGGTCCCTCGTACGGCGACGACGGGCTCACAGGCCGGTGCGATAGACGTAAGAGATCGCACTCAGGTCGTCCTGCTCGATGGTCCATGGGGTGATGCATTCCAACAGGCCTCCGCTCGCCGTCACGAGCGCAGCATTCCTGTCCAGAACGATGGAGTGGACCACAACGAGAGCATTGTGCGGTGCGTGCTTCCGCTGGAAGTCGACCTCGGCCCGGGTGAGGACGGCCTGCCCGCCGGGAGAGGTGGTGGCTTTCACCTCGACGTGCAACCGCTTGCCATCACGCTTCAGCAGCAGGTCGAACGACTCCTTCGCGCCTACATCCTTGACCGACCAACCCTCCTTCTCGAAATGCTCGGCGGCCAGGCGTACGCCGTGCAGTTCGAGCACACGCCTTTCCTCAGCGGAGGGGCGGAAGCCCTGGCCTGCTGCAGCGTGGCGGCGCCCTGATGTCCGGGCTGCCACCTCCTGCGCCTCCACGACCTCAGGCGTCGGATCGCCGGGGATGTAGGAGGCTGCTTCTTCAGCCCGGTAGATCTTCCGCAACAGCGCGCACATGAACCGGAGGTCGCTCATTAGCACCATCGGATCTGGGACGGCATCACGGCGGTACTCGATCGCAAGGACGTTGCCGGACTCGTAGCCGCGGCTAAGCTTGGACTTGTTGCCCTGCAACGTGATCCTGGTATGAAGCAGGTCGGCGTGACTGGCGATGCTGTCCTCCAGCAGAGGGCGGGCCCAAACGACCCGTGCCTTCAGATCCGCTGCCTTGCGGGGGATAAACATGCCGCCCGTCCATACCGTGGTCCCCTGCATGAGCGACAGGTAGAGCCGGTCTCCGGTGGCACTCAGGAGATACACGACATACCAACCAGTGGTGGCGGCAGGTGAGCGTCGTCGGTCGAAGACGCGGACCCAGGGGATCTCGGCGTTGAGACCGGCACCGTCGCTTCCCTCGACCCCGACTTCCTTCTCTTCCACTCCAAGGGCAGCTGCCAGATCCGGGAGAGCGGACCTGATATTCGCCGGCAACTCCCTGCGGATCAGCCGCCCCCGCTCGTCCATATCGGGGGTCCTGCCAGCCGTCCACAGTTGCTGTAGATCGAGTGCTTGGCGCCAGAGCGAGTCCATGGAAAGCAGCCTAGTGATCGGGTCTGACAGTCCCACTTATCCGGTCTTCCCTGGGGCTCCGGGCTCGGGGAAGTGGCCCAGGAACCTGCTGTCGGGGGTGCCGACGAGGTGGACGCGGTCGAGGGGATGTGTTCACCGGGCGGCGTCGGCGGTCGGCACCGGTGATCTCGGTCTCCCTGGATATGGCTTCCGACAGGCGCAGCGTCCGTGGACATGTTGACAGCCCCCGCTGGAGCGGGGGGCTCTCAACTCTGAGCGTGGACTACACGGCCCGCAGATTTCCGGGCTTGTCGTTCACGATCAGCCCGGCCAGCTCGTTGACCTGCTTCTGGAGGCTTGCCAGTTTCTCCCTCAGGTCGTCGTCGGCCACCGCGATGAGATCGTCGGGGTCGATGCCCTCGATGCTTTTCGCTGTGGCGCTCAGCGCCCTGGAGAAGCGAGTCCGCTGCTCGCGGGTCTGGATGTCCGGGTCTGCTTCCACAGCCTCGTTGATCAGCGCGTGCACGGCCTCGTACGCTTCGCTGACCGCTTCTGGGCTTGCCCCGGGGTCCTGGACTAGGGCCAGGTGCGCGGCGGCCTTCTCTTTGGCCTGCGTGGGCAGTTCGATGACCTGTCCGGCCGGGGTTCTGACCTTGCCGTCCCCTGCTGCCTGGCGGACGTACTCGGTACGTTCCGCTCTGCGCGTCTCAGTCGAGACCGCCTTCCTCAGCTCTGGCGTCTGCGCCAGGGTCTTGGCGATGTTGATCTGCAAGTCGACGTCGTCCTGCATCCGATCGGTGAGCGCGATGCGGGCAGCTTCTGCCGTCTTCGCGTCGCCCAGAATGGCCGTGCGCAGTGCAGCCGGATTGTTGGCCACCTTCACCGCTTCGGCATAGCTGGTGCCCGAAGCTTCCGCCTGTTCTGCGATGCTTTCTCGTCGCTCAGTGCTCTGCTCGAACTTGGTGAAGTACTCGCCCCACACTTCCGGCTCGGGTAGCACGGTCTCCTGCCCAGGCACAAGGGCTTCGAAGGCGGGCACGATCCCAGCCTGGGCCGCACGGTCCCATGCCTTGTAGAAGCGCATCACCCGGGCGGGCGTGGTGCCGGCCATCAGGGCGAACTTCTTCGCCGAGACCTTGGATGCCACGTGTCGCTCGGAACGAGAAGAGGAACCCGGCTGTCCAGTGCCGGGCTGCACACTGCGGGCCACCATCAGGCCGAAGACCCACCCGCCGGACCGCGCGTAGGCGCCGAAGAAGCGTGCGTCCTTCGCGATTGGGCCGGTGCCGTCGGCGGCAGGTCGCAGCCCGCGCAGGGAATCACTGGCCACGCCGAGGGCCTGAGCGAGCAGGTCCAGGGTGTACACGTCGTCACCGATGACGCGCACCACCTCGTCGAGCGTCTGTCCGAGCCCCGCGGTGGGAGCTGTGGTGACGAACGACGCGAAGTCGTCATGCTCCACCAGTTCGCCCCGCGGTGTGACGAAGGAGCGCCACGATTCTTCTTCGAGAACCTGGCGGATCAGACCGGGGGCGCTGCCCAGACCGTTGAGCGTGGAGCGCAGGGACGAGCTGAGGACGTTGACCAGGACAGCGTTTCCCTCTGCTGTGGGGCCATGTGTAGTCATTTCTCCTCTTCCAGCCACTTATCCACCATTTCGATGCGCTTGAGCAACGACGGCATGTCCGCTGTGGTCACCTGGTTGCGGAAATGGCGGTTCAGTTCACCGTGGATGTGCTCATGCGGAACCTTGCGGAGGATCGCGAGCCGACCGACCTTGCGCTTCAGTACGCGGCGAACGTCCCGTTTCTGGTCCGACAGCGGGGTCGCCTTTGCGCTTGCCCGCTGCTCGGGCAGGGATGCGGTGGCTCCTGCGGTCTTCAGTAGGAGGGCGATGTACTCGGGCGTGGTGCCGCGCGGCGTAGCGGCTCCGGACCGGGTCATCACGGTCCTGGCGAAGGCGAGGTCCTCTGGGGTGATGGACATGCCGCTGGCGATGGTGGCCCGGTGGACCGCCGCCGAGGATCCGACGGTCTCGAAGGCCGGGAGGAGGATCGGCATCCCTCCGCTTTCACCCTCGCCACTCACCTGCACCTCACGGACGCGCTTCTCCTCCTGCGCAAGAACCGCGTCCACGGTCTTCTCGATGTCCTGCGCGTATCCAACCAGCGGTTGAATGGAGGGGATGAACAGCCGCGCCGTCGTCTCGTCCTCAGAGCCGCGCATGCGCACGAAGCGCCCCACGACCTGGATGAAGAACATCTGCGTACGGATGCGGGAGGCGTAGACGCCGATGGCGAGGCGAGGGATGTCGACTCCTTCGGCGACCATCTGCACCGCGACGATCCAACGACTGCTCGCCTCCCCGAAGTCCGCGATGACCTGTGAGGCCTCGGGTTCGTCGGAGACCGCGATCGCCGGCATCTCACCCGTGATCCTCTCTAGGATCCTGGCGTAGGCCCTGGCCGCGCTCTGGTCGGAGGCGATCACCAGGCCGCCGGCGTCGGGGTTGTCCATGCGTTCCTGCGTCAAGGCAGCATCGGCCTCGCGCAGCACCGAGGGAATCCACTCCCCCTGGGGGTCCAGGGCCGCGCGGAGAGCGGGAGGCACGGTCTTCTCGTCCGTGTCGGCCAGGGCGATGGAGGTGACGGCCAACTCCCCCGACCGCCGCCACTTCGACTCTCCGTCCATGGCAGGGAAGACGACCGGCCGGACGACGTCCTGGTCCGCGAGCGCCATACCGTAGTCGTAGTTGAAGCCCGCAACCGCGCGGCCCTCGTCGTACTCTACGAACGGGATAGCTGTCCCGTCGGTGCGGAACGGAGTTCCCGAGAGCAGGAGCCGACGCGCGGCAACATCGAAGGCTTCTTTGAGGGCAGGACCCCACCTCTGCTCGTCGCCCTCACCCGCGTGGTGGATCTCGTCGAAGATCACCAATGTCTTCCGGTCGGAGCACAGCTTCCGCCACAGCAGAGGGGCTGATGCAACGGCCTGGTAGGTGACCGCCACGCCGTCGAAATCCGGGCCGACCGCACCATGCGCGTTGGCGAAGCGGTAGTCGAGCTGAACGCCGAGCTTCGCCGACGCCTCGGCCCACTGTTTGCGCAGGTGGGCCGTGGGTACGACCACAACGATCTTGGTGATTGTTTCTCGCTTGATGAGGTCCATGGCGATGGTGAGCGCAAACGTCGTCTTTCCGGCTCCCGGGGTGGCAACCACGAGGAAGCTCTCGCCTGCCCCGCCCCGCCGACCGTGGTAGCGCTCCCTGGCTTCTTCTTGCCAGTCCCGCAGTCCAAGCGCGCTCGCCATTGAGCCAGTCCCCTTTCGGTTGTCGCACTCGGGGCAGAGTGCCTGTCCGTTGCTGACGTCAGTCGATCCGCCCTGAGACCATGCCCGCTTGTGGTCGCCGTGCCATCCCGGAGACAACTCCGCGCCGCACGCGGTACATCTGCCATCAGTCGCGAGATACAGGGCTACACGCTCACGACTATTGAAGAAGCGCCGTGGATCAGGTTCGGCCATCGAGATCCCCTGTACCCCTATCCCGGAAGGAGACTGACGGATCGAAGGCTATCGGGAGGCAGCGACAAAGGTGGCCCCGTCCGGCATCCCGGCGCCGAGGACGGCGTTCTGCTGCGATGGCATCCCAGCTGGGCAGAGGGCCGTCGGCGATGAACGCCTGCTCTTCGGGTCCCGTCTCTGGCTGATCGGCCGCTGCCGCGGGCGGGTGACGGCGTGATCGCTCGTGGCTTACGCCTTTCGCTCATTGGGCTCCGCACCGCTCCCGAGTTAGGGGCCTGAGGTGTGACGGTGGTCACGCGGTGCGCTACAGGCCTGGCCAGCAGCCCGCGGCACTTCAGTCATACTCCTACGTAGCAGCTAGTCGTACGTAGGATCACAGGAATCTATAGACACGCATCTCACGTAGTCGTACTCTCGACGTAGGATGCTGACTCTTGGAGGCTGACATGGCGGAAGAAAAGCCGCAGCGGATGTTCGGCTATGTGCCGTACCCCGCAATCGGATACCGGATGGGCGGACGACAGATGGTCGCCACCGCAATGACGCCGGTCGACTACACCGGCGTAGTGGGTCCGCGCGAGCAGTGGGACCCGTTGTCGGGCGGCGGGACGAACCGCAAGGAAGACAAGGCCCATCGACGTGGTATCGCCATGTACATCGAGGAGACCGAGGACTACGTCCTCAACTCCATCCTCGTGTACATCGGGGCGGGCGACGCCAAGTTCGTTGCCGACGAGGGCACTCCCGACGAACTCCCGGTCAAGACCGGAGTGTTGTACGTCCGCCCAGGCGCCAAGTTCAAGGTCGGCGATGGTGGACATCGCACCGGGGCATACACAGACGTGATCGACGCACATCGCCAACTCGGCGACGATGTGTACCAGCGCCTGACAACAAGCGGTCAACCGATCATCGTGGTGCTGGACGATGATCAGCTCCGCCGCGCTCAGGATTTTACCGATCTACAGCGCAACGCCAAGCCACTGAGCGCAAGCATCGGCCAGTCCATGGACCGCAGGCGCGCCCTCAACCGCGTGCTGATCGAAAGGATCATCAAACGGGACGATATCCCGATGTTCGACGAAGGGCGGCGGATCGAGTTCCTCACCGACGCCCCGGGCAAGCTGAGCACCAAGACTATGGCCTACAAGGCGCTGCGCTACGCAAGTGGAACCCTCCTCGTCGGCACAGGTCTGCGGGACAGCAGAGGCTGGGAAGACACCGTAGAGCTCAAGATCGCGTCGGATGAGAAGCGCACCATCAGCAGGATCGTCGAGTTTTGGCAGGGCTTGGGAGACATCCCCGCCGTGGAGGAGGCGCTCGGACGTGACAAGGGCGTCGCGCTTCTCCGCAACGACACCTGGCTGCTCAGCGCCAACTTGCTGTACTCCATCGCAGCAGCCGTTCACGCAGTCACGGTTGAAGACCAAAATCTGTCCATCGCCGCCGCCGTGAAGGCACTCCACAACTTCGACTTCTCCCGGGGTACCGATAGCCCCTTGGCGGGCACACTGGTTGACCGCGAGACGGGTAAGGCAGTCGCAGGTCGCAGCGCCTGGGAGGGTGCCGCAGACGTGATCGCAAAGCACATCCTGGACTCACAGTCCTGAGAGTTGACGCCTCACGTGTCGGTGATCCCGGCATGACGTCCGATTTAGCCATACGCCGTACAGGAGGGCACCGTGGTACCAACCGCTCAGCAGATCGTCCACGCCGCACTTGAGGCTGTCACGCTCGCCGACGCACAGGCGCTCCAACAACTGATCGCGCAAGGGATCGGTGACGAGTACCGTCGGCCGGTCGGTGACAAGCAGAACAACTTCGGGCTCATGGGGTCCTCGGGTAGCTACGACCTCAAGTTGATCGAGAACGTCACGAACATGCAGGACAGCATCATCGAGCGGTTCGCCCTCCAGCGATTCGGCAAATCGAAGGACATTCCCTACGGTGGGCCGCACGAGGCAGCCCGGGACCTGTTCGGGAACCTTGCCGTCGATTCCCGAGAGCAATCGAAGCTTGCCGTGGTGACGTTCAAGGACTCGGACCCCCCGGCCAGTACGTCGAAGCGGCTCACTGCAGTATTCCGGGACAAGGGATGCGGCATGGAGCCGGCCAACGTCCCCAGCACAATATTCGGGCTCGGAGGCTCTCACAAGGAAGATGCCTTGTACCTGCAGGGAGCCTTCGGCCTCGGCGGCGCCATGACCTACCGCAACGCGCGAGCGGTCGTCCTGGTCACCAGACGCGATCCCGCGCTCCTGGCGGACGACAAAGAGGACCGGATCACCGTCGCAGTGGTCCAGTGGCAGGAGAACACCAAGGGGCAGACGGCCTACTACCTGGTGGACCGCCCGTGGACGGAAGCGGGGGACATTGCAGAGCCATGGTCCTGCCCGGCCGAGGACTATCCGGACTTCGAACCTGGCACTCATCTCGCCCTGGTTTCATACCGGGTAGACGGATACCAACGCCGGCGTGAGGGCGACGAGCGGGCTTTCGACGTGGTCACCAACACGCGTCTCTTTCGTCCAGTGCTCCCGATCCGCTTCGTGAACGAGACGACACGAGGACGTTCAACAACGCTTGAGGGCCTGGATCACAGGCTGGAGCGATCGGAACATACCTTCGAGTCGGGTGTAGAAGCCCTGCCATTTCACCACAACGGGACCACCTATCACCTTCCGGTCCGATATTGGCTGCTCGCAGGCCCCCGAGAGGAGGGAGGTCGCGACAAGTTCGTGGCACGCGACCATGCGGTGCTCTTCACATCAAACGGACAGGTCCATCATCATTGGAGTCCCCGTGACGTCCGCGATCAGACTGGCCTGAACCGGCTCTACGACCGCCTGCTCATGGTCGTGGAGACAGACGAGCTTCCGATTCAGCTGCGTACCAGCCTTTTCACTGCAGACCGCAATGAACTCGTACGCGGTGACGCAGCCCTGCGCCTGGAGGAAGCGGTACGCGGACTGGTGCGCGATTCCGCGGTACTGAGGGAGGCCAACAATGCGCTGATCCGGGAGTCGTACCAGGCCAAGTCGAGTCAACCGACAGCCGACGTCGCGCGACGGATCAGTCGGGCCCTCTCTGTGAAGGGCTTCTCAACTGGAGCCGGACAGGGCACCGGAGGAGGGGACGGCGGCGGTCAAGGTGCAGGGCAGGCAGGAGGTGGCGGCGGCAGCCTCAAGCCGGTTCTTCTCCACCACGACCCCAGCACGATCTCCGGCCCGGTTACGGCGCGCGCCGTGGTGGGATCAACGCGCTCGATCACGTACACCGTCGACGTCGAAGACTCCTTCTATGACGGCCGGGGCAATCTTCGCGTCGTTTGCGACCATCCCGCCATCCGGGAGGACAGGGAAATCACCGTCGGCAAGGGCCGCAGCGGTCGGGTACGCGTAATGGTGGCCGTTCCCGACACCGCAGAACTTGGTACCTACGAACTACGCGTGACCCTTGAGAATTGGATGCGCGTCGCTGGTGGACTGGGTCGCACGCTCGAGCACGTCACCAAACTGGAACTGGTCGATGGGATCCCTGGCACAGGGGTCGGCAGAGGTAAGCCGACGAAGGGCGGGAAGGGCCAGGGCGGCCCCGGCGAGGGCCCGAACGTCGCACTCAGATGGACCAGCCCTGAGGCGGAGGAGACGTGGGTGCGGCTCACGGTCGGGGGCGTCGAGTCCACACCCGCCTCCGTTCTCGCGGAGTTCCAACCTGAATACGCGGAGTTGCGAACTCTGGGCGATACGGCCATCCCGACAGTGCTCCTCAATCAGGAATACCCGCCATTCAAGAAGTACCTTGCCTCACGCAACAAGGAGCTGACCAGCATCGAGCGTCCTCGGGAGCAATACGCTGTCGGGGTTGGAGTTTCACTTCTCCTCCTCCAGCAGAAACTAGACGAGCTGAAGTCATCGGGACGAGAGATACCGGACGACGGTTTTGTCGACGAAGCCCGCAGGGCCGCCGCCAATGCAGTTCTCGCCGTCATGCCAGCTTTCGATGAAATCGCCAAGGAAGCGGGCCTGACCGACTAGGACGCAAGTGTCCGCGGAGGTTGGCCCGGCGCATCGATCAGCGGCCCGTGGCGCAAGGGCCAGGGTCAGAACGAGTCTTGAATCAGCTGATGAGGTCCTTACGCGCCATGTTCCCTTTCGTCCAGGTTCCATGTGCTGAGCCTTTGCAGCGTTGCCTCGGATGGAGCGTCCCATCCGAACGCCGCGGAGAGGACATGCATCGCGAGGCGAGGAGGCACGGCGTTACCAATCTGCTGGCCCACGTCGCGCCCTGACCACGGGTAGTCGGCCGGGAAAGTCTGAAGGCGGCCGGCTTCGGACAAGGAGAAACGGTCGAGTTCGGAGCCGTCCAATCCCACGACTCGATTTCGGGAAATCTTCCCCGTGACCGTGGCCGACGGCTCCCAGGACCCCCTGCGTCCTCGGGCCTTGGGGTCGCCACCGGTTCCGTAGTTGGAGATCACTTCAAAGGGGGACGGGCGGCCAATTACGTCTGCCATCGTCCTCCACGGCCGAAGGCTCGAGTCGCCTGCCGCACGGGGAACGCCTTTGCGATAGGTCCGATGCGTCGGGGCAGGGAGCTTCACAGGGGAGCTCCCGCGCCGGGCGACCAGCACTGCCCGCCTACGCGTCTGCGGAACCCCGAATGCCTCGGTATGCAGAATCCCGCAGTCCACCTGGTAGCCCTCGCCGAGAAGCGCCTCCTTGTAGGCCTCCCAGACTGGAAGCACGGCTGGAACCTGCTCGAGAACGATCGCACGGTAGGGGCGGTCGAACTTATCGATCGCATCGAGAGCCCAACGAAGCGGCTGCAGTACCAGCCCTGTCCGCTCATCGTCGAGCTTGGCGAGATCCTTCTCGATCTCGTCGCGGTCCTCGCGGGCGACGAACCGCTTGACGAAGTCCAGCACCTCGTCGAGAGCCTTGCGGCCGACACCCCTGCCAGCGACGGTGAACGTCTGACATGGAGGCCCTCCGGCCAGCACGTCGGCCTCAGGGAAGTCAGACGGGCCGTACAGGCGGACATCTCCCTCCACCGTCTCCAGGCCTGCGGCACGGCGTGTGGTGCAAGCGGCAGCATCCCATTCAACCCCCGCCGTGGCGATACCAAGCTTCTCTGCCGCCACATCGAGCCCGCCAGGGCCGGCGAATAGGTCCACGATCTTGGTGGGCTGCACTTGGTCTCCAGATATGTCTTAACAAGGTCGCTGTCACGAGATTGATGAGCCCAGTCGCCACCCACTCACCAGCAATCACGCAGCGTACCGTGGACCACCGACAGGGAGGGGACGCGGCCCGCAAGGTCGGAGTGCGGTCAACGTTCGCCGCCTCTCGATCGCTACGGACGGCTCCCCGAGCGGCTGCCGCCCCCTCCTTGACCGGTGCTGGAAGCTCCGGCCCCAGGCGGTGACGGGGGTTGTGTCTGTGTCGGATGCACCGATGGACACCGTAGAGGCAATGGGAGAGACGTCGATTGCGAACCGAATGAAGAAAAGATCGACGATCACCTCGCCGTTCCGGCATTTTTCTATCATTTTCACTTGATCGCTGTTTTGAAATCTATTCAGTCCCATGCATCGGACCGGGAGTCCGTCTAATCTGTCGAACATGACGCAATCCATCACAGTAATTGACCTGTTTTCCGGCTGCGGGGGAATGACTCAGGGCTTCAAGGACGCCTTCGACTATGAGCCCTTGATGGCAGTAGAGTGGGATCTCTCAGCCGCTGCCACCTATTCAGCCAACTTCGGCGAATCGCATATGCAGTGGGTTGACATCTCGAAGATCGAGGATGCTCGGATCCCGAAGGCCGACATGATTATCGGTGGACCGCCCTGCCAGGGCTTCTCCAATCTCGGCTCACGTGACGCAAATGATCCGCGCAACAGGCTGTGGCGCGAGTACATTCGCTTCGTGCAGCATGCGGAGCCAAAGGTTTTCGTGATCGAGAACGTCGACCGCTTCCTCGCCTCCTCGGAATTCCAAATGCTCCTGCAGGCGACTGGTCCGGGCGGGCTGCTCGCCGGCTACGAACTCACCTACGGGCTGCTCCTGGCCACCGACTACGGCGCTCCGCAGCGCAGGAGGCGCACGATTATTTTCGGGTCCCGGATCGGCAGGATCCCGATGCCCGCAGCAACTCACAGCCCGACGGACCTATTGGGCACAGAACAGTGGCGTACGGTTCGGGACGCTATCAGCGACCTGCCAAGGATTCCTCATGCGACCGACCTGCCGCCGGGCTCCACCCAGATTTTCGGTACGACGGTGCCGGGCAGCTTCAGAAGCAGCGAGCTTCACCTCGGACGGACGCCCACGGCAATGTCATTGGAGCGGTACGACCATGTGCCCCCCGGAGGCGGCAGGTTCGACCTGCCCGAGAGATTGCTGCCGAGATGCTGGCGCGAAAAGAAGCGCGGAACCACCGACGTGATGGGTCGGATGCGTTGGGACCGGCCGTCGCTGACGATCAGGACCGAGTTCTTCAAGCCCGAGAAGGGGCAGTATCTGCACCCCCAGTGGGATACGCACGATCCGGCGAACCGCGTGAATCGCCCGATCACGCACTGGGAGGCAGCGCGGTTGCAGACTTTCCCCGACGAGTTCCTCTGGTGCGGAAGCAAGATCGAAATCGCCAAGCAGATCGGCAACGCGGTCCCTCCAGTGCTGGCAACTGCTATTGCCAACCACCTCAAGCCCTACCTGCTGCAATCAACCGCCAGCGACCTGTCGGATTCTGCGAACTCCCGCTTCAACAGCACCACTTGATCGACAGCCCGCAGCGCTGCCCGACC
Source organism: Streptacidiphilus sp. MAP12-16 (assembly GCF_041262165.1). Lineage (NCBI taxonomy): Bacteria > Bacillati > Actinomycetota > Actinomycetes > Kitasatosporales > Streptomycetaceae > Streptacidiphilus > Streptacidiphilus sp. MAP12-16. Next base: position 98,291 of record NZ_JBGCBY010000024.1, read on the forward strand.
TGGACAGTCGCGGGTCAGCCGCGCACGGCTGCGGCGCCGGAGACGCGGCGCTGCAGCAGAATCTCCTGGCTGCGCTGCTCCAAGAGATTCTCCGGCGCGAGATAGGCCTTTCCTCTCCGCGCATCGTTGGGCAGGTTGATCGACTCGAAGACGAACGGCCGGGGCGCGCCGCCGAGGAGCCGCTGCGCCTCCTTCTTGCGCCCTTCGCGCTCGTGCCGATACCTGGGGTTGCCGATGTAGATACTCAGGACGGTTCTGTCGATCCAGGCATCCGTTCGAAAGAGCGCATCGGCCAAAGGGTGCACGCGGACGTCCAACCCGCGGGAACGAAGGTGGATCAGCACGTGCAGCTCACGCAGAAATGAGTAATAGGCGTTGCCCAACCGCCACCGGAGGGCATTGTTGATCGCCTTGGGTGTCCATCGTGGGTTGCCGGCGCCGTCAACACAGGCACGGGCAATCGCCACTGCACGCCCGGCGTCCTCGCCGAGCATGGCCCTCCCCTCACCTGTCCAGCGGATACAGTTGACGAACTCCAGCCAGGTCGGGATGCCGCCCGACTGCTCCAGTAGGTGGTGCAAGACCTGAGTGAAGGCAAAGGGCGGATTCCAGTCCCTGATGGGTACAACTCGTTCTGCCTCCGCCTTGCGGACGTCGCCCAGAGCGTGTCCGTGCGGTAGCTCCGTAGCCGCGCAGGCCTGCATCACATCGTCGTGCGTAAGTGCATAGACCGCCACGACGCGATGGTTGAGGACGTGGGGAACCACCACGGAGCGATATCGGTCATCCGTCTGCCACGCAAGGTAGGCCGCCTTCACGGCGTCGGTCACTGCGAAGTGATCGAGTACATCCTGAGCCGTCGTATCCGTCATAGCCCGATCCTCCGAACGTACTTGATGATCAGTCACATCAATCGTACGAGGAGGGTCTGACACTGCCGGAGGCTCCTGCGCCGGTTTGCCGCCTCTCGGGTAGGTTCTTGGCGTGGACACTCCTTCGAGGCACGTCGCCGATCCCCTGCCCTTCGGCGACACCGAGACCCGCAGCACGGTTGATGGTCCGGATGCGGACGAGGGTCTCGAAGCCGTACTGCACTGGTTCCGGCAGCAACCGAACGTGGCCGGTCGCTTCGGCGAGGTACTGCGCCAGTCGATCGACGAGGTCCTGGACGGCCAGCGAACAGGCCGCTTCGACATCGACACCCTGGCGTCCACGGAGAAGACCTACCTGGGGACGAAGGTCGAAATCGTGGCCCGGGCAGAGTTTGACCTCGGCCAAGGGAACCGGATGGACTACCTGGTCGCGGGCTACGAGGTCGACGCCAAGTTCACCAGCGGCACCAGGAGCGGCAACCGCGGGCGCAGGACCTTCAACTGGACCATCCCGCTCGAGGCCATGGGCCACATCTGCCTGCTGATGCAGGCAGATGACAGGAACTCAACGTTTCGCGTAGGACTGATCCGCATCACCGACAGGGCCCTCAACGAGGGCGAGAACCGGGACAGGAAGAAGTCCTTGAGCCAGGCCGGACGTGCGGCGATCCGATGGATCGTGGCGGAGGGCCAGTTGCCCCGCAACCTGCTCCTCGGCCAGTCGAACGAGACAATCCAGGTGATCTTCGGCACCTCAAACGACAGCCGCCGCTCGGACCGGCAGTCGAGCGGCCAGTCCCGGACCAACGAGCTCTTTCGCCAGGTCCAGGAGGAGCTGGTGGATCGCAATACGCTGGTCACGGTCGCCAGCCAGGCGGACGGGCTCAAGCGGGCACGCGACGCACGCAAGTTCCTGGCCCCACAAGGCATCCTTGTGCTCGGCCATCAAAACGATCACCCTCGGATCGCCCGCGCACTGAATCTGCCGGTGCCCACCAAGGGCTCCTTCGTTGCTGTCCGCCTCGGACTGGCGCTCCCTGGCGATCCTCGCCCGCACGTCGTTATCGACGGCACGCGGTACGTCGCCTTCCGAGAGGACGAAGGCGACCTACCGACGACAGCTCCCGATTCCTACTGACCTGCGACTCAAAGCGTCGAGAGATAGGCCACCAGATCGTCGTAGTCGCGCAGCCGACGCTGATCCACGAGCCTGCGAAAGGTGTCTCGCTGCTTAGCACGCTTCGGGCCGACGTACACATCCTCGACTGCCTTCGCCAGTTCTGGCAGGGCAAGGTGGTACACGCAATCGAGATCCCCGGTGCCCATGCCCAGGCGTCCGAGATAGTACGGGCGCGGCTCCATCGTCACCGCCGCGAAGTGCGGCATCCGTCCGCGGCGCATCGCCGCCATCTGGGAACCCTGCGTACGCGGGTCCTGGAGCCGGTCGGTGCGCAGGGACCACTTCAAGGAGAATCCCGCCACCAGATGCGGGGGAACCGACGTGCTCGCCTCAGCGGCAACAGTGGTTGGCCGCTGGACAGCCAGGTCCAGATTCAGCGGTGACTCGTCGGCCATGAGATCTATCAACAGTTTGCGGCGTTCCTCGGCTCCCGCGACAGCCGCGCGCACCGCCAGCACCGCCTGTTCCAGTCCGTCATGTACAGGGTACGGATCGGTTGCGAGAGCTGCCTCCAGAACGGCCAGCGCGTCGGCGACCTCGAGACCGTCTTCGTTCCCGAGGCTCCTGGCCACGTTCAGATGTGCGTACTGCTCGAATTGGAGCAGCTTGCGCTCGGTCCGGACCAACAGGTGCGGTGCCGGAATGGTCAGCCTCTCCTGAAGGTCGTGGGACATGGCCTCCGCCCACGCCTTGGCCACGGATACCGCCGGCTGGTCGACCGGCACATCGAGGTGCGCGAAGAGCGCGTTGCCGATCTCGATCGAGAGCTTGTCGCTCGAATCGCTCGTGTTGGGCAAGCCATTGCGGTAGCCGCACAATGCTGTTGAAAAGGGTGCCGTCACCAGGACTCCTCACATCCGCCGGGACGCGCACCGTATCAGCGCGGTCCGACAACCGGATCGAGGTTCACCGCGCCGACAGAGCGCGGGCATCAGGTTGATCGACGGAGCTGCACCACCTCGGTCACGCGAGCAGCGACAGCGTCCGGCTGCTCGTGCTCCCAGAATCGGAGGACCGTCCACCCCTGCTCGGTGAGATGTTCCGAGGACTCCCGGTCCCGAGCCATGTTGCGGTCGAGCTTGCTGCGCCACCATTCGGCGTTGGCCTTGGGGCTGGTGGCGTGCTGCGGGCAACCGTGCCAAAAACAACCGTCGAGAAACACGGCGATCTTCAGGCGGCCGAAAGCAATGTCGATTGATCTGCGAGGTATTCCCGGAACTGGTGTATTGACCCGATATCGCAGTCCGATTCGGTGAAGTAGACGACGGACAGCGAGCTCCTGCTCCGTATCACGGGACGCCTGTCGGCTCATGCGAGCGGCGACGGCAGGAGAGGATGCGCTGGGCGACATACTTCAAAGTATCCATCGGCTTGGATCAGCGGGAGCGCCGCCCGGCCCAGCCACCATGGGCGGAACACCCATGGGTCTGCGGTTCACGGTCCATCGGCGATCAGGCGTTGGAACTGGGGGCAGCCCACGGCGTGCCACTCTCGGATCAGGATCTCGTCGCCATCGCGTATTGCCTCGGCGTGCCAGGGCAGGCAATCGTGGCAGGGCCAGATCTCGTACGGTGTTCCGTCGCGTTGCTCAGCGGTGAGGTCGACACTACCCACGGGAGCAGAGTACGTGGTGTCGGGCCGGGACGATTCGGTTGGTTCCACAGCGGCAGTATGGGCGCGTTGGCTACGTAACAGGAGCTCAATGCGATTTTCGCGACGCCTCGGGGCTGCAAGCAGGCCACGTCCGCCTGCTGGCATACTCCGTCCTGTGCTTCGTGAACCCGTAGAACTGACAATCGGGAGCGGCGGGCAGGTTGCCCTGCCCCTGGGGCTGCTGGCGGAAGCCGGCCTCGATGCGGGCAGCCAGGTCCTGGCCTACGGCGATGGCGACGGCCGGGTCGTGCTGCGCCGGCAGGAGGACGCCGTGCAGGCCCTGGTCGACAATGGAACCCTGTCCTAGGTGCCGGTTCCTACCCGATAGCCTCGCAGGATGATGGTGGGCTCTGAGACATCCCGTTTGGTAGTGCTGCGGGGAAACTCCGGTTCAGGGAAGAGCTCGATCGCAGCGGAGATCCGCGCCCGATTCGGGCGTGGCGTCGCTGTGGTGAGCCAGGACCTCCTCCGGCGCGGTGTGCTCCAAGAACATGATGTCTCCAACGGCGCGAACATCGGACTGATTGACCTCGTGGCCAGATACGCCCTGGACCAGGGGTTCCACGTAGTCGTCGAGGGGATCCTCGGCGCGACTCGCTATGAAGCAATGCTGACCGCGCTCCTTCGGGACCACCGTGGCGTATCACGCTGCTACTACCTCGACGTCCCCTTCGAGGAGACTCTTGCCAGGCATGCCACCAAGCCGAACTCAAGAGAATTCGGTGCGGACGAGATGCGCTTGTGGTACCGCCGCCTTGATCTGCTGACCACCGGGGCGGAGCAGGTGATCCCGGCGACCAGCTCACTGCAGGCGAGCGTCGAGCAGATCCTGAGCGACACCCACCTGATGCTGCACCCCGTTGCCCTCCGCTCGAACCACAGCACGGCACAGAGGTCGGAGATGGGACGGAATTCCTGACGCGAAGCACATACACCGTCGCTGGGTGCTGCCGCTGATTAGCCGAGGTACGGGTATCGGCCACTCAGGTAGTCGCCGATCTGCTGGCGCATGCTGGGGTGGATGTCGAGGGTGTCCAGGTCGGCGGGGGCGAGCCAGCGGACGCCGTCGGCTTCGTCGTTGACGGTGGGCTGACCGCTGAGGGGACGGCCGATGTAGGTGTTCTCGTACTGCTGGCGGATCTCGCCGTCGGTGTAGGCGACGATGTGGCCAGGGTCGGTGTAGACGCCGAGGAAGCCGGTGACCTCGGCAAGGATGCCGGTCTCCTCCAGGCACTCGCGGACGGCGCACTGGGCAGCAGTTTCGCCGATGTCCTGCGCTCCGCCGGGCAGAGCCCACTGACCTGTGTCGCGGCGGCGCTGGAGCAGAATAGCGCCGGCTTCGTCGACGACCAGGAGGTTGCTAGCGGGGATGAGAGTATTCGCCTTGGGGGCGGTGGGGTCGTTGAGGTACTCGATGCGGCCCACGCAGGTCACTCCTGATGCTCGGGGAGGCCGCTCCAGGGCCGCGAGGCGGCCCAGACGGCGTCGAAGCTGGCGGTGTACTGGCCAAACCACCCGGTGTCGGGGGTGCAGCGCAGGTGGATCAGGGGATTGGCGCTGGCGGGCTGGCCCCAGACGTGCGGGTTGACCAGGAGCTGGTCGTCGTACCGGAACAAAGACGCGTACACGGTGGCGTCATGCAGCCGGACGTCGCAGCCGGTCCGGTCGACCAGGGTGCGGTAGTAGGTGAGGGATGCGCGGACCTTGGCGGCGAGTGTGCCCCCGAGGTCCTCCTCGCGGTCGCGTATGGCGACGGCTTGTCCGGCAGGGTCGCCGAAGCACAGGCGCACCCGGACGCCGGCGCGGGCACGTTCGGCGAGCATAGCGGCGACGTGTGGGTTGCTTTGGGCGAAGAAGGTGCCGGAGAAGACGAGGACATCGATGTGCTGTTCAGCGTCGGCGAGTAGGGATAGCCACAGGTCACGCGGGACGCAGGCGCGGTTTGGGAACGTGGACATGATCTCTGCCTGCGGGGCCTGGGGTGCCGCCGCTTCGGCAGGCCATAAGGCGGCTTCGTCGACGGCCAAGTGGTGGGCGGCGTTCCAGCGGTGGCGAGCATGGGGGACGCGCCCGGAGAGCCATCGGCCGACTGTCTTGGGGTCGACGGCGCAGGCTGCCGCTAGGGCGTCGGAGGTGACGCCACGCTGGTTCATCACGGAGCGCAGTCGCTCGTTCACGAGAGTCATCCAACCCGTTCGGCACCGCAGTGCGCAAGGACGTCCCGAAACGTCCCACTCCTCGGAGGCGGCCTCCTTGATCGTGCATAGGCTGGTGGGATGCCGCTCATCGTGCTCTGGGACATCGACCACACCCTGATTGAGAACTCGGGTGTCAGCAAGGAGATCTACGCGGCGGCGTTCACGGCGCTAGCAGGGCAACTGTCTCGCGAGCCTGCGGTGACAGAGGGGCGGACCGATCGTCTGATCATGGCGGAGATGTTCCGTCGGCACGGACTGTCGGTGCCGCCGTGGGAGCAGGTGGCGCGGGCGTTGGAGGAGGCCGGAGCCGGGCGGGAGGACGACCTGCGCCGACGAGGCCGCGCACTGCCCGGAACACGGGAGGTGCTCAAGGCACTGGCGGGGGTGAACTGGGCGGTGTCGTCGGTGCTGACGGGCAACATCGCCGCCAATGCCCTGGTCAAGCTGCGCGCGTTCGATCTGAACATTCTGCTTGACCTGACGGTAGGGGCGTACGGGGCCGACAGCGAGGACCGGGCCGGACTGGTGGCGGTGGCCCGGCAGCGGATCGGTGCCGCCTACGGACTTGCGTCGGACACGCCGGTGGTCCTGGTCGGGGACACGCCTCGGGACGTCGAGGCTGCGCTCGCCACCGGTTCGAAAGTCGTCGCTGTGGCCACCGGCGTCAATGGCGCGCAGGAACTTCGCGAGGCCGGGGCCGAAGTCGTGCTTCCTGATCTTTGTGACACAGCGGGGCTGATCTCCCAACTACGCTCCTGGGCAACCGGGTAGGTAGCGGTGCCGGGACGTCCGGGACGTCTGGACTGGCGCGCTGTCGTCGTGAGGCGGGCATCGTTATGGTCACTCCCATGGATCAGGTTGGATGGGCCCGTGACCGGGCCGAGCGGCTGCTTGCTGGACCTCTGCCGCGGCGCTGGGCACACAGCCGGGGTGTCGGCCGTAAAGCGGAGTCGATCGCCGGGCTGCTCGGCGACGACGGTGACGTGCTGGTCGCAGCGGCCTGGCTGCACGACATCGGGTATGCCCCCGCCGTGGTGACCACGGGATTCCACCCCCTGGACGGCGCGGTGTACCTGCGCGACGTGGTGGGCGTCGATCCGGACGTCTGCCGGTTGGTCGCCTATCACTCCTGCGCTTCCATCGAGGCGAGCAGACGCGGCCTCGCAGAGAGCATGGCCGCCGCGTTCGCGCCCGTCGGAGGGGTGCTTGCCGCCGCACTGACCTTCTGCGACATGACGACCTCGCCGGACGGGGAGCCGGTCGACGTCGAGGCTCGGCTCGCAGAGATCCTCTCCCGCTACGGGCCGGGGCATCTCGTTTCGGAGTCCATCGTGCAGGCGGCACCGCAGATCCGGCGCTCGGTCAGAACGGTCGTCGACCTCATCGCTGACTCCTGACCTTGCGAGGTGGCACCGGCTATCCGAGGTACGGCAGTTGGCCACCGTCGAGGTAATGCGCGATCCGCATCCGCATAGACCGGTCCATCGTCAGCCGACTGACGCCTTCCGGTTCGACCCAGTGCACCTCGCTCGACTCGCTGCTCGTCGTGGGCACACCGCTCAGCGGCCGGGCGGTCAGGACGATGGAGAACTCTTCTCGCACCTCGTCGTCGCTGGTGTAGTGGATGACGTGGCCGGGGTCGGTGTAGATGCCGACGAGTCCGGTGATCTCGCAGGTGATACCGGTCTCCTCCACGGTTTCGCGTACAGCCGCCTCGACCAAAGACTTACCGAGGTCGATCGCTCCACCGGGGACCGCCCAGTTGTCGTTGTCGGTTCGGCGGATCATCAGGATGCGCCCCTACTCGTCAGCGACGATCACATTGACTGAGGGAACCCGGCTGTTGGCGGCAGGTGCCTTCGGGTCGTCACCGTAGTAGTCGATCCTGCTCGGCATCGCGGCATCACTCCATGGGGATCGCGCTGTCCCAGACTTGTTCGAAGCTGTCCAGGTAGGTGTCGACCATGCTGCCAGCTTCGGTTCGGCACAGGTGCAGCACCGGGGCTTTCGCGGCGGTGAAGCCGTGGATGTGGGTGTTCACCAGCAGCTTGTCGTCAGCCTGGTAGAGCGAGTTGTACAGGACCGTGTCGTGGAGCCGGAACTGGATGCCGTCCACTCCGCGCAGCGGGGCATACATGACCAGGGCGTTCCTGATCTTGCCGCCACTGCGTCACCGACGCCCTCGTCCGTCCCGCGCTGTACGACGTGCTCGCTGTCGGGGTCTCCGAGCAGGATCCGTACCCGGACGCCGAGTCGGGGCTCGGTGCGCATTATCCGGTGGATACCGGTGTCCTCGGAGGGAAAGAGGCCGCTGTAGACCAGGACGCCGATGTCCGTCTCGGCGCTCTCGAACACCCTGCGCCATAGGTCGCCTGGAACCGTCCAGCGCTGCGGGTAGACCGCGCGGATCTCGCTTCCGCTCGCACCTGCCGGGGAATCAGCAGAGGAAGCCTCGGGCCAGAGGTAGTCCTCGTCCAGTCCGAGATGCGCGGCTGCGGCATGTCGGTGACGGCGGTACGGGGTGCGACCCGTCGCGATCCACCGGTCGATGGTCTTCGCGTCCACCTTGACCGCGGCTGCGAGGGCTTGCGACGTCAGCCCCTTCGACAAAAGCGCTGCGCGCAGTCGCTCGTTCGGCTTCATCAAGCGGGTGTACCCAGGTCGTCCTTCTGCAAGCCCCCAACGCAGCCCTCGGGTTGACGATGCCTCACTCATTGAGTCGGCGTTTGGAGGCGGCCGATTCGGTACCAATCCACCGGCATGGTCTTCGACGCCCCTGGGACGTCCGCAGGACGTCCCAGGGGCGTCCCTTCCTGCGGTTCCGGCGTCCTTAGCAGCGCTGGAACATCAACCGTGTGGTCGCAGAGAAGGAAGGCAGCAGCAGTCGAGTCCAATCGTCGTTCCGGGTCCGCCCGCGAAAGCGCCAGGAGGAGGTGATCGTCATTCCAGCAGACCGTACGGTCTCTGGCCTCGGAGCAGCCGTCACGATGGTGGCCTTCGAGCCGGCGCCCGCTGTCCCGTCGCTGTGTTGTGAGTTTCCAGCTGAACCAGTGGCGACCCAGAGGGCTCGTCGTCTGGTTCGGGAGCACTACGGCGGATGCGGTCCGCCTGATGTGCTCGGCGATCTGGAGCTGGTGGTTACCGAGTTGATTGCCAACGCCGTCGCCGCCTCGGCCTCCGGGGAAGGAGTGGGGCTCAGCGTTCGGCCCAGCGGTCCCGACCTGTTGGTGGAAGTGCACGACCGAGCTCGCGCCGTCCCGGTCCGCCGGTCCGCGGAGGTGCTCGGCGAGGACGGCAGGGGGCTTCTGCTCGTCGGGCAGCTCAGCCAGGGGTGGGGATGGCATCCAGCTGACGGCGGCAAGGTCGTCTGGGCGCTGGTACGACTCGCGTCGCAGCTCCCAGTGCCGGAGACCGTGACCGCGTAGGCGCAGCATCTGCCCGTTCCCTTGGGTACGACTGTGCGTTTCGTTCAGGCGCCGTAGAGGCGCGGGAGAACCATGCCCATTTTCGGAGACCTACTGCGGGAGCTGCGCAAGCGGCCCGTCCGTAGCAGCACCGACCATTGGAGGATCGTTGTGGAGCTGTCCCTGATCACCGACGAGGTCAGTCAGGAACCGGAGGAGGCGCTGCAGCTGGCCAGCGCCTACGGTGTCCGGAAGATCGCTGTGCGCTCCGTGTGGGGCCGGAACATCGCGCTGTGCGACGAGGCGGACGTCGAGCGTCTGGCCAAGCTGTTCGCCCGGTATGGCGTCGAGGTGTCGAGTGTGCTGTCGCCGCTGTTCAAGTGCCACCCGCAGGGGGCCGCGGAGAACGGCCTCGTGGATCCGCACTTCGTCGGCCTGCCGCCCGTCTTCGAGCAGCACCTGGGTGCAGCCGCCTGGCTCGGTCACGTCGCGGCGATGCTGGCTGCGCCCGCAGTGCGGATCTTCACGTTCCTGGACAGCGAGACGTCGGCTGCGGGGCCGTTGTCTTCGGTCGAGCTCGGCACGATCAGCCGCGTGATCGCCGGCTGGCCCTCCCAGGTTCGAGCCGCTGTCGAGAACGAGCACGTGTGCCGGGTGAAGACCCTGCCTGAACTTGAGGCGCTCGGACAGGCGACGGGCCTGCACCTGGTCGTCGACCCGAGCAACCACTTCCTGGCCACCGGAGTGGACGGACTGCAGGACCTCACACCTGAACTGCTCAGCCGCACCGTGGACGTCCACGTCAAGGACCGGGCGGGGAAACGGTATGTGCCGGTCGGCGAGGGCGAGTTGCAGTGGCCGCAGATCTTCGAACGGCTACGTACCTACGGCTATACGGGGTCGGTGACGCTGGAGTCGCACCTGCGCGGCGATCTCGACGGGATCGACCGCTCGCTGCGGGCGCTGCGCCGGTGGGTGACGGCATGACACCGCACGGGACGGCGCGGGGGCCCGCGCCGCTGGGCATCGCCGTGGTGGGCTGTGGGCGCTGGGGGGCCAACCACGTCCGCGTCGCCGCCGACACCGCCGGTGTGCGGCTCGTGGGCGTCGTGGATGCCGACCCGGAACAGCGGCACCAGGCGGGTCAGAGCCACGGGGTTCCCGCCTGGTCGACTCTGGAGCAGGCGCTGGAGGACCGGCGTGTCGAGGCGGTGATCGTCGCGACGCCGGCAGGCACGCACGCGGAGCTGGTGCGCCGCGCCTTACTGGCCGGACGGCACGTCCTGGTGGAGAAACCCGCCGCAATGAGCGTCGCCGACGCGTCCGAGATGGTGCGGATCGCTGCGGGCGCAGGGAGGCAGCTGTCGGCGGGACACACGTTCCTGTACGCCCAGCCGGTCCGCAATATCGCGTCCTGGCTTCGCGACGTCGGTCCGAGCAGGCCGTGGCTGGCGCGCAGCGAACGTCTGGGCGGGCGGCGGCGCGCCGACTGCAGCGTGCTGTGGAACTTCGGCCCGCACGATGTCTCCCTCTTACTGCACCTGCTCGGCGAGCCCGTGGTGGAGGTCGCCGCACGGGGGCACCGATTCCCGGGCAGTGGCCGTCTGGACACGGTGACGGTGGACCTCGGCTTCGCCTCGGGGGCACGAGGCGAGATCTACCTCGGCTGGCGGCATCCCGGCGCGAAGCGGTCGCTCCGGCTGCTCGGTGAGGACTGGGCGCTGCGTTACCGACACGGCCACCTCGACGGGCAAGACGTCCTCACTCTCACCGGACGCCCGGAGGATGCAGTACTGGGTTCCGGTTGCCTGCGCGACGAGCGGAACGCACTGGGCGGATACGTCGAACCGCTGCACCGCCAGCTGGAGGAGTTCGCCTCCGCCTGCCGCACCGGGACCCCGACCGTGACCGGACCAGAGCACCTGCTGGCCATCACCTCCGTACTGGAAGCCGCCGAGTACTCCGCCGCCCTGGGCGGTCTGCCGTACCGCATCGCTTCCGCGGCGGTAAGCAGCGAAGATCGGCCGTCGTTCACCGCCTTCGCCACGACCTGGCCCCGCACATGACCGGAAGGAGGTCGAGTATGTACACCTTGGGACTGAACCTGACGCGCACCGCGACGGGTATCTACCTGCACGACGGCGCCGCCGCGCTTCTGCTGAACGGGGTGCCGATCGCTGCGGTCGCCGAGGAGCGGCTGACACGGCGCAAGCACTGCGGTGGCGTGGCAAACGCGGCCCGATACTGCCTGAGCGCAGCGGGCATCGACCTGGCTGAGGTCGACGCAGTCGCCGTGAGCATCTGCTGCGAGGTGTCGCCCTCGCCCCGCTGGGCCGCCCAAGCACTACGGCGCCAGGGCTTGGCGGTACGCGACGACCAGGTCGTCGTGGTCCCCTCACATCACCTCTCGCACGCAGCCAGCGCCTTCCTCGCCAGCCCGTTCCCCGAAGCGATCACTGTGGTGGCGGACAACGAGGGCAACATCCTTGGCCCGCGTCGCCGCCGCGACTACTGGCTCAACGCACTGGAGCGCACCACGGTCTGGGCCTGCCGCGACGACGGGGAATCGCCACCGGAGCTGAAGCGGATCGCCAGTCACGGTGACAGCCCCGACGTGCTGTCGCTGGGCGCGGCATACGGCTACTTCACCCGCTGGCTCGGCTACTCCAGCTACCACGACGCCGGACAGACGATGGCCCTGGCCGCCTACGGCAGTGGCAAGTGGGCCGAGACCGACCTCTTCGACTGGCAGGACGGCCGACTGGTCTGCCGACTTCCGCAACAGCACCAGAATAAGAACGAGGCCACGGCAGCGTGGCTCCGCAGCGAACTCGGCGTGACCGCTGCGGCCCGGGAGCCGGGTTCGCCGCTGGACGAGGTGCACTTCGAGGTCGCCGCCCTCGCCCAGGCAGCCCTGGAGCGCGCCCTGCTGCGCCTGGTGGGCGACGCGGTGGAGCGGACCGGCATCCGCTCGGTGTGCCTGGCCGGCGGCGTGGCGTTGAACTGCGTCGCCAACCACCGCATCACCCGCGAACTCGGCCTGGACGCGCTGTTCGTTCAGCCCGCCGCCTCGGACGTCGGCCAGGCACTGGGCAACGCCCTGTGGGCGCACCGCTTCCACCTCGACGGGCCTCGAAGCTGGAGCATGACCAGCAGCGCCCTGGGCCGCACGTACACCGCTGCCGAGGTCGCCGCCGCGCTTGCGGCCCGCGGCGACCAGGTTCGCATCGAACACGCAAATGACGACCTGGCCGAGGCAGCCTTACGACTCGCGTCCGGGCAGGTCATCGGCTGGTTCACCGGCGGCAGCGAATACGGCGTCCGTGCCCTGGGCCACCGCAGCATCCTGGCCGACCCCAGACGCGCCGACACCAAGGTCCGCCTGGACACGGAGATCAAGCAGCGTGAACCGTTCCGCCCCTACGCCCCGAGCGTCACTTCCCGGACCGCCGCAGACTGGTTCGACCTGCGGCCCAGCGAGCAGGTACCCGGCGCCCCGGCCGGCTTCATGCTGCAGGCCACTGCGGCACTCCCCGGGCAGCGTGAGCGCATCCCGGCCGTCGTCCACGCTGACGGCAGCGCCCGCGTCCACGTCGTACGACCGGAGACCAACCCTCGCTACCACGCGCTGATCGAACGCTTCGCCGACCTGAGCGGCGTCCCCGTGCTGCTGAACACCTCGTTCAACGCGGCAGGCAACCCGATCGTCGAGACCCCGGCCGACGCGGTCGCCGAGTTCCTGGCACTCGGCCTGGACGCCCTGGTCTTCGACGGCCTCGTCGTCACCCGCACCTCGGTCTGCTGACCGCACCGTCCACTGGGCCGGACACTTCCGCTTCGGCCTGCCCACAGGAGGAACCGCTCATGGCACACTCCCTCTCCTTCGATCCCACCTCCAGCGGGTGCGGCTCCTGCGGCACCGGCACAACTGCCGCGGCCAGCACGCCCGTACTGCTGCCCCTGCCGCGGCTGCGCCCGGCCACCACGGCGCCGGACGAATACGGCCGCGACGGCCTGCCCCTGCTTGCAGACCAGAGCGCTGTGGCGCTCAGTGCCGTCTACCTGGACGCCACTGCCCTACCCCCCGTCCCGGTCAGGGGCGACGGACCCCAGCTGGAGTCGAACACGCAGCTGATCGACCTAGGTGACGGTGCCTGGTGCCTCAACCACGCCCTACGCCAGCAGCAGGTCTTCGGCGGACAGTTACTCCGCGACACCGTCGAGGACCTCCGGGTCGGCCGGACGCCCAGCGACGAACACCTCGTCCGGACCCTGCTGGAGCACGGCCTCCTGGCCGACGCCGGCAGCGCACCCGAGGCGTACCACCGAGAGCTGATGGCCCAGGAGGACACCAAGCAGGACGTCGAGCCGTCCTTCACGCTGCTGCGCATCCTGCTGACGGACGTCTGCAACCTGTCCTGCTCCTACTGCAAGGTCATCCCCAACGTCCTCGCGCCGCAGGCGGAGCCCACCGAGGCCCATCGGCTGGAGGAGACCATCGCGTTCTTCTTCACCCACTCCGACCCGGCCCGACCGAAGATCATCCACATCACCGGTGGTGAGCCCACCCTGTTCTTCCACCAGGTCCAGCACATCGTCACCACCGCTGAGCGCCTGGCCCGTCCGGGCGAGAACTTCTGGTTCGTCATCGGCACCAACGCCACCCTGATCCGCGAGCGGCAGGCGGCGTTCCTAGCCGAGCACGACGTCAAGTGCATCGTCTCCATGGACGGCCCCGCCGAGATCCACGATGAACTGCGCCGCAACCACGGCGGTCGCGGCTCCTGGCGCATGGTCGACGCCGGGGTCCGCCAGCTCCAACGTGCCGGAGCCGAGGTGTCGCTGTCGATGGTGCTGGGTCAACACAACTTGAGCCGGGCCGAGGAGATCATCGGCTGGTTCATGGACACCTACCAGCCCACCGGACTGGGCGTGAACTTCATGAAGCCCCCGACCCCGGACCAACAGGACTACGACCAGCTGATCGACCCCGGCCACTACGCCGAGCGCATGTACGCCATCCACAAGGCGTTCCGAAACCGCGGTCTGTTCCTTGAACTCGTCTACCGCAAGCTCCAGCCCTTCGTGGAGCAGCGCTACCGCTTCCACGACTGCGGCGCAGCCGGGGGCACCAACCTCAACGTCGACGCCAAGGGCAACGTCGGCCCGTGCAAGAGCTTCCTGGTGATGGACAAGCTCGCCATGCGGGCCCTGGACATCGACGCCTACCGCTCCACCGTGGTCGCCCAGTGGCGCAAGCGCTCACCGGTCTACTACCAGCACTGCGAGGGCTGCGCGGCCCGGGGCATGTGCGGCAACGGCTGCGCGTACGACGCGATGGTGCACTCCGGCGACGAGATGGCCATCGACCTGCGCAGCTGCGAGTACACCCAGCGCTTCAACCGCCTGTTCCTCCAGGACCTATTCGAACAGATTCGCCCGTCCGGTCCGATAGCGCCGGGCTGGTGGTACCTGCCCACGCGCGCCGAGCGCGACCTGCTCCTGGGAGCCGTCAGCGCCCGCCCGCGCACCCTCTCGTACTCCATCGGCCACCAGACACTCGACTGAGGACGGACCCGATGCCGCAAGACCCCACCCCCGACTCCCAGCGCTTGCGCCAGGCCGCCACCGAAGCCTTCCACCAGCATCTGCTGCCCGCGATCCGCAACCACCTGCCGCAGGTCGAGCCCCTGATCACCGCTACCATCACCTCCTCCGTGGCCTACGGCACTGCCGATCAGTACTCGGACCTGGACGTCTTCCTGATCTTCCGGCGCGAGAGCGACTACCGGCAGCACGCCTCAGCCCTGGCCAAGCTCGTCGAGAGCCTGGGGCTGGAGCAGCTGTACGGGGGGATCTGCGACAAGGGCATGCGTTTTGAGATCGAGAGCCTCCCACGCGCCGACCTCGCCGGCCTCTTCCACCACCCCGAACGCCCCGAGAACTGGCACCGGCAGACCGAATGGCTGCTCGCCTGGTTCCTCGACTCCCATCCCGTCCACGACCCCGCCGGCGTGCACTCCGCCTTCCATCGGCGGGCCGGGCGCTGGCCCCGTGCCGTCCTGGCCGAACGCCAGGACGACGCCTGGACCCGGATCACCACGTGGACCGCGACCGCCCGCCGCCTCCTGGCTGAGCAGGGACCGACCTACCCGGCTGTCCGAGCGGCTTACCGCGCCGCCACCGCCGGCCTGGAAGCCGCCTACCTGCGCGCCGAACGCTTCGCACCGCACCCCAAGTGGCGCGAGGCGTACGCCAACACGCTGCTTGCTGACCACCCCGCTGCGGGCCCGCTCCTGGCCGCCCAGCAGGACCTCGCCCGTGTCCTCGCAACACCGCCCTACCGCCTGGACGCCGTCAGCGCGGCCCTGGAACGCCACCTGGGCGTCCAGTGCCCGCCGGACCGCGTCCGGGCGGAGCCGGACTGGCAGTCGGTGCTGGCCGGTGCAGCGGACACCTTCACCGACGCGCTGGGGACCGTTCGCGTGGTGCGGGAGCGCGCCCCGGGGCCCCGCGTCCTGCACGCCGTCCGCGAGGCCGCAGCCGCAGGCGCGACGGTGTACATGGCCTCCGAGACCGGCAGTGACCTGGCCATCTCCGGGCGAGGCGGCTACGACCGACAGATGCGCATCTCCCACCAGCTGCGCTGGCTGGACGAGCACGCAGGTCCGGGCGGGCTAGCCGAGGAGTCCGGGCGCGTCCGTCGGCAGCGCTGGCGCTGCGTCAACTTCCTGATCTGGCGCAAACTCCGCGTCGCGGACAAGGCCGCACGGCGCGGTCTCCTCTTCACCTCCCGGTGGTACCAGCAGCAGGTGGTGGACCATCTCGTCGAAGCGCAGGCACTGCTCGCAGGGACAGAAGCGCCGGCCCTGCACCGTCTGGTGTCACAGCGCATGCCGTACCTGACGCCCGAGCTCGCCGATCTCCTCGGTGCGCGGCGCGCGGACGTGCGGATGGCGGACGTCTCCGAGTTCCTCACCTGGGGCTGGCACGACTTCACCGCACTGCAGGACGCCCTGGTGCAAGCGAAGCTGCTCGATGCCCACGACGTGGCCGACCCGCTGGCCAGTCAGTGGGACATCCAGTACTGGAAGTACGAGAACCTCTTCACCTGAAGCGGAGAAATACCGTGAAGCAACTCGCGCTACTGGGCTCGCCCGTCGGCGACGCCCTGTCCCCGATCCTGCACCGGGCCGCCTATACGGAACTCGGCCTGCCCTGGCGGTACTCGGCAATCGACTGTCCGCCCGACCAGCTCGAAAACCACCTCGCCGAGTGCCGGGCCGGGGCATGGGCCGGCTTCTCCCTGACCATGCCGCTCAAACGGGTCGCGATCCCGATGCTCGACGAGATCAGCGAACTCGTCCGGCAAACCGGGGCGGTGAACACCGTGGTGGCACGCGAGACATCGCTGATCGGCGAGAACACCGACGTCCACGGCATGACCCAGGCGCTCCGCGGCATCGTTAGCTCGGCGCCGACGGTGGTGACGATCCTCGGCGGTGGGGCCACCGCCGCCACCGCCCTCGCCGCCGCGCGCAACCTGGGGGCCGTCCGGGCGACCGCCGTCCTTCGGAACCCCGCCCGCGCCCTACCGCTGGAGGAAACCGCCCAGCGCACGGGCATCGAACTGCTGGTCCGGCTCTGGAGCGAGGCCGAACAACACCTAACGGCAGACCTCGTCATCTCCACCGTGCCCCCGGGCGCGGCCGATCGCCTGGCGGCCCGATGGCCGCCGGGTTCCGGCTCGCTTCTGGATGTCGTCTACCGGCCCTGGCCCACACCCCTCGCCCGCTCCGCGCGGCTGGCCGGGCGCACTGTCACGGGCGGGCTCGTCATGCTCGTCCACCAAGCGGCGCTCCAGGTGGTGCTCCAGACCGGCTGTCCCGCCCCTCCGCTTGCTGCTCTGCGGCGGGCTGCCGCGCTGACCGCATCGGCCAGTGACGATATGTCAATCACTTGTTAGGAGTGGATCATTGCCATCCGAAACCGGGTCGATGGCACCCAGGAGGGTCACTATGATGGGGCGGGTGATCGATCTGAAGGCCGCTCGCCAAGAGCCAGACACCTTCCGCGCCGCCCTCGCCCGCCGTGGCGCGGCCGACGACTTCGACGCCCTGCTCGCGGTGGACGCGACCTGGCGCGAACTGACCGAGCGGGTGGACCAGCTCCGATCTCAGAACAAGCCGAAGGGGACTCCCACCTCCGAGCAGATCGCCCAGCTCAAGCAGGTCAAGGAGCAGCTCAGGGACGCCGAGGAGCAGCTGACCGCTGCGGCCGAGCAGCGGCAGTACCTGCTCGACCGACTCCCCAACCTCCCACACCCCACCGCCCCGGACGGCGGCGAGGACGAGGGCGAGATCGTCCGCACCTGGGGCGAGATCCCCATCTTCGGCTTCACCCCCAAGGACCACCTGGAACTGGATTCCTCGGCCGGGTGGGTGGACATGAAGCGCGGCGCGCGGCTGTCCGGCTCGCGATTCGCCTATCGCGTCGGCGATGTCGCCCTCGCCGAGACGGCGCTGTACCGCTTCGTGCTGGACCACATCATCAGCAAGGGCTTCACGTACCTGCTGCCGCCTGTCCTGGTGAACGAGCGCGCCATGTACGGCACGGGGTACCTGCCCAACGAAGAGAGCAACCTCTACCGCCTGGACAAGGACGAGCTCTACCTGTCCGGCACCTCCGAGGTCGCTCTCGGCGGCTTCCACATGGACGAACGCCTTGAGGAGTCGGAGCTGCCGGCCCGCTACACCGCGTTCTCCACGAACTTCCGACGCGAGGCGGGCTCGGCGGGCAAGGACACCCGGGGCATGTTCCGGGTCCACCAGTTCGACAAGGTGGAGATGTTCGTCTTCTGCCTGCCCGAGGACTCCGAGCGGATCCACAACGAGATCCTCGCCATCGAGGAGGAGATCGTCCAGGCCCTCGGGCTGCCGTACCAGGTGGTCAACATCGCTGTCGGCGACCTGGGCAACCCCGCTGCAAAGAAGTACGACATCGAGGCATGGTTCCCGGCCCAGCAGCGCTACCGCGAGGTCACGTCCTGCTCGAACACCACCGACTACCAGGCCCGTCGACTCAACACCCGGGTCAAGCGCGAGCACGGCAGCGAGTTCCTCCACACGGTCAACGGCACCGGGATCACCGCCCGCGCGCTGCTGGCCGTCATCGAGAACTTCCAGGATGAGCACGGCGTCGTAGCGGTTCCCGAGGTCCTGCAGAAGTACGGAGCTCCCGCCCGGCTGGGCCGCGCCTCCTGAACTTCCACGCTCAGGCTGGGCCGGACTCCTGGGACGGAGTCCGGCCCAGCGGGCTGTCCAGCTCCCGTTCCAGGTCGTCAAGGAACGCGTGCGCATAGGCGCGGCGAGCCGGGGCCAGTTGCTGGGCACGAGGAGTACGAAAGACTGCGCGCTCGACGAAACCGCGGGCCAGCCGCAACGTCTCCTCGATCCGTTGGCCGCGCGCACCGCCCGTCGTGAACGCCTTCGCGATTCCGAAGGCCCCGATCGCTTCCCAGTAGTTCGCGTCGTGCACCAGCATCTCCTCCAGCGACACCGGCGCGGTCAGATGCCGCTCCAGGGCATGGATTCCCTCTGCCACCTCGCCTGGGGACCAGCCGATCCCGGCAAGGAATCCCGAGGTGCCCCGACGGAAGGCTGTATCCCCCAGTTCAGGTATCAGGCCGTGGAAACAGGCGATGAAGTAGAGCAGCTCTCGCCTGGGCGCCTCGCCCTCTGCCAGCAATTCGACGCGGGCCAGGATCCGTTCGACGTGCACGAAGTCGTGAGCCGGGTCCTTCCCGGCGTAGTGCGGCCGTGCCTCGGTGGCGTAGGTGGCTGCCTGAGAGCGAGGCTCCCACGTCGAGGGGAAGGCCATGGTCGCCTCCGGAAGAGAGCCCTGCTCGCTGGCGAATCGGGTGGTCGGATTTCAGCCCACCGCACCGCTGACCCTCTGGCATCTTGACGGGGCCGAACGGAGCATTCACGAGGCGGAGCGCCAGCCCGTTGGCGACCGCAGGTCTGTGTGGGCAGACCCGGACGTTGTCCCGGGTCAGAGTCGCGGCGGTTGGGCAAGGGCGTACCAGGAGACCGTGAAGCCGAGGGAGAGGATTGAGCTCGAAAGCTGGCGCCGCCAGCGCGCCGTCGCTTGCATGGCCGGATCGTGGCTCCTGCCTAGGCCAGATGACACCAGCCCCGCTCGGTGAACCATGAACACATTGCGGCCCGACCAACGTCGGGCGGGGTGTCCGGTGGCCTGCCCGACCAGCTGGGCCGTGGCGTCGTCAGCAAGCGTCGGCTGACGCATCGACTGCTGGCGGACATCCGACTCCGGCGAGGATCAGAACAGAAGTGCGGCGGATGACTCATCTCGGTCAACCCCTCGCTCTAACAGAAGCCGCTTCGCCTCGGACCCCGTTGATCCCCACATGAAGACCTCATGCCGGATCCCCGTAGCTATGGCGAGCGCGCTCCTGAGCACCATGGCCCTGGCCAGCCCCG
The DNA here is from genome assembly GCF_041262165.1 of Streptacidiphilus sp. MAP12-16. NCBI lineage: Bacteria > Bacillati > Actinomycetota > Actinomycetes > Kitasatosporales > Streptomycetaceae > Streptacidiphilus > Streptacidiphilus sp. MAP12-16. The sequence continues at coordinate 118,100 of NZ_JBGCBY010000024.1, forward strand.
CCTATGCTGCCGCCTCGGGCTGCACGCATAACTGGGACGGCCCTCAAATCTGTATCGACGTGGTGGGACCCAGCGTCTACCTCGATCACGTGACCGCGACATGGACCAATCCGCCCAAGAACCTGCAGACGGACCCCGTTCGGGAGATCTACTGGTCCTCCAATCCCCGGGACGCCCCCTGGGTAATCGGTGCCGTTGCCCACCGGCATGGCGGCACCCTCACCTACACGTTCAATGAACGTGGCACCACGCACTACTCCGACGTCAAGGTCTGCGTTGAGTTCGGCGGCAGCAAACGTCGGGCATGTGAGGACATCATCGCGCGTGACCAGTGAGTACACCGCCTCCCTGAACCCCAGTCGCGTCCCCTTCGCCTCCTCGACCTGGACCAGGGGGGAGTTGTTCCGCAGCCGTGAAGGAGAAGCCCAACGGTGCCGGTGACCTCGCCGCTGTCCGACTCGATCGGCACCGAAACCGGCACGGGGGGCTCCAACCCGCTGGGAAGAATCACGTTGAGCAGCTCGGAACTGACACTGCTGGCGAAGCACTGGATCCTGCGACTGGTCCCTGAGCTCACACTGTTACGGGGCCGCCTGCCCCGGTGGGCGCTGCTGACGGCCGCTGCGGCGGGAGCGGTGACCGCTCGGGTGGGATGGCGGCCCGAACTTCTGGCCGACCTCCTGATCCTGGCCGTCCTCGGGCCGGCGCTGAGCCTGATCGACATGCAGGTCCTGCGCCTTCCCGATCGGATCGTGCTCCCCGGCGCGGCGCTGCTCGGCATACTTCTCAGCTCGGCGGCCTTGGCGCAGGGCGAGCCGCAGCGACTGGTCCGGGCCTTCGAGGCGACCTTGGTGGTGACACTCATGCTCGGCCTACTGGCGGTGTTGTGGCCGGACACCCTCGGGCTGGGTGACGTGAAAGTCCAGGGGCTGTTACTCGCTCCGCTGCTGGCTTGGGGCAGCTGGGGCGAACTGGTTGCCGGGCTGGTCGTCACGATGGGCATCGCCTCCGCCCCGGGGCTATGGCGGCTCGCGCGCGGTCGGCGCGGCGGGATCTTCGCCCTGGGACCCTACTTGTTCGCGGGGACGACGCTGACCGTGCTGCTGTACTGACCGCGCGGATGAGGTCAACGGTCCGGAGTCCGGGGCCAGCCGTCTGCGTGAAGCTGCGGTGCGGCACACTGTCGCGCATGGCTTTGGACGAGGTGGGGGCTGCGGTCGTCGCCGCGTGGTGCAGCGATCTCGAGCGGCTGCGTGCGGATCGGCAGACGTGGCGGAGCCTGGCGTACCTGCGGGGCGAGGACGAGCGGGGATACGAGTGCGACCTCCACGAACTCGCCCGGGCCCGGGCGCTGTGGACGCTGCAGTACGCAAGCACCCCGGAGGATCTGCCGCTGCTGCGGTTTCTGCTCGGCCAGGAGGCGACTGCCCGCAGCGAGGATCCGTTCCAGGGCTGCGGGGAGGAGTTGGAGCTGGCAGGGCTGCTGGTTGCCGAGCACCGGCAGGTCCACGATGTTGCGTTGCAGTGGCAGGCGAAGACGGCGAACTTCGACACCTGGTGTGGCTACGACCTGGCCTTCGTCCTGGCGGGCGGGGTAGAGGACACGGTCGCTTTCGTCCGCGCCGGCGCGCTGGAGGACCGCGAGGCGCTGCTGCAGCGGATCACCGGCGAGCAGGGCGGGCCCGCGATGTCCCAGGAGGACGTCGATGCGTGGCTCGTGGCGACACGGGAACGCTTCCCGCGCGATCCTGCCGACGAGGCCCCCTGGACCTGGATGGATCGCCTGCGCCGACTCGGCGATGGCGACGGTGCCCGTCACTACCTGCGCCTGTGGGCTGTCGAACTGCCGCAGGACAACCCGCACGCACTCGGCGGCCTGCAACGCGAACTCGCCGAGTTCGGCGACTTCACCGAGGCCGCCGACGTCCAACGGCGGGTCCTTGCCCTGATCCAGGGCCCCGATGCACGGGCCGCTGGCCTGCGCCGCCTGGCCGAACTCACTCGCCTGAGTGGTGACTTCACCACGGCATGGCAGTCACTGCAGGACTCCCTGGGCCACCTGGACGATCAACCCGGTTGGCGCGATGCAGGGTTGGGGCGGTCCTTCATCGAGGAGCACTTCCTGCTTGCCGCAGCGGCAACCGACGACAGCCTCGCCCGGATCGTTCTTGACGCCGGGCACCGCTATGCCGGAACGGTGCCTCGCTTGCCGCTCTCGATGCTCGAGGTTGCCGTGCGTGCTGCGGTGCGGGTCGGCGACGCGGACCTTGCCTGGCACTACCGGACTGTGTGCGACACGGAGCGGCGGCGGATCGAGGCGGGGCTTGGCTGAGCTCAGTTCGCCGCTCTGGGCAGGGCCAGCGCGTACCAGGCGATCTTGAAGCCGGAGTGGACGCAGAATCCCCAGCAGCCCCGAGAGAGCTGGTGGACGATCTGCAGGCCGCGTCCGCGCTCGGTGAGCTGGGCGAGGAGGGCGTCGATGCCCGCGCCGCGATCTTCCGGGCGGGGTGCGAACAGTGACCCGGTAGGGGCTTCGACCGGCGGTGGGACGGCTGTACTCCGGTCTCTAACCTCGACGATGATGTCGACCGGCGTCGTGCGCAGCCGAAGCTCGTAGGGGCCGGTGGCGTGGAGATGGGCGTTGGTGACGAGTTCGGAGGCCATCACGAGAGCGTCGTCGAGTTCGTCAGGCGCGACGTTCAAGTCGGTGAGCGCGCAGCGCAGGTGCTGGCGGGCGTCGGCGGCCGGGGTGTCAGTGCTGCGGCCCCACGCGTAAAGGGTGCGGTGCTGGGCGCGGTGGGTGCGGACGGTCATCGCCGGGCCCCCCAGTTCTTGGGTGCGGCGTGGCGGGGCCGCCGGCGATGACGACCGGAACCTGGTCCGCAACGGAGGCGGAGGTCGGCGGCGAGGAACTGCCCACCGGCCGGTCCGAGGTGGGCGACGGCGAGGAGTAGCGGGGTAAGGACGGCGAGGAGCATGGCTGGTCCCTCCGAATCGATGGATCGGGTTGTGGATCAGCTGAACTCGGATTCGGCCGAAGCGGAAGCTGCTGGTCAAGAGGTCTTTGAGGTCCTTTCTACGGCCGGGCAGGCAACATGATCGAGGGTCGGTGGCGGCTCGCAGAGACGGCCTCGCCTGTCCAGTTGGAAGGGCACGCTTCACTGACGCACGACATCTACGGCCCGCTGATCCCACGCGATGCTCTGGATGCCGTCCTCGCACACCCCGGAACCTGGGACGACCCGCAAGACGCGTCATGGGAAGGCGCCGTGACCCTGTCCCCGACACAAGCCTGGAGAGACGCCCCTCCACCGATGACGACCAACACCAGCCACCGCCGCGCGCCAGCTTGACGTCGTGAAAGACGGGATGTCTGCCTGCAATCTGCCCGAGTGGCCTCCTGGCCTTGACCGACGCGGGACCTGACTGCGGCAAGGTGCGCTGGCGGGAACAGTACGTCATGGCCAACACGTTGTGGATCTTGTAGGCACCGGCAGCAGACTGTTCAAACACGTTCCGCGTCCGCGAGAAACGGATCGTCAGGGCGCGCCTGTGTGTGCCGATTCGGCCCCAAGGCGATGGGGGATGCTGTAAAAATGGGCTCACCCTGTCAGAGCCCGGGCCCCCGAGATCTTGGGAGGGTGGGTCGCCAGCTTGACAAGTAGCAGGAGGATTTTGCGTTGCAGGTCATTGCTCAGCGATTCGCCCTTCCAGCCTCTCCCGCTGCCGAAGGCGGCCATGCCAAACTCTTTAAGTCCGTTGATCTCGAAAACGACGCTGCCGCGGTAGCAGTCAAGATATTCGATCCGTCAAAAAACCTTGATGATCGAGTACTAAAGGCGGCTTGGGCAAATGAACTGGACGCCTATCAGGCACTTGGCGACCATCCGAACCTAGCGCGACTGATCGACTGGGGACGATGCGACAACGGGGCTCCCTATCTCGTTTTCGAGTGGCTTGAGAAGGATCTCCTGCAAGGTCTAAATGATCTTGACATTGAGGGGTGGGATGATTTTTGGCCGATCGCTCGCGATATCCTTTCGGGGCTCCAAGCTATCCACTCCGAAGGCTATGTGCATCGTGATATCAAGCCAGAAAACGTTCTGATTGCGGAAAACGGGCGATTTAAGATCGCCGACTTTGGAACTGCTCGCATTGCCGAAACGGTTAGCATCGGCTTGACTATGGCCCCTCTAGGGACGATTCCCTACGCTCCCGAAGAGAGAGGAACTAGGAGCCCCACGGCAGCGTACGATGTCTACTCGTTTGCCGTGCTGACGATCGTCTGTTTGACTGGAAGAATTCCCGTAGATGCGGCAGCAGTTGAGGCGGAGTTTGCGGACCTTGATCTTCCACCTGATATTTCTGCAGCGCTGTTGCCATGCCTATCTACCGAAGCAGACGAACGCCCGGAGAGCGCTGGCGTATTGCAGGCGAAGCTTACAGCAATTCAAGAAGAGCGAGAAGCGAGGCGCGCTCCTGAAACCGAGATCTTCTTGGACCTATCTACGGCTTCCCTAGAGGCATTCAAGCGACAGTATGGGATTATCCTCACGACCGATCGTATTCTCGAGGATATCCATGCCGTCTGCGCTCTTTCTTATGACACTCGAGCAAATAGTCAGCCGGATCTGCAGATCTCTGGACAGACGCTCCTCCTTCGTGTCCAGCCACATCACACCCGACACGGCGTACTGCGAGTAGTACGAATTCTACGCCCGCAGGCGCAACTGGTTGAGGCAGCTAGGGCGAACTGGTACCGCCCCAAGCTGAAGTTCAGAATGAGCGCACCGACAGATCCAGCTCGAGCGGCTCGCGAACTCGTGGATCAAATGCAGATCGTCAGCGAGATGGATGCAAAGCGAGCTGAGATCGAGGTCAGTTCTGCGGAGGCAGCGGCCTTTTCCGGATGGCGTTCGGTGCTTGACGCAAAATTCGCTCTCGAAAATGGTCGAGGAATTAAGGCAAATTATGATAGCTTTCGTCGAGATGGCAGCAGAATCCGATTCTCGGTTTCCGACGCAACTGGGCTGGAAGTTGGTGAAGGTCGACTTGTGCGAGCGGGGAACCGTAGGGTCCTTTTCGGAGAAGTTGAAGGAATCGAGAACAGTGAAGTAATTCTCTATGTTACTAAGGGCGAGGCAGCGGATCTCCCCCGCCGAGGTACGTTGGAGTTCGATTCGGAGGCGTCAAAATCCAAGCTTAAGCGCGAGAGGGAGGCGCTTGAAAAGATTGCCAGAAGGAAATCAGCCCGCCCTGATCTGCGTGAACTTCTCCTTGATCCGCAACAGAGTGCAGTGCCGCAATCTGTCGACGTTACGGAATTTTTTCAGGAGGGTCTGGACAGTGCCAAGCGGGAGGCGGTATCTGCCTCTCTCGGTGCACGGGACTTCCTTCTTGTTCAAGGACCCCCCGGAACTGGAAAGACCACTTTCATCGCGGAGCTTGTGTCGCAGCATCTACGCAGTAACCCTAAAGGGCGGATCGTTCTCACTTCTCAAACACATATTGCGTTGGACAATGCACTCATGCGTATCCGCGAGATGGATCCTGAGGTTAGCCTCCTCCGCCTGGGCCGCGCGGATAGGATTGCTCAGGACGTGGAACCTTTCTCGGTTTCCGCCCAAATGGATCAATGGCGCGAATCAGTACTTCTTCAGAGTCGCGACTTTGTTAAAGAGTTTGCGGCTCGCCTTGGCATTGATATCGATGCTGCGGATCTGAAGAATTCTGCCCTCGATTTCGAGCGCAGGAATCGTCGCGTGGTGGACTTGCAAAAGGAGATCGATTCACAGCAATCTGATCGCCGCACACTTGTGGCAGAGATCGATCGCCTCAACTCTCTCGCTGGACCTATCCTCAACATTGCCTCCGAAATTGAGAGTGCAGCCAGAAATGGTAGCGGTACTGATCTTGTGGCTGTAGCGCAACGGTTTATCGAAACCGGCGTAACTCTTGCGGCCCAGCTTGAATCCGCTGGACCGCTGGGCGAGAAGCTTGTGGAGATGGAAGCGAAGCTCTCTGAATGGCGTGCTGTTCTGAAGGATCAAATGTCACAGCAAGGCATCGCGAGAACAAAGGTTGCCGAGGCACTTGGGGCAGGATCCGAAGAAACTAACGAGAGCCTAGTTTCTTCAGCGCTTTCACGAACGAATTTCGATGACCCTAGACTAGCTCGGCTTCAAGAGATCTCTTCCGACTGGGAAGATAGATTTGGCCGAGGGAGCGAGTTCACAGCGGTCTTGGTTGCCCGCGCACAGGTTGTCGCTGCTACCTGCGTCGGTCTCGCTGGTGTCCCGGGCACAGATTCAATGAATTTTGACTTGTGCATCATCGATGAGGCGTCCAAGGCTACGGCTACAGAATCCCTGGTGCCGTTGTCACGCAGCAAGCGCTGGGTGCTGGTCGGTGATGATAGACAACTTCCTCCTTTCGTTGAACAGGCCCTAGACGATCCTGCGGTGCTAAATCGCTTCAATATTAGCCGCCAGCAGATGCGCGAGACTCTGTTCTCCGTTCTATCGGAGCGCCTTCCAGAATCATGCAAATTCTCGTTGACGCATCAGCACCGGATGCATCCGACGATCGGCCGACTAGTCAGTCATTGCTTCTACAATGATCAGCTTACCTCTGAGCCGAGGGACCTTTCCGCCGTTGTCCAACAATCTCTTGGGGCAGCAGCACTCTGGGTCGATACTAGTGACCGTGGCGATAGGCGTGAGAGCAGAGTGGGGAAGAGCCTTCGAAATAAAGGCGAAGCTCGAGTTATTGCAAAGCTGCTAGATAGGATTCAGTGGGTTGCCGACCGACTCGGATCACAAAATCTGAGCGTGGCAGTTCTCACTGGTTACGAGGCGCAAAGGCGAGAGATTGTTGAGAGTCTTGCCGCTGGAGAACTTGGTAGGAATCTATTGAACGTGCGGGTCGCAACGGTGGATTCATACCAGGGGCAAGAGGCTGACATTTCGATCTTTAGCACTACTAGGTCGAACGAGAGCGGCGACCTTGGATTCTTGGGTAGTCAAGAGCGCGTAAACGTCGCGGTCTCCCGTGCTAGGGACGGCCTTGTAATTGTTGGAGACGCGGCGTTCATCGACTCAAATCTCGGCTCCAGAAACCCGCTCAGAGCAGTTCTTTCGCACATGCGTAGCGATGGTGACTGTCAAATCCAGAAGGCTGAAGATTCATGACCGAAACCCCCATTGAGGATATTGTTCAACGTCTGTCGCGGCGCACTGGGTATCGACTTGTAACGTACAGGGAAGTGGGGCTTCCATTTTGGGAAGTTCCGGTTCGCTGTCGACTTTTGAAGCGAAAGCCCCTCGGTGTTCTTGATGAGTTCACTCTGCGATGTATTGAAGCAGGGCTGAATATCAGTGACGATATTGCTCGCTTTCTGAATCTTCCAACGGAAGTTACGGATGCGGTAATGGGTCGGCTCGTAGTCAAGGGGCATATCAGCGCGGTGCCCGCGAGTGGAGCGGTGTCCGTTGCCGGCGATACACCTAGATTTCACTATGTGCTTTCAGAGTCGGGCAAGAAGTCGTGCGCCGACCTTGCGGAAATCACTCCTGAGGAGCAAACGCTACGCCTGTCTTTCGACGGGCTCACGCGGAAGTACGTGCGTATTGAAAAATCACTTAGGTGGCGACCTAGAGATTTGCGGCAGCATGATATTCTGGAAATTCCAGCGTATCCTGTGGATCCGCCCACTGTTGGCCCGGATGACACCTCTGAGGTATCAATCGTGCTGCAGAGCGTAACTGAAACGGCTAAGTATGACCTAATTACGGTAATGTCCCTCGATGGGCGGCGAGAAAAATTCTTCCTCCGAGCAATCGCACTCATCTTTGAATCTGCGGATCGCCCGGATGAAATCCAGGTTCAATTTGCGGTAGACGGAAGAATTAGTGAAGATCACAGTCTTGCATTCGCGAAATCTGAAGGTATTCGGAAAATCGGAATCACTGGGCCCTTGCGAGATTCCGAGTCAACAGTTGATTCACTACTAGGTGAAGAGCTTCTCCAGTTGCGCGCTGACGAGGCTGAGATCGCAGCCATCAGGCGAACGGCTGAGAGTTATAAGAATCAATTGGCAGGATTCGAAGATCGGGTCTCTATTGCTACGGATGAGCAAAAAGAGCCTCTGGTTGACCTGGCCACGGAAATGGCAGGCCGCCTTGACGAGGCAGAGGCAGCACTAAAGGGAATTCCAGTAAGAGTTCTGGAAGTTCATGAGCACAGGCCGCTAATGTTGGATGCCCTGTCGTCTGCCAAGGAGAGGCTTATGATCATCTCCCCCTGGATTCGCGCGGCCGTTGTAAACGCACGATTTGTCGCTGATCTTGAACGCCTGATCTCCTCTGGGGTTAACGTAGATATCGGTTATGGTATTGGCGGCGAGGGCCCCGCAAGTGAGGCCGATAGGGCCGTAGAAAGGAAAATGAACGACCTGGCCAAGAAGTACGAAACCTTTAACTTCGTCCGACTTGGTGATACACATGCGAAGGTTCTCATCGTAGATCACTCATATGCCGTGGTGACCAGCTTCAATTGGCTATCGTTTAAAGGGGATCCCAATAGGCCGTTTCGTGACGAGAGAGGAACAATGATTACCATTAGATCTGAGGTTGATAGGCTCCATGCCGACTATATGGCACGTTTGAGTTCTGTTGGCATTTGATGCTACTGGTAGTCAGCAGGTCTGCTTGATGAGCTGATTGATGTCGTAGTCACGGCATATCGGCTTTGTCCACTAGCCGACCGCATACGCACCCTCGGCCCCAACCACCCCCACACCTTCACCAGCCGCAACAACCTCGCCACCGCCTACAGCCACGCCGGACGCCACACCGACGCCATCACCCTCCACGACGGCTTGGACGGTGCGCTCGGGGAACTTGGTGGCGAGCAGTTCGGTCATCTCGCGGGCCAGGGCGATCTTTCCGGTGCGGCGCGGTGGCCACAGTCGGGCCAGGACTGGCAGCCGGTCTGGAGCGAGTGTGGCACCACGCGCGCTGCCACCGCCTGTTCTCCACCGCACGCTGGTCCATCGACGAGGTCGGGCTGGCCCTGGCCGGCCTGATCGTCGAGCGCCTCCTGCCGGACGGTGCACCGCTGGTGGTGGCCGTGGACGACACGTTGTTCAAGCGCTCCGGGCGCAAAGTCCACGGAGCTGCCTGGCAGCACGACGGCGCCGTGAAGGGCTCCCATCCGGCTGGGTTCGGCAACTGCTGGGTCGTAGCCGGTCTCATCGTCACGGTGCCGTTCCTGTCCAGGCCGGTGTGCCAGGCGTATCTATTCCTCGGGCGTCGGACCGACCTGACCAGCAATCACGACAGGCTGCTCATGCCTGACGAGTTGTATGTGGCCGATGGCGCTCTCGTGTACCGGGTGGAGAATCAGGGTGCCGCCTCTTGGGGCGTCTTGCTGGAGGATCTGGGCGATGACGATCTCGGCACCGTGATGCGTGGCGCCTGTCCAAGGGCGATACCGCGGCCGCCGGAGTGCGGGGGTGATGGAGAGTAGAAATCTACCGTTGACCGAGTACGCGGAACCATGCCGAACCAGAGTGTTCGATCTCGGTTTGGGTGTAGTCCTCGGGGCGAACGTGCGGGTGGCCTTGGAGCACGACGCCTTTCCATAGGTCTTCCGAGATGCCGACGACGAGATCCCCGCCCGCGCTGAGCAGGTTGCGTCCGAACGTTGCGTCGCAGAGCCGAGCGGCCACAGTCACGGCGTAGCCGGTCGGCCCATGACGGTCGTCTCTGACCGTGACGCCCTGGTGGATGCCGACCCGCAGTCTTTGCCGGTATTTAGCAAGCTGGTTCGCCCCGCGCACGGCCTCGTGCAACTCAGCGACCCAAAGCCCCAGGACGCGGTGTGGCGGCACTGTTGGGTCGAGCACAAAGAACAGGCCATCGCCTCGATCAACTAGCTCAGTGGCACCGGGATCGATGGATACCTTGGCGAGCGCCGACTTCACGCTTTCGAACAGTCCTCTGCGTTGCCATGCGAGTACTGCGTCGTCGCCAGTCTCGGGCTGGTGCAAACTGACGAAGATCACGACCCGCCGGGCCGGGGCCTCGACGACACGGCTCAGCGCGGCCGGTGATGGTCCACTTGTGGACCGCAGATCCAAGTCCGTGGCAGCCCGCTTCCACAGTTCAAGGAAGCCGTCGAGTTCCTGCTCGGGGCTGGTGTTGCGGGCCCGGGTCGCAAGGATCTCGACCAGGGTGTCGACCACGTCCCAGCGCGGGAGCGTCGGGGCGGTCAGCGCGCTGTGCAGGCTGCTGCGGGAGATTCTGCCGTTGGTGATGGCGTCGGCCATCACCTTCAGGGAGGGGCGCCCGGCGCGCAAGTGCAGTGCGTGTAGCGCGTCGTTGAGGTCCTTGAGCGGGCCGCGGTCCAACTCTGGTCGCTTCAGCTGCCCCGGCCTGCCCACCAGCGCCCCCTGTCTAGAACCGTCCAGAACCGTCCAGTCAGCATTCCAGAGCGTCCGGATGTATGGAGTGCTGTTCGGGTATGTGGCCTGCCGTAGCTGAGTGTTCAGAAGGTCCGGGACTAGGTAGACCGTGGTTGCAGTCGCCGTCGCCGACGTGCAGCCAACCCAAGGAGACTGCTGATGCAGACAACGCCTCCTCCCGTCCCCGCGGAGAAGTCCCACCGGTGGAAGGGGCCAGCGCCGGACACGCGGTTCGGAGTGTTCTTCTGGGCTGTACTCGCAGGGCTGGCGGTGTGGCTGCTGGTCGATGTTCTGCCGCACCACCTCTACTTCGGATGGCGGTGACGCGGCTGATCGGCCGCCGTCAGCTCCTGGTTGGCCCCGTCCGAGATCCCGAACGGGGCCAACGCTGTTGGCAATCCTGACTGGTGTGCTGCGCCGCGCGGAGATCGGTGGATTCCTCACCAGGGATCTTCGGCCGATGTGCTGGCATGTCATCAGGAACCAAGGCATGGCGTCCGGCGACGCCGCAGCGGGGGAATCGGGGGGTGCCCCGGCGTGCAGGGAGCGCGTCGCCGCGCCCGCACACCGATACGCGCTGCATCCAGCACGCCCGGAGTCTGAAAGGCGCAATTCCAGCCTTGGAGGTGGTGACCTGCGGAAACGCCGGGGACGGTGGCTGCAGGGCTGGCCCTGGCGAGCGTCGCGGCCCGCCGACCGTGACACTGGCTGTGCTCGGACTCCAGTCACTGCCGTGCGGGCGGGCATAGGCTCCTGGTCCTCACGAGCTCGCTTCCGAGGAGACCCCACATGTCTGTGTCGTTGCGCGCACGCCCCGCCCGGACGCTGGCTCTTGTGGCCCTCGCTGCGATGCTCAGCGCGGCCGGCTGCTCGTCGGTGCCAGCCGCCCCGACCAGGACGCCCATCCCGGTATCCGCGTCGGCCACGGCTGCGACCACGGCGCCCAGCACGCCCTCGGCCTCGCTGACGACAGCGGCCCCAGTGTCGCCATCGGTCGCCCCGCCTGCGCCGACAACCGTGGCCCCGGTCGCGCCTGCGCCCGTGCGGACTGTGCCGGTGCCGGTCGCGCCGAAGACAACGCACGCCGCCCCGGCGACAACTCCGGCCAGGGCCGCAGGTGGTAACTGTTCCATTCGCTCCAACGCCGGGAACTGTTATGAGGCTGGGCAGTTCTGCCGCAGGGCAGACATCGGCAAGACCACGACGAACGACCACGGTGTGACCATTCGATGTGTCAGCTTCGGCAGCGGGCAGCCGCACTGGGAGTACTGACCGACATCGTCAGTACGCGGTTGTCTGCCAGTTGTTGAGCGCGGCCGGCGGGGCCGCCGTCACCGTCAGGCGGGGACACGCATGATGGCTCCGCGGGCGTCGCCGTCCTCGGGACCGGCGGCAGGGGCGCTATCTGCCGCGTTGGTGACCGCCCGGATCCAGCGGGCTTCGAGTGTGTTGAGGAGGGTCTGCTCGATGCTGTCGGCGACGTGGGAGTAGATGTCGTTGATCTTGTGTTCCATGCGGTGGCCGAGGCGGCGGGCTTGGGCGACGTCGGGGATGTCGTCTTCGATGAGCCAGGTCTTGTGGGAGTGGCGCAGGCTGTGGAAGGTCAGGCCGGGCTTGATGGGCTTCCAGGTGGTGCCGTCGGTGAGGGTGGTGCCGTGTACGGCGGGGGCCCAGATGCGGCGTTGGAAGGTGGAGCGGCGCAGGTGCTTGTCGCGCACGGTGCGGAAGACGACGTCGCTGCGGGTGCGTTTGAGTTCGGCGGCGAGGAGGGCGGCGAGGAACGGGGGCAGGGTGACGGTGCGCACCGAGGAGAGGGTTTTGGGGGTGCCGTACTCGAGTTGGCCGTTGACTTCGTGCAGGGAGCCCGTTTCGGCGTCGATGACCAGCCGGGGGCGCTGGCCGGTGAGGTGGCAGCGTTCGCGGCGCAGGCCGGCGAGTTCGCCCCAGCGCATGCCGGTGTAGGCGGCGGTGATGATCAGTAGGGC